>NZ_CP033874.1 GCF_002742645.2 Caulobacter sp. FWC26
ATGATCGAGAACGCCCACAAGCGGCTGGAGCGCTGGGCCCACGAGCATCCGGGCGGAGACCTGAAGGGCGAGACCCCGCTGGCGCGTGGTGACGAGGCCGCCGCCGAGGTCGGCCCGGCCCTGTTCCTCAGCCTGGTGATCATCACTCTCAGCTTCGTGCCGGTGTTCGCCTTGCAGGCGCAGGAGGGGCGCCTCTTCTCGCCGCTGGCCTTCACCAAGAGCTACGCCATGGCGGGGCGCGGCGATCCTGTCGGTCACCCTGGTCCCGGTGTTGATGGGCTACTTCATCCGCGGCCGCATCCCGGCCGAGGACGCCAACCCGCTGAACCGCTGGCTAACCGCCGCCTACCGCCCGGCCATTGACTGGGTATTGCATAAGCCGAGGACCGTCCTGCTGATCGCCCTAGTGGCCTTCGCGACCACCGCCTGGCCGCTGAGCCGGCTGGGCGGCGAGTTCATCCCGCCGATGGACGAAGGCGACCTGCTCTACATGCCCTCGGCCCTGCCGGGGATCTCGGCGGCCAAGGCCTCGGAACTGCTCCAGCAGACGACCGGCTGATCCGCACCGTGCCGGAGGTGAAGAGCGTGTTCGGCAAGGCCGGCCGCGCGAGAGCGCCACCGATCCGGCGCCGCTGGAGATGTTCGAGACCACCATCCAGTTCAAGCCGCGCGACCAATGGCGGCCGGGCATGACACCAGAGAAACTCACCGAGGAGCTGGACCGGGTGGTGAAGGTCCCCGGCTCGCCAACGTCTGGGTCCGCCGATCCGCAACCGGATCGACATGCTGGCCACCGGGATCAAGAGCCCCATCGGAGTGAAGGTGTCGGGGACCGACCTCGCCCAGCTCGACCGCTTGGCGGGCCAGGTGGAAGCGGTGGCCAAGCGCACGCCCGGCGTCAGCTCGGCACTCGCCGAGCGGCTTACCGGCGGGCGTTATGTGGACGTCGACATCGACCGCGCCGCGGCCGGTCGCTACGGGCTCAACATCGCCGACGTTCATGAGATCGTCTCCGGCGCCATCGGCGGTGAAACGGTTGGCGAGACGGTGGAGGGCGTCGCCCGCTATCCGATCAACGTCCGCTATCCGCGCGAATTGCGGGACAGCCTGGAGGGCCTGCGGACGTTGCCGATCCTCACCACCACCGGCCAGCAGATCACCCTGGGCACGGTGGCCAAGATTGAGATCGTCGATGGTCCGCCGATGCTGAAGACCGAGAACGCCCGGCCCTCGACCTGGGTCTATGTGGACGTGCGCGGCGCCGCCTGATGATCCTGTTCTGCTTCCGTTCGACCTTAGCGTTGCCCAGCTAACAATTGTCGCGCCGCCCTCCATCGGCGCGGCGCTGCCTGACCAGAATGTCTTGCGCTGGCCGTCCAGCGCGCTGGCGTCGTCTAGGACGGAGGCGGGGCCTCCGGAGGGCCTCCTTGACCGCTGGCTAAGGGGCCTGGCCCTCGCGCGCGGAAGACCGGCCTTGGGGTGTCCCCGCCTTCCTCCCTTGGGTCGTGCAGGCCGGGCGATCCCCCTCCCCTCCCCCGGTCATCCGCTTGCTACCCCCGCCTCGCCGGCGGGCAGGGGTTGATGCGCAAGGCATCCCCTGACCGGATATCGACCCGTGACCGACAAGCCCCTGTTCGCCAGCGACGCCGAACGCACCGTGGAAACCGCCCGCCTCAACGATCTGGCGCGCACCGCGCCCAAGACCGTCAACGCCACTTGGCTGGCGACGGGCGGCGTCGCCGCCCTGATCGCCGAGGCCGCCAACGGGGAGGATCGGGGAGTTGAGCTCGCCACCCGACTGGCGAGGTTTACCGATTTCGACGAGGGCGATGATCCCTATGGCGAGCGTGATTTCGGGGCGTTCGAGCTTTGGCGAGCGCCTGTTTTGGAAGATCGACTACTATCACCCGGAGCGTGACGAGCACTCGCCGGTCAAGTGGAGCGCCGAGCTCACCCGGCGCGTTGTGACTATCATGCTGGCCAGCGAATACTGACCGGGTCGGGCCAGCCGCCGGGCTGGCCCCCTCCCCTACCAGATGCTATATTCCGTGGTGTTCGAAGGAGTTTCCCATGGGCCGTTGGTCCTCATCCGATCCCGCAGACGTGGCCTGGCGCCGCGAGCAGATGAGCGCCAACAACGACATCGAGGGCGTGCGTCGCGACCCCGGCTGACCAGTTGATGGCCCGGCTGGACGCGGAGGGCAAAAGCCCCGCCCAAAAGCGCGACGCCCTGCGCGGTTACTTCGCCCAGAAGGCCTAGTGAGCGATCGCAAGGACGCCGAGCGCGCCGCGTTCGAGCGGGTTTTTTATCCGGGCAGCCGCGTGCTGGTGAACGAGTTGGGGCTGCGCGATGCAGCCTCGCTCGACGCTGCCGAACGTCTCTTCACCGACACGCATCGAAGAAGGCATGCCCGCTCGCGCAGGCGAGCCGACCTATGCCGCGTTCAAGGCCATCCATTTCCATCTTTTCCAGGACCTCTATGCGTGGGCGGGCCAGGAGCGGACCTACACGACCGGCCGTGGCCCCACGCCGTTCGCGCCGCCCGAGCAGATCGCGCCTTGGATGGAAAAGCAATTTGCCGCCTTCCGCGAGCTGAAGGGCTTGTCGGCGGAAGGTTTCGCTGTGGCTTCAGCCAACTTCATCACCGAGATCAATGCCGCCCACCCCTTCATCGAAGGCAATGGCCGCACCCAGCGCATCTGGCTGGGCGGCGTGGCCGAACGCGCTGGCTTGAATTTCGGATCCGGCCCGAGGACCAGGCGGCCTGGTACGAGGCTTCCCGGATCGGGTTCGAGTTGGCCAAGACCGAGCCGATGGCCGAGCTGATCCTGGCGCGCATCCAGACCCTGCAACGGGCCGAGGACGGTCGCGGCCCTGAGCGGGCCGCGCAGTTCTTGGCGATGAGCCGCGAAGCGGCGCTGGCCAGCGGTGACGGCAGCTTCCAGGCGGCTTGGGCAAACCTGGACAAGATCGCCGCCGTGGTTGGCAGCGCCATGGCCCATGATGTCGAGGCCCAGGGCCGATTGCTTGAAAAGGCGCGCCACCAGGTTGCCGAGCATCTTCGCGCCGGGCGGACGATCGTCGAGGTCAGCAAAGAGCAGGCCTGGCGAAACGCCTCGCAGGACCAGGCCCCCTCCCCTATCGACCCTCTTCCTGGCGACAAAGACCGCTAGACTCGGCCTCGTCCAGAAATCCACGGCGATGGCGGGCCGAGCGGCTCCCCCATAGAGCAAGCGAGGACCGCCAAGGCGCCAGCGATTTAGCTGGCAGCGTGCGCGGTGGAGTTCTGGTCGTCGTCAGGCGCTGAGTTTGCACGTGCAAACTTCTGCTACGGGGCGGCGCGTCGCGCCAGGCAAGCCGCGGGCTTGCTAGCCGCCTATGGCGGCAGGCCCCGCCGGGTCTAGGCGCGGGATTTGACCGATGAGGCGCGTGGCCCGCCAGATTTCCACGAGGTCAGTGCTGTGGTGCTGATCCAAAAGGCTCACGGCGTGAGCGCGCGCCAGGTCGTCGCTCTCAAATCCGGCAATATCCATGAACAGCGTCGCGCCGGCCCTGGAGTTTCCAAGAAAGGTGTAGGCGTCGTCAGACATCGTCGCGTGCAGCCCTCGAACAGTGCCGTTGCGGTCAAGCTCCGTGAAAATGCAATGGCCTCGCTTGGGTTCCCGGGGACCAGCATTGCGGCAAGGCATGACGGTCATCTCCTCCAGCAGCAGCGGCGGCGTCTCGCGTGCGAGACCCATCGGTCCTTTGGCCACGCAGGCGTGGCGTATGGCTAAGGGGCGGTCGCCCCTCGCGCCCGGGGATGAAGTCTGCGCTGCGCTCCGACCGGCCGGGGGGTGTCCCCCACCTTCCCTCGCTGCGCTCGGTGCAGGCCGGGTGATCCCCCTCCCCCCGGCCGTCCCCCGGTTGCTACCCCCAGCCTCGCCGGCGGGCAGGGGTAGATGCGCAAAGCATCGACCCCAACCCCAAGACGGAGTTCAACCGATGACCGTTCGTGAAATCCAACTGAACAAGCTGGTCCTGTCGCCCAACAACATGCGCCAAGGCGAGGTGGACACCGCCGATCTGGTCGCCGAAATCGGGGCCAGCAAGACGGTGCTGCAAAACCTTCGGGTCACCGCCCAGCACGACAGCAAGGGCAAGGCCACCGGCCGTTCGAGGTCCATGTCGGCGGGCGCCGCCTTCGGGCGCTGAACATCTTGGCCGACCGCAAGGAGATCGCCCGCGCCTTCCCGGTGCCGTGCGTTGTCTGTCCGACGAGGCCACGGCGCTGGAGGAGAGCATCGCGGAAAAACAATGTGCGGCTTGCCCCTCACCCGGCCGACCAGTTCGCCGCCTTTTATGCCCTCAGCTTGACGGGCAAGACGGTGTCGGAGATCGCAGAGCGCTTCTCGGTCGCCCCGCGCATCGTCGAGCGGCGGCTGAAGCTGGCCACGGTGTCGCCGCGCCTAATGGAGCTGTTCCGGGCCAACGCGGTGACGCTGGACCATATGGCGGCCTTCACCCTGACCGATGACCACGGCGAGCAGGAAGCGGCCTATTTCGACGTCCCTGAACACGACCGGCAGGCCTACCGGGTCAAGCAGCGTCTGATCGGTGGCCGGGTCAACAGCCAGACGAACGCAACGGCCAAGTTCGTGGGGCTAGACGCCTACCGAGCGGCGGGCGGCGCGGTCAGCCAGGACCTCTTCGCCCAGGCCGACGATGCGGGGTTCATCACCGATCTGACGCTTCTGGAGCGGCTGGCCAGCGAGGCCCTGGAGGCTGAGGCCAGGGCTTTGGAACCGGAGGGCTGGGCATGGGTGAGACCACGCTGCGCTTCGACTACAGCCTGTCGCAAACCTATGGCCGAGCCTATCCCACCCGTCGCGCCGGTGTCGGCCGAGGCCTTGGCCCGGATCGAGGAGCTCACCGCCGAGATGCGAGAGCTGGAGGAGTTGGACCCGCAGACGGAGCAAGCGGCCGAGCGCGTCAGCCAGATCGAAGACCTGATCTATGACTTGGAAAGCTCCGGCGTGGAGGTCTATGCGCCCGAGGTCAAGGCGATCACCGGCGCCATCGTGACGATCGGCGATGACGGCGCGCTTCGGATCGAGCGCGGTTGCGCCAAGCCAGGCGCGGACACCAAGGCTCTGCGCAAGCTCGACGGCAAGGCGACGGAGGGCGGCGCATCCATAGCGCGTGAGCGCACCAAGAAGGCGGTCGGCGCCTCCCCGACAAGCTGGTGCTGGACCTGACCGCCCATCGCACGCTGCCTTGCGCGCGGCGTTGATCGAGCGACCCGACGTGGCGTTCGTCGCTATCGTCCATTCGCTGCTGCTGCTGACCCACTATGGCGCGGGCCATCGCTCGTCCCCCGCCTCGACCATCAACCTTCAGGCCGATCTGTCGGCCAACCATCCGCGCAAGCACGCCGAGGGGTTCGAGGCCACCAAGGCGGGCGAGGCCCTCAAGCATGTCCAGGGGCGCATGATGCTGCTGCTGCCGCTCAGCCATGCCGACCTGTGGCCGTACCTGATGGCGCGCGACACCGACCAGCTCATGGAGCTTGTCGCCTACGCCGCCTCCCAGATGGTCGATGCGATCAAGCAGCCGTTCGAGAAGGACAACAGCGCCCGGCAGGTGGCGTCCGATCATCTGGCCAAGGCATTGGACCTGGACATGGCCCAATGGTGGGCGCCCACGGCGCAGGGCTACTTTGGCCGGGTGTCCAAGCTCCTGATCGTCGCGGCGGTCCAAGAGGCCACGACCGCCCAGGCGGCCGAGAATATCGCCGGTCTCAAGAAGCAGGAACTGGCGGCCGAGGCTGAGCGGCGCCTGGAGGGCAAGGGCTGGCTGCCGACCATCCTTCGTCCGCGCGAGATCGTCCAGGACGAGGAGGCGGTCGAACAGGCGGCCTATGGCGCCGAGGATGACGACGGTCTTGATGAGGGCGCGCCGTGGGACGAGGACGAGGTTCCCATGGCCGCCGAATAGGTCTCCGACGCCGGGGCCTTGCGCCCCGGCCCGCTCTCTTCAGAGGCCGGTTTGCACGTGCAAACGGCTTTCTGCTGACCGGGTGGCAGACCCCGGGTTTGCACGTGCAAACCCGGCCAAACGGCGCGGGCCTGCGGCCCGCCCTCCTTGCAGTCGATGAGCTAAGGGGCCTCGCCCCTCGCGCGGAGGCGGTGAAGTCTACGACCCAGAACGAGGGTTTCCCCAACCTTCCTCCCGCTGGTCGTGCAGGTCGGGCGATCCCCCTCCCTCGCCCTGGCCGCCCCCTTGCTACCCCCGCTCATTGGCGCCGGCCTAGCCGGTTGGATCGCGAAAGAAGCGAGCCAACCCCAAGCCGACAAGGGAAAGAAAACATCTTTATCTTCTAACCTCCGAAAACATAAAGATGTATTCTTGAGCCTTAGAGACGGAGCCCGGACATGACCAAATCCCCCACCTCCAAGCGCCGCAAGCCCGCCGCCGCAAGGCCTCGACCAAGACCGCGCCGACCGAACGTTTCGATGTTCACCAGCACGTCACCGACCAGATCATCAAGGCCCTGGAGGCCGGAACCAAGCCATGGGAGCAGCCCTGGCGCTCGGCGGGCGGATCGCTTCGCCCCCTGCGGTTCAACGGCGAGCCCTATCGCGGCATCAATGTGCTGATGCTGTGGGGCGCGGCCCACGAACACGGCTTTGCCTCCGCCTACTGGATGACCTTCCAGCAGGCGCTGGAGTTGGGCGGGTGCGTGCGAAAGGGCGAGCGGGGCAGCAAAGTCGTCAAGGCCGGGCAGAGCGTCTTTGGCGACCAGGACGCGCCCGACAAAGAGGGCGTTGGCCAGTGCGACGGAGACGACGGTCCGACCGTGCGCCGGTGGCTGAAGGCCTACACGGTGTTCAACAGCCAGCAGATCGACGGCTTGCCCGAGCGCTATGTGGTCAAAGCGGCCCCGCCCAGCCCCCTGCCCGAGCGGATCACAGCGGCCGATGCGTTTTTCGCCAACATCCCCGCCAAGGTGATCAACACCGGGACCGGGCCTTCTACCGGATCAGCACCGACGACATCCACATGCCGCCGCTGGACCTTTTCGCCGACGCCGAGCACCACGCCGCGACCCTGGCCCATGAGCTCATCCACTGGACGCGCCACCCTTCGCGCCTGGACCGTGATTTTGGCCGCAAGACCTTCGGCGACGCGGGTTACGCCAAGGAGGAATGTTGCGCCGAACTGGGCGCGGCCTTCGTCGGCGCGATCCTGGGCCTTTGCCCTTCCCACATCGAAGACCACGCCGCCTATATCGGCTCGTGGCTGAAGGTCCTGAAGGACGACAAGCGGTTCATCTTCACCGCCGCAGGTCACGCCCAGCGCGCCGTCGATCTCCTGGAAAGCTACCAGCCCGGCGCGGCCAAGGCCGCCCAGCAGGAGGTGGCCGCTTAGGCGGCCACCGATGGAGGACGCCCATGCTTGTCGCCCTGCTTGTATTCGTCGCGCTGGCCCTGGTCGGGCGGGTCTCACGCCCGCCCACCGACGAAGGCGCTTGGCTGCTCTGGCGAGAAAATCAGGAGGACCGCCGCGATGACGGCTGAAACCTCTTTATCTTTTGACTATGCTGAATCACAACGACTCGGCCGCCTTCGCGGCGCGGTCTTGAGGGTTTGGTGGGGCATGGATGTGAGCGACGAGGCTGGCGAGTCCATGCTCAACATGAAGGTCCCGACGGCGCTTCGCGACGAGCTGAAGAAGCAGGCCGCCGACCAGGGCGTGACGCTTCGGTGATCGTGTTGCGCGCCTTGAAAGCGGCGGGGTTCACCGTCAACGACAACGAACTGGCCGACCGACGCCCCCGAGCGCTCGGGCAGGAAGAAAAGCGCATGAAGACCATCGTCGTGAACAACCAGAAGGGCGGCGTCGGCAAGACCATGCTGGCCATCCATCTGGCTTGGTTCCTGGCCGAGGAAGCGGCTACGCGCGTCCTGTTCATAGACCTGGACCCCCAGGCCACAACGCCAGCCACACCTTGGACGCTGAGCGCAAGGGCGGCCTGAGCAGCGCCTTGTGTTCTTCGGCCCGACCAGAAGCTTGAGGGCCTGCCGGGCATCACGGTGCTGCGCGCCGACGACAAGCTGCACAATGTGGACGCCCAGCTCAATGACGCCATCCCGGCCATGGCCAAGCGCTTTCGAGGCGCTGAAGGACCAGTTCGACTATTGCGTCATCGACACCCCGCCGACCTGGGGTGGGTAATTTCGCGGCGCTTTTGGTCACCGATCTGGTGATCTCGCCCATCGACCTGGAAGACTATTCGCTGCTGGGCATCGGCAAGCTGCGCAAGCAGATCAAGCTGGTCGAGGACCAAGCCCGTGGCGGGCGGCGCATCGACTTTCTGGGGCTGCTGCCCTCGCGGTTTGTCAGCACCTCGCCGCGCCAGCGCGAGAACCTCAAGACCCTGCTGACCCAGGGCGGAACCTCGCTGATGTTCGAGGGGGTGCTCACCCAGCGCCAGGGTTACGCCGAGGCCGTCAGCTTGAAGGCCCCCGGTCTGGACCATCAAGAAGAAGGCCGCCCAGGACGCCGCCAAGGAAATTCGCGGCGTGCTGACGACAATCAAGGGGCCGCCTTTCGGCCGCCGTCGCCACCTAGAGGATCAACGCCATGACCACCAATTTCGCGGCGCTTGTGGCGGCCTGGTCGAGGACAGCGGAGAACCGGACGGCTCGCGCCTGAAGGAGCTGCCGCTAACGGAGATCTACGAGGATCCCAACAATCCGCGCACCGGATTTGACGACGCCGAGATCGCCGACCTGGCCGCCTCGATGCGCGAGCACAAGGTGCTGCAGCCCATCACGGTGCGGCCCAAGGACGACAAGGGCTACATGATCCGGTTTGGCGCGCGACGCTTCCGCGCCGCGCGGCTGGCGGGCCTGGAGACCATCCCGGCGGTTATCTCCACCAGCGACGCCAGCGAGGTCGATATCCTGGCCGCCCAGGTGATCGAGAACGATCAGCGCGAGCCGCTTAACACGGCGGAAATGACCACGGCGGTCGAACGGCTGATGGCGCTGGGGCTCAATCAGGCGCAGGTCGGCGAAAAGCTTGGCCGGTCCAAGGAAGCGATCTCGATCTATGCGGCGCTGCGCGACTTGCCGCCCGAGCTGAAGGCGCTGGCGCCAAGCTGGGCGCGGCGGACCTCTATGAGCTTTCCATCGCTTGGAAGCGCGACGCGGCCCGTACCCAGTCTCTGGTCAACGAACGCGGAGACGGGATTACGATGCGCGAGGCCGTGGCGCTGTCGGCGAACTGAAGCCCGCGCCCAAAGCCGGCAAGACGGTCGAGGGTGCGCCTGCTACGGGCAAGGGCGCGGTCAAAGCCGGGGCAGGGGAGGGGAGTTTGCACGTGCAAACTGGCGCCACTGCCGAGGCGTCTGATGCGAAGCCAAGCTCCTCGCGCGGTAAGGTCGCAGGGTTTGACGTTAAGGTCGGCAAGCGCACGGGCCGCCTGTTGCTTGAGCCGGGCCCAATCCAGAGACGGCGCTGGTAGTGTTCGACGGGGGGGCGACCGAGCCGACCGCCGTGGCCGACATTCGGCTGGTGAGGTCACGGAGCGCGTAGTTGGATCTTCCCGGCATACTCCGCGCGGTCCTGCGCGCGATGTTGACGGGGCTGCGTTACGCGGCGTTTTTTCGTGCTGCTCTATTGCCGAGGCGTCGTGCAGTTCCTACTGCGCGCTTTGTCGTCCTGGGCGCGCTGGCCTTCATCAGCTTTGCGGTCTTCAAAGGCGGGCTGCCTTGGTACGCCTATGCCTACCAAGGCGCCTCGGTGTTCCTGGCCGCGCTGGCCAGCTGGAAATACGACACCTTGCTGGCGCTACTGACGCCGGACGGCCGCCGCCTGATCCTGGACGTCTAGCCCCTCGTCGGTAACCAGCAGGCCGACCAGCTCGGCGCGCGTTGCTTTCAGCTTAGAGATCACCGCGTCGATCTTGGCGATACGTCGGCCCTGCAGATCGCTGACGTGCGCGTAGCGTTCGGACGGCTGATCGTCGATGCGGTCAAGGAAGGTACGGATTTCCCCGGTGGTGAAGCCCAGGTCCACCAGCACGTTGATGCGCCGGGCCAGGGGCGCGGATTGCGGCGTGTACTGAGGCTCGCCCTCGTCGGTGGAGGCTGGGCGGATGAGCCCTTCGCGTTCGTAGCGGCGAAGTTGGCGCGGGGTGAGCTGGCGAGGCGGGCGAGATCTCGAAACTGCAAACTTGAACTCCGGTACGCTCGTGGCCGGTTTGGCGCGGTTGTCGTTACAAGCAGGGTGCGGCCTGCCTGCACCCCTGCCCGCCGGCGAGGCGGGGGTAGCAAGTGGGGCGCGGCCGGGGGAGGGGGATCACCCGGCTGCACTGAGCGCAGCGAGGGAAGGTCGGGGACACCCCCCGGCCGGTCGCAGCGAAGCGGAGACTTCACGCCCCGCGCGCGAGGGGCAACGCCCCTTAGCTCTTTCTTGTTAGCCAGCCTCAAAGGCAACTTTGAGGCAAGTTGCCGCGCGGGTTCTCGGCGGAGAATCTTGGCCGTGGATATGGGGAATCGTGGGAACGTCGTAGGGAGCGTATGTCCGATGGGTGTGAGGGCAGGATAGGCTTTGCGCCGGCGTTTTTATAAATTACGCTCCGCTGATGGCCATGTTCGCCTTCCAACTCCCCGATGATCTCGCCGCAAAGTTCGACGCGCTCGCGTCGTCCGGCCGCTCCAAGAAGCTTCGTGAAATGGTCGCCCAGGCGGTCGGCGCGGAGGCCTCCGGCGCAGCAGTCGCGCCACGCGGCCAGTCGACCAAGCTGACCCTTCGCCTGAAGCCTGACGACCAGGCCGCGCTCGACGAGGTGTCGGGCGACCAGGGTCTTCGGCGAACAGAGTGGGTGCTGGCGCTTGTGCGTCGGCGGCTCTTTGGGCGGCCGCGTTTTAGCCGTCGCGAGGAGTTGGCCTTCTACGCGGTGCAGGAGGAGCTTCGGCGCATCGGCGTCAACGTCAACCAGATCGCCCGGGCCATGAACACCGCGGTGATGCCGGGCTCGGTCTTGGACGCGGAGATGTCGTCGATCGAGGCCTTCCGCACCGAGATCCGCGAGCACGTGCGCGGCCTGTCCGACGCGTTCAAGGGGAACCTGGCCTATTGGGAGGACGAGGTGTGAGCGACTTTCGTGACGTGCGCGGTTTCGACCAGGTGTGGCGACCGCCAGCGGGCGGGCGAAAGATCACCGCCAAGGGCAGTGTCCTTGGCGGGCCGGCCAGCCGTGCCGGGGATGGGGAGGCCAAGGCCAAGCTCGCGAGGGTCGTGGAGAAGGCGCCCGAGGTCATGGTTAAGATCACCGGCAAGACCAAGGACGGCGAGCATTTGGGCGCGCACCTGGACTACATCTCGCGCAAGGGGGAGTTGGACCTGGAACAGTCGGACGGCGCTTTTGTTCACGGCCGCGACGCGGTCAAGGAGCTGGCGCTGGATTGGGCGGCGTCGGGCGAGAGCGACAGTCGACGCCGTGCCAACAGCACCATGTCGGTCTCCATCGTGCTGTCGATGCCCGTGGGCACCGACCCCGAGAGGATGAAGGATGCCGTTCGCGCCTTTGCCCGGGCGGAGTTTGGCGAGACGTTCCCCTATGTGTTCGCCTTCCACCAGGACGCCAAGGGCGAGCAACCGCATGTGCATCTGAGCGTCCGCTCGCTTGGGGTTGGCGGTGAGCGTCTCAATCCGAAGAAGGCGGATTTAGCCGATTGGCGTGAGCGGTTCGCGCGCGAGCTTCGGGGGCGGGGGATCGAGGCAGAGGCCACGCCGCGTCGTGCGAGAGGGATCACCCAGAAACCGGAGCGGACGCCTGTACGAAAGGCTCGTGAGCGGTTCGAGCGTACCGGCCAGAACGAACCTCGGGTTCTGCGAGAGGCGCGGCGGGAAGCGGAGAGCCTAGCGCGCAGCGGGGGAAGGGCTCAGCCTTGGGACGACAGCATGCGCCAACGACAGGCTCAGGTGCGCTCGTCCTATAGGGCTGCGGCCAAGGTGTTGGTGGCGTCGGCCGATCCGCGCGACCAGGCGCTTGGCCGTTCTGTGGAGGCGTTCGTGAAGGCGATGCCGGCTCCGGTTAGCCGACGCGTCGCGCTGGCGAGGATGCTGGTCGACGGCGGCAAGCCGGTAGAGCCTGCCAAGGCCGCGACTGAAAAGAGCCAAGGCCCAGGCAAGGATCGTTCGCGAGGTCGCTAGGTTTGCACGTGCAAACTTGCGTGGGATTGTGGAGACCTGGAACGGGCGCGAGCGCCATTTAGGGCCGGGATCGAGCGACGGGTCGCGGAATTTCGCGGGCGGCGCTCGGCGCTATGCTCGGCGCGCGCGACGTGTCCCAATTCCCCGGACATCGCGCTTTCTGGCCTCGGCGGACTGGATTTTCTCTACGCACGGTTCGCCTTTGAAGCTGAAGTCAGGCGGCTGACTTTTCAATCGGTCGTTGACAAAATTTCAATTGGACGATTGGTCTCTTTCAATTGGACGCCGTTAAACTTTCAATTGGATATCCGTATTCATGTCGAGCCTCCGCCCTCGGTTCGCCACCGACCGCATCGTTGAAGCGCTCGGCGACACCCGTGTCGTTCTGCTCGCCGGTCCACGCCAATCGGGCAAGACCACCTTGGCTCGCGGACTAGCGGGAGAGGGGAGGGCCTATCTAACGCTTGACGACGCCACGACCCTCGCCGCCGCCCAGGCCGATCCAGCCGGTCTGGTGCGCGGCCTGAATGCGGCGATCATCGACGAGGTTCAGCGCGCGCCTGATCTGTTACTGGCGATCAAGGACGCCGTCGATCGCGACGGTCGGCCCGGCCGCTTTCTCCTCACCGGCTCGGCTAACCTAATGACTCTGCCGGGTCGCCGATTCCCTCGCCGGCCGCATGGAGACCATCCGGCTGCTGCCGCTGGCCCAGGCTGAGGTCTTGGGGGACGCTCGGCCGACGTTCCTCTCCAGCCTCTTTGCGGGACACGCGCCGAGAGCCGGGACTACGCGGGTTGGACCCGACCTCGTCGAGACCGTTCTTGCCGGCGGCTATCCCGAGGCGCTGGCGCGCAAGGGCTGGGCCCGTCGGCAGGACTGGCACCTCAACTATGTCGAGGCGGTGATCCAGCGTGATGTCCGCGATGTGGCCCAAATCGATCAGCTCGATCGTATGCCTAGGCTGCTGCGCGCCCTGGCCGAGCACTCGGGGCAGCTGACCAATCACTCGGCTGTCGGCGCGGCCCTCAATCTCAACCACGTCACCACCCAGCGCTATACGGGCGTGTTTGAGCAGCTCTTCCTGGTGCGCACCCTGCCGCCCTGGAGTAACAATGCGCTCAGCCGGCTGATCAAGACCCCGAAGCTGCACTTCCTGGACTCGGGCCTGCTCGCGGCTCTGCGCAATCTCACGCCCGAGCGCATCGCCGCCGACCGAACCCCCTTCGGCGCCGTCCTCGAAAGCTTCGTTTTTGCTGAGGTGTTGAAGTTGACGTCGTGGGATGCCGATCGCTACGCGATCAGCCATTTCCGCGACAAGTCCGGCGACGAGGTCGACATCGTCCTGGAAAACCGCGCCGGCGACGTCATAGGCCTAGAGATCAAGGCCTCTGCCACCGTGCGCGGCGGCGACTTCAACGGTCTGCGAAAACTGCGTGGAGCCGCCGGCCCGCGCTTCAAGTTTGGGGCGGTTCTCTACGATCACACCGACACCGTACCCTTCGGGGCGGATTTGGCCGCCGTCCCGCTCTCGGCGCTCTGGACTTAGTAAGGCTTCCCGGCACCCAGGTCTGGATCGGGCGGGGCAACCGGTGCGGATGAGGTTTTCGATCTGCGCGCCACCGCGCCGACGCCCCCTGAAATCGAGCCTTGGCTAGACATTGTCAGTCCTCGAGGTGATCAGGCCTCATCCTGTGTGGCGGCGTTGATCAGGTCAGAGATGAATTTGCAGCGAGCTGGCGGAAGCCGGCGCCATGTCAACAGCAACGCCATGGCCCGTGTGTCCGCCGCCAAGGCCGCTACTACCGGGTCAAGCGCGCCGGCTGGGCCCGCGAGCAACTCGGCGATCTCCGAAAAGAAATACTGGATCGGCACTTGGAAGAAGAGCGCCGCCTCCGCAAGCTTGGAGGCGGAGACCCGGTTGTCTCCGCGCTCATATTTTTGAACTTGCTGGAAGCTGATGCCGATCGCCTCACCGAGCGAGGCCTGGCTCAGGCCACGCGCCTTGCGGGCCTTGCGCAGTTGGCGGCCAACGCTGACATCGATCGGATGCGGCGGGTTGGAGTTTGCACGTGCAAACTCGTTCAAGCTTGAACCCTTCACACCTACCGTCCCCTCGTTCGCTCAGGTCCAGATTTGGAAGGCGATGGCTGCGCAATAGAAGGCGGTATCCGGTCCGTCTTGGACTGGTCCGCCGACCGCCCGCCAGGCTCTCGCACCTTGGCGGTCTCAAAGCGCGCGCCGCGCTCGATATGGTCAGCGATCTTTTCCTTAGCGCCGGCGATCAATCGGTCTTGCACGGCTGGATCGGCATGACGGTCCTTGACGATCGCCGTCACAACCGCGAGCCGGCTTTGGGCCGCGTTGAGTTCAGGGTCCTTGGCCGCTTGGCCGGGGCTGGCGGCGCGAAACCGGTCAGCGTCGATGGACCACTTGTTGCGGGGCACTTCTCGCTGCTGAAGTGAAAGTTCGCCTGAGACCTTGTCGCGAACCTCCAAGGTTCGAATGACCCGCTCGACGCCGTCTCGCCGCAGTGTGATCTCCTCGCCTGTCCCGGCTCCGGACTTCTCCAGGGCGGCCGGCAAACCGACGCCCCAGACTTCCACCTGCCGGCCGCTCGCCAGTTCCACCCGAACGAACGGCGTCAACTCCTGACCAGAGCGATGGCGGTACGGCGCCTGGCCACTCTCGAGTAGCTTACCCGTGACGCCCTTATCGTAATCCAGCCGTTCCTGGACGGGCTTTGCCGCGGGGGGCGTCTCGTCGCTGTCGCCGGTCCGGCCGGCTGCATCAGGGTGCTGGCGCGCTCTATCGCGCGCCGGGGCCAGTGAATTGGTGTCCCGGGCCGACAGGTGACGATCGAGCTCCTGCAGGTCACGCTCGGTTGGCTTATAGCCGCGAACCTCCAAGCCTTCGGTGCGGGCCTCCAGCCAAACTGCGCGCCGAAACGCCTCCTCGCCCCGCACGTCGATGGCGCTCCATCCGCGATGCTGCGCGATCGCGACCAGGTCCTTGATCACCTCGGCGTTGGTCTGGCGGGCCACCAGCTTGTCGCCAGTGTCGCGGAACGCGGCCTCCTTGCCTGTGGCGTCGGTGAAGAAGCGGACCTCGGGCGCAAACTGCGGTTCCTCCGACAGATACCGGCGCTTGACCCCATCGGGGACATCGCCGCGTTCGACCGAAAATCGGTGCGGGCCATCGTCGTTGGCCGGCGCGGGCTCGGCGTCCTTGGAGGCTGCGGGCGAGGCCTCGTCGGCGTGGTCGGGCTCGGGTGCCTCCGGCCTCCCGCGCTGCAGAACAGGCTCTGCGGTCAGGGGGCGTTCGGTCTCGTCTTCGCGGCGAAGGCGCGCTTCGGCCTCGGCGATGCCGATACGCTCGGCTTCGTCGATCGCGCGCTCATAGGCGATGTCTTCAGGCTCGGTCGCCCAGTCGGCGGCCCGCTCGATGGGCGCCGACAGATCAAGCTCGGGGACGGGCGAGATGGCGTTTTCAAGTTGGGCTGAAGGCTCGCCGTTTACCGCCACCTGGGCGCTGAAGGACTCGGACGTATCGGCCGGCCGCGCCGGCGCGTCATTGCGAGGATCGATGGTGTCGGCCATGGCGGCCTCCTTTTCGCTTTAGCGTTCGATGACGTCTTCCAGGAGCCCGGAGTTGATGTAGCGGTTGATCCAGTCTTCGGATTCCGCCTCGGTGGCGCCGGCCGGCAGGTCGTCCATGTCGATGGCGTCCAACTCCAGGGAGATGGCGGTCAGGTCGATGGCTGTGTCTCCGGCCGCCTCGCTGAAGGTTAGGGGACGCTCGACAACCCGGGCGTGGATCTCGTTGACGGTCTGGCTCAGCGCCGCCAGGTCGGCGGTGATGGTGTCCAGGCGATCATCGGACGCCGCCGAGGCCGGCCGGCCCTGCGCGGCCGACGCCAGGGGCGCGATGAGCGGCGGCGGCAGCAGGCGCTTGGTGAAGTCGGCGTTCTTGAAGAAGTAGATCTTGGAGGCCCTGATCGGCGCGATGCCGCCGCGCATGACGATGAGCGAGTCCTTGCTCATCTGGATCAGTTCCTGGGGCAGCATCAGCGCGCGGCGCTGTTCGCTTTCGGTGGTGGTCCGCTTGCCGCCGCCCAGATAGGTGGGCCGCGACTTGGAGCGCCCCTCGAAGGTGTAGTAACCCAGGCGTTCGGAGAGGTCCTGAGCGACCTTAAGTTCCTTAGGCGTGAAGACCACTTCGACGCCGCAGTTGGTCATGATCTCGTCGGCGACGTCGGGCCCGTATTCGGCGCGCAGCTGGGACGGGCTTTGGATCACCGGCAGCAGGCGAAGCCCGTAGCCGGCGACGTAGGAAAAGCCCTTGGCGATGACCGAGGCATGGCCGATGCGGGCGAACTCGTCGAGCAGGACAAGGACCTGGGTGGGATGGCGGCCGGCGCCAGGAAGCTCGCGGGTGTTCAGGTCCACCAACTGCTGGAAGAAGAGATTATAGAGCGGAGCGACCCTGGCCATGTTGTCGGGGGTGACGCCCAGATAGATCGAGATGCGCTTGGAGCGCAGCTCGCGCAGGTCAAAGTCACTGGCGCTGGTGGCCGCATCGACCCGCGGATTGAGCCACAGGTTCATGCGCGAAGTGATGGTCTGCTTGATGGAGGCGAACGTGTTGTCGGAGGCGGAGCAAAAGTCGTTGAGCGCATTGACCGCGCCCGGCGACAGCGCCTCCTTGCCGCCGGCCCGCGCCTCGATGATCGCCGGGAACTTGGACTTGGGATTGCCCCTGGTCAGCTGGCGGTAGATCTCGCCGATCGTGAAGGGCAGCTGCGGACTTTCGGCGACATAAGCGCCGACGCCGACGAAGCCGGTCCGCGCCGCCTCCGACCAGAACGGATCGCCCTTGTCGGGGGTGGGGAAGAGCATGGTCGCGAGCTTTTGAAGCTCG
The DNA here is from genome assembly GCF_002742645.2 of Caulobacter sp. FWC26. Taxonomy (NCBI): domain Bacteria; kingdom Pseudomonadati; phylum Pseudomonadota; class Alphaproteobacteria; order Caulobacterales; family Caulobacteraceae; genus Caulobacter; species Caulobacter sp. FWC26. Next base: position 17,126 of record NZ_CP033874.1, read on the forward strand.
TCGAGCGTCTCGATCGGGTTGGCGCGGTCGATATAGGCCAGGGGGTTGTAGCGCGCGGTCCTGCCCTCCGGATCGAGCGGGTCGAACATCAGGACCTGTTGGCCGTGATTGGCGCGGAAGCCGGCCGTCACCTCCCAGTTTTCTTTCTTGATATCGAGGACGACGACGCTGTCGGCCCAGTTCAGGAGGTTGGGAATGACAACGCCGACACCCTTGCCCGTCCGGGTGGGCGCGTAGAGCATGACGTGCTCGTTGCCGCCGAAGACCAGGTAGCCCGCGCCCTTGCGTCCCAAGATGATGCCGTGCTTGGCGCGCAAGCCCTCGCGCGCGATCTCGCCCTCATTGGCCCAGCGCGCCGAGCCGTGCAGCGGCCGGCGTATGCGCAAGGCGGCCGCGGCGGCGATCATCAGGATGATCAGGCCCGAGCCCATGGCGGCGACCTTGAACCACAGCTGGACCTGGGGGTGGGCCCGGTAGGTCCACAGCCATTGCGGGACGGCGAGGAAATCAACATTGGCGCCGAGCCGGCCCAAGCCGACCAGGGTCCCGATCACGGTCAGGACGGCCCACAACATCAGGAGAAGCGTGGCCGAGAGCGCGAGGATGGTGGCCTTACCGGCCGGCGTCGCGCTTGCGAAGCGGGTCATAATAGAGCTCCGTCATACGAAAACGGCCATCCACCTTGCGCATCTGGACGACGACATCGACCAGGAGGTGGAGAAGGCCACGGATGTCATCGCGGGTGAGATCGCGCCCGCCGTCGGACTCCTTGACCAGCAGGGTGAGCTGCTCAAAGGCCAGGGTCGCGGAGTCGGCATGGACGGTCGTGATCGAGCCGGGGTGGCCCGAATTGACGTTGCGCAGGTAGAAGAAGGCCGTGGCGTCGCGAAGCTCCTGAAGGAGAATCCGGTCAGGGCGCATCCGCAGCGCGCTTTCCAGCAACTGCTTGGGGCCGACCTTGGCCAACCCCTGCTGATCCTTGGAGTAGGTAAGGTGGACGACGTTGCGATGCGGGACGGTCAGTTCGCGGGTGTCCTCAATCGTCAGCAGGCGCTCATGCTCGGGGATCAGCCGGATCAGGCCCTTGCTGAAAGTGGTCTTGCCCGACCCCGTCGCGCCGCTGATCAGGATGTTCTTCCGAGCGCGAACGGCCAGGTCGAAGAACTCCGGCCACAGTCCGCCGTCGCGCAATCGCATCAGCTCCCGCTCTTCCTCGCCTAGAGCGTCCGAACTCACGGAGGCCTGCTCGAAGAGCCCGGACGTGACGAAGTCGTCCATGCCGAAGGTCAGGTTCGAAGGCTTGCGGATGGTGATCGATACCGTTCCTTCCGGCACGGCGGGAGGCATGACGATCTGACATCGCTCGCCTTGCGGCAGGACGGTGGAGCACACCGGCGTCTCGGCATTGACGTCCTGGCGTGAGAAGGCCGCGGCGGCATTGGCCAAGGTGGCCAGCCAGATGGCGGTCAGCTCGGGCGCTTCAAACCAGGTCCAGCCCTTGGCGCCTTCGACTCCCACTTCACCGGGCCGGTTGATCACCAGCTCAGTGACGTCGGCCGGCTCAAGCAGCCGCTGCAGAGGCTGCATGTAGTGCAGCAGGACCGAGCTGTCGGCGATCATCGCGCCTTTACGCCGTAGACGTCGGAGAAGTCGAAGTCCTGGGCGACCAGGATGCCGACATCCTCGCCCTGGTTCTTGCGCAGGATCGGCGGGATGTTGATCGAGCCTTCCAGCGCGGTGTTGGCGACATCTGACGGCACGCGGGCGGTGTTTTGATAGTTGCGGCCATTGCCGGAGGTGGCGGCGTAGACGCCGTCGTCGACCAGCGACAGGAGGAGCGCCGCGCCGAACCGCTCGAAGAAGCGGTTGTCGACCTCGCCGCCAAACCCGCTACGGCCCAGGGCGTCGGCTCCGGGCGAGGCCAGATCGATCGCGATGCCGCGCGGGGTGACCGCACGGGTCCACAGGATGAAGAGGCGGCGCTGACCGCGCTGCATGCCGCCGCGATACTCGCCCAGAACCTTGGTGCCCTTTTCCAGCAGGACCACGCGGCCATTGTCGGAAAGCACGTCTCTTGGAATGACGCAGGTCGTGTAGCCGGGAAGCGATGAGTCCATCGCCGTCTGCAGGACGCAGGGGATCTGCGTGCCCGCCAGGATCAGGAAGTTGCGATCGCCCAGGGCCGTTGCCCTGGCCGTGGTGATCGCAGATCCGCGCCGCAGGTTCTCCAGCTCGGTGGCTTGGCGCGGCGCGGCGCCCTGAGCGCTGGCCAGGATGGCTTCCGCCCCGCCGGCGACGGCGCCGCGAGGACCGCCGCCCTGGCTATAGGCGATCATCGGCGCGCGACGCGTAAGGTCGGCGAGGCTCTCGCGAGGCGCGTCAGCGCCTGCAGATCCGCCGCTGCCGGGGCTGGCAACCGGGGCTGGGACGACCTGACCCGGCGGTAGAGGTTGGCCGGTTACAGGATCCACGGCTCCCGCGCCCAAGGTCGGCGCCGGGGGAGGGGAGGGGTGTCGGTGGACGCGACCTGATCATAGCGGACGGTCTGCCGGGCTGGGTCCTTGGGCTTGGTCGGCTTGGCGTCGCCCCGGTCCCAGGTGACGCCGATCAAGAGCGCGGCCACGCCGACCATGCCGGCGATGCCGGCGATCTTGGCTTGCGGGGTGCTCATGCGGCCCGCGACAGGAGAGATGCCGCGCTCGCCCTGCACCGGGCCATGGCCGGCCGAACGGGAGCCGCCAGGATCGCCGGCAGCGCGGCGCCCGGCGAACGGGTCATCGCCTTGCGCGGAGTGCGCAGGATCGGGTTGGTTGTCGTGCTGATCAGTCATCGTCATTGACCCGTGCGAATGGTGCGATCGACGTTGGCGGAGGCCGTGCCTGTGCCGTGGGTGACGCCGTAGGGCGTGACGGCCTCGTTGAAGATGCAGAGGACCTCGCGTCCCCGGCGCAGAACGAGCTTGGAGGCGACGGTGTGCAAAACCACGAACTCGTCGCGGACGTCGAACGGCACCTGGCTCTCGGACCCATCGGGCAGGGTCATGAAGAAGCTGGGCAGTTCCTGGTTGGCCGGAAACCGCAGCACCGTGAACTGGCCATTATCGGAAACCTCCGACGGCTGGATCCGCGAGGAGCCCTGGACCGTGTAATTCAGATTGCGGGGGCCCTCGATCACGGCGTGGTCGAGCATCAGTCCCGTCCGAGCGTTCTCGATCGCGGCCGCTTGACCAGAAATCGTCCTAGCCAACGCGGCGCGCTCATCGTCGGGGTATTGGAAACGGACCTGGAAATAGGTGTCGGCCGACGCCGCCGTGATCGGCCCAGAGCGGATCCCCAGCTCGAAGGTGTAGTTGCGCAGCGCGCCGCCGCGGCGGGTCGTGACGATCAGGTTGGTGGCCGTGCCCTTTTCGCGCGGCTTTACGAAGAGGATGTTGGTCTCGGCTGCGACCTCCCACGATACGGTGTCGCCCAGGGCCACATGCTGGATCTCTTCGCGCGGGTCGAAGACGATCTGGGTGGCCGTGCGGAACGTGCCGACGACGCGATAGACCTGCCAGGGGTCGTAGTTGACCCATTTGACCCGAGGGTCCGACTTACCGGCTTTGGGCACGTCGACGGCGAAGGCGGTCGGCGCGCAGCCGAGCACGGCCGCGCCAGCGTACAGGGCGAGCAGCAGGCGCCTCATTGGGAAATCTCCGGATCTGCGCGGTAGCTGTCGACCTGGAACCCGAGCGGGTTGCGGATGCGGTCGGATTCCAGCATCGGCGCTTTGGTGTAGGCGAAGGTCAGCGTGGCGATCCAATCGGTGACCTTGACCTCTTGGCCGAGCCGCACGGTCTTGGAGAAGCGGACGTTGGCGACCTTGTCGTTGATGAAGGTGATGTTGCGGATCGTCACGGTCGCCGAGCCGTCAGGGCCGACCAGGACCTGGGGACTTTGGGGATTGGTCGCCCGATAGAGATCGGCCCATCGCTGCTGCTCGTCTGGAGTCGACAGGATCGTGACGAACTGGAAGTTTTCCTGCGCGGCGGGCGGCAGGTAGCCTTCTCGGGCCCTGACATATTGGGCCAGGAAGGACTTGCTGACCGCTTCGTTGTAAGTGACGCCTCGCTCGCCCGTGAGGCCCGTCATCACGTCGACAGAACCCGTTGTCTGGTTCACCCGCACGACATAGGGCTCGACGGACTTCAGGGGCGCCAGGGCCGCCACCGCCGCCGAGGCGGCGATCGCGACCGTGCTCGCTAGAACCGCCACGGTCCAGGCCACGCGCTTGGAGCGCTCCGCGGTCTTGAGCCGATCCTGGTCCCAACGCCGGGCGTCATCGAAGTACGCCTTCAGATCGTTTGCCGGCACGCCTGTCATCCCAGAACCTCCAGGCAGCTGGGGTACTGGCGCGGCGTCAGGCTGGAGACCTTCTTGGCCTTTCCTTTTCGGGCCAGCGCTCCGGTCGCCGGACCGGAAATGGATGGGACAACCATGTCCGACGACTGGTCTCGGGCTGGCCGGCCGTCCGGCCCGGGCTTGGGCGGCGGGGCGATCGGCGCAGTGATCGCCGCCACCGTCGTGCCGGGCAGGACCGATCCATTGGGGTTGGCCGGTCGCCGGTTGTGACCGCTACAGGATTTTGGCTTTCCCGCGATGGCTGGCGAGTAGGACGTCAGGGCGATGAGGCACGCCGTGAGGGCGATGGGACGAAGCATTCGCGGATCTCTCAAGGTGGCGGATTGGGCTATCGGCGGGGGTGGCCGTTGCGCGACGCGCTGGTGGAGGAGGGCGCAACGGAGCCACCGCCACGTCCTGCGCCGCCGTTACCGCTCGGCACGGATTTGACCGGTTGGCCCGACGTCATGGCGCGGGCCGCGTTGGCGAAGTCGCCGAGGCCGGCTGCGGCGCCTCCCGCGATGCCGGCCGCGATGTTGGGGGTTTGAAGGAAGAAGATCATCCCGAGGGCGGACAGCGCGATGAACAGGAGGCCGCCGGCGGTTGGGTCGGCCTGACCATCAATGTTCGCCCATTGCCCTTCAACTAGGCCAAGGATCAGCTGGAAGACGGTGATGATCAGAGCGAAGAGGACAAGGTAGTTCACCCCCTGCTTCAGCCAGCCATAGAAGAACTGCCGGGACTGTTCGAAGACGAGAAGGGCGATGAAGATCGGTCCTAGCGCGACCAGAATGGCGAGCGCTAGCTTGGCGAGCATGACGATCCCAAACCCAAGCGCTGCGGTCAGCGCCGTCACGATCCACACGGCTCCACCGGTCACGTAAGGGCCGGGATCGGTCATCGACGCGGTGGAGAAAATCTTGGTGGCGAGATAGCCGCCGCGATTGAAAAATCCGTCGAAGGCCCCGCCCACGCCAGGCGTCGGACTGCCGCTCACGGCCTCGGCCAGCCAGTTAGGCAGGTCGGTGAAGAGCGGGGTGGTGACGAAGGAATTGTAGGCGACCGTTGTCGCTACGGCGTAGATGAAGCACAGCTTCACCAGCCTGATCACTCCATCCATGATCGGCTCGGTGATGGATCCCCTGATAATCGCCCAGCCGTACAGGACGACATAGAGCACCATGGCTATGCGTAGGGGCCCGGCGACATGCGCGATCACGTTGCTCAACCCGTCATGCAAGACAGCTTCGAGCCGAGCATCGACATAGTCATAGGACGGTCCAAAAATTTGGGCTGGCATGGTGCCTCGTCGACCTAAAAGCCGCGCCGATAGTCGTTCATGGTCTTGAGCTTGGTGGCTCGTTCCGTGGACGCTTGGGCGTTCTTGCACTCAGTCCCGCGATGGTCCCCGGTTCGGCAGCGCGCCATCACGCCCGCCCGTTCAGACGGGTTGGCGTCGAAGTAAGAAACCGAGCGTGGCGCGGGCTGACAGCCCGCCAGAACGACCGCCAGCGAGACGACAACGAGAGACTTCTGAGCTCTCATCGGAAGCCACCTTTGTAATCGTCCATTGTCTGCTGGTACTGCGCGGCTCTGGCCTCGCGGTCGCGCTGCTCTGCCATGCGCTTTTCGGCGTCCTGCATCATTGCAAGACCCTGAAGCTGCATTTGATCGTTGTTGATCATCGCCTGCTCAGCGGCGATCCTCGCCTGCAGGTCCATCACCTCTTTGGGCGTGGAGGCGGTGTTCAAGGCCAAGCGGAGCTGATCCAGGCCGGCCTGGCGTTGGCCAGCGGCCTTGTATGCGCTTTCGCCAAGCGCGACGTCACGGGCCGCGCGGTCGCCAGATTTCACGAGCGCGTCTTGGTAGTAGCGTTGAGCGGTTGAGAGACCGTCGGTGGCTGGAGTGAACAGCCTGTTGGCGTCACGAATGGACGTCGCGCGCGACCCGATCGAGCCGAGATCCGTCAGTGTCCCGTTGAGCAGCTTGCCGGTGTCCTGCACCTCGGCCGGGAGATACTGGCGCAGCGCCGGATTGTTCAGGACCCCGCCCAGGCTGTTGACGTTGGTCAGTCCGGTCATGCCGGCATAGAGGCGCTTGCCCTGATCGACCATCTCGGCGCCTTGCCGGACCTGGGTCTGCAGCTCGGCCAGTTGCGCGCGCGCCTGGTTGAGCTGCGACAGCATCCGCGTATAGGCGCCAGTGTCCGTGACGACCATTTGTGCGTTGGCCGGGGCCGCGAAGGTCGCGGCGGCCAGGAGCAGGGGGAGTAGAAGGCGCTTCCTCATCGGGATTATCTCCGTCGCTCTTGGTGGAAAATTGGAATCCAGGTCGCAGGTGCATCGCCGTGCTGGGCGCGGACGCGATCGAGCAGCTCGACGGTCTTGGCGCGGCCCGACAGGACGGCCAGCGCGTCGTCCAGGCCGTCGAGGTTCAACTCGACGACGACCGAGTTGTGGCCTTGCTTGACCAGGAAGCGTCGCGACTCTGGCGACAGCTCTTCGCGGATGAGCCGAAATTCCTCATGGGTGAGACCAAAGCCATCGACATAGTCGCGGGCCTGTCCGTAGGGGTTGGGCAGGAAGATCTTGGTCGGGCACTGTTCGAGGATCGTGTGAGCGATTTCCGAGCGCAGGACGTCGGCCGGGCTTTGGGTGCCGAACACCATGAAGGCGTTTTTCTTGCGGTACGTCTTCAGGCCGTCTTGAGCCAGGTTGCGGAATGCCTCGTCCCCGAGCGCTTTCCAGAACTCGTCGATGTCGACCACCAGGCGGCGACCGTCGACCAGGCTCTCGAGCCGGTGAATGAGATACATCATGACCGGCGTGCGGACCTCGGCGTTGTCGAGGAAGTCGGTCATATCGAAACCGAGCAGCTTGGAGTCGAGGCCGACAAGGTCGGCGTCACCGTCCAAGACCCAACCCAACGGGCCTGATCGGGTCCATCGCTCCAACCGGGCCCCGATCCCTTCAGCGTTTCGCTGGCCGAGCAACTGGCGAAGGGCAGTCAGGGAGCGTTGGTGTGGGGCGAGAGGCTCGAGCGAGGCGATGCCGTCGCTAATCAGGCGCTCTTCCTGCACCGTCAGGGCGCGATCGGGCGGCGTCACCAGCTTGCGCACGAGCTGGGTGAGGAAGACGACGTTGCCCGGTGTGAAGTCCAGCGCGCGAAACGGGGCGAACCCGGTCGGCGCGCCGTTCTTCAAGGTGAGGTAGGTGCCGCCGGACGCGCGCACGAAGATCTCGGCGCCGCGATCCTTGTCGATGAACACGCGCTGGACGTTGAACTTCTCCAGCTGAGCCAGCATGAAGTTTTGGACGACCGTCTTGCCCGAACCCGACGGGCCGCAAATGAAGGTGTGGCCTAGGTCGCCGACATGGAAATTGAAGTAGAAGGGCGACTTGGCCGACGTGCGCAGTAGCGCGACGGCTGGGCCCCAGTGATTGCCGGTCGCCTGCCCTGCCGGATAGGTATGGAAGGGCGCTAGCGCTGCGAAATTGCGCGAGTTGATTGCCGCCGGGCGACAGCGCCGCGCGAAGTTGCCAGGAAATTGCGACCAGAACGCCGCCTCGAGCGCGAGGTCTTCGCGAGCGACCACCAGTCCGGAGTCGGCCAGGCTGGCGCGGGCGGCGGACATATTGTCGGCCAGGGCCTTTGTCGTCTCGCCATAGACCAGAAGCGAAAACTGGTGCTCGCCCATGACGAACCGGTTGCTCACCAGATCGTCGATCGCGTCATCGAGTCCCTGCACTTGGGAGGCTGCGCGATCGTTGGACTTGATGAGCAGGTTTTGTTTGCGCTCCATCACAGCGCGCGCCGAGGCCTTCGACAGGAAGGCGAAGGACTGGGTGGCGACGAAGGCGTAGGTCGAGCGCAAGAGCCCGTCCCAGAGGCCAGGGCGCGTCGTGGCGGGATATTCCTTGACCCCGAAGACACCGGCGAACTTTTCGTCGCCCGGTTCACGGATCTCCAGCGCCTCGCGGCCGAAGATCACGCGCGCGGTGTAGATCGCCGAACCGAGATGGCCCCGAACGAGCGGGATACGTTGGCGCCGTCCGGTCAGCACCAGGTGGAGCAATTCCATCGGTTCGGAGAAGGCCAGGCCCTTGTGGTCGTAGAGGCCGAGAAGGCGCACGCCGTACCGACCGAGGTACTGCAGAAGGTCGCGGCCCTTGTCCTCCAAGAGCCGGATCGCATCCTCGTCGACCTCCAAGCCGGCTCTGCTTCGCGTGCTAAGGCGCTGAAGGAAGGAGGCGAGCTTGTCGCCGACGTCGCGGCCCGGGTGGAGGATCAGGGTCACATAGAGGTCGTTGGTGAAGAGGCGCGTGGCGCCCATGCGGGCGCGATAGGCCGTGTCGAGATCCTGGGCGAACTCCGAGGCGAACTGGCCCTCCGGGTAGCCACGATCCTCATGGCGCACGACGTGGTGCCAGATCGCCAAGCGCTCGTCGGCGATGTTGCGCCAGGCGTTATTCAGCTTGGCGTGCCAATCGTTGAGATCGCGCACGTCGGCGGTCTCGAACGAGGCGCCTTCGAGCTTGAAGCAGATCATCAGCGCCCGATTGTCGAGCGCGACCACGTGATCCGACAGATGGCGGGCGTAGGGCAGGTTCGAGCCGGGCAGGGTTTCGCGCTTCAAGACCAACGGGCCGGCCACCGACGCGAGCGGCGCGCGCTGTGCAGAGGCTCTAGCCATTGGGAACGTCCTTGCTGGAGTAGCGACGCACGACGGGAGGGGGGAGTGCGAGCTGCCGCCCCACCAGGCGCGGTTGCGGGCGCGCCCCTTGGTTTCAAGCCACATGAAGAGGACTCGAAAGGCGTTGTGGTCGTGCTTGACCACAGCCCTGAAAAGGAAGTGCAGCGCGACGCCGACCGACAGGTAGGCGAGGTTGTTCGCGGCCAGAAAGACCGTGCCCGTCAGCATAACGTTGAGCGCCATGGCCTCGACCGGCACGCCCAGCACCATCGCCGGCCGAGTGCAGGCCAGAAACAGCGTGTCTTCGGTGATGTGTTCGTCTTGCATGAGCGTGACCGCTCGGAGCGCGCCCGCCCCCAAAGGCGGCGCGCCGGGCGAACGGGGCCTAGGCCCCGCTCCCCGTGACCATGCTGACGATCTGGGCGGCGCCGAACACCACGACCATGCCGACCACGACGATCGCCATGCGCCGGAAATCGAAGATCCCGAACATCGCCAGGATGCCCATGATGATGACCGCCAAGATGGCGAGCAGTCGCGTGGTGTTGCCGGTGAAGAAGTTGACGACGTTCTGCAGCAGGGTTTCCACGCCGACCGATTGGGCCGCGGCCGGCTCGACCAGGCCGAACGCCAGGACGACCGCGACCAGTGCGACCGCTCCAGCGCGTGGGGTTACGAGCGACGCCGGCGTGAGCGCCGGCTTAGTGATGGCTTGGGGGCTCATCATGAGGGAGAGGCTCCTGTATCTCCGTTTCGAGGATTATCGAGCCACGGTATTGATAGGCGGCGCGACAATGGGCGACCGCAGCGGACAAGGACTTGTACCGCTTCGGTTGAGCAGAGCGGTAGACGGCGACCAAGTGTTCGCCGACCTTCCAACTAAGCTTGACGTACATGGACCATGTGCCGTCACTCGCCTCGACGATCCGAACGCCCACGATTGCTCCGCCACGCGGGCGAAGGCTGGTGAGAAGTCGTTCGCGGATCGTCCCATCGGACATTCGGGGTTCCCAAGCTTTCTGAGGAACCCAGCATATGTCGAGAGGGCGGCAACGGTCATTACGGATGATGGCGTGGAGGATCATTGCCCGCCCCCGCCAAAGACGATGATTGAGCGGCCGGCGGTTCGCGCGAAGACATCCAGGGATGGCTTGGCGGGCGCCTGCGCCTCGGGTTGAAGGTTTTCGGCCGCGACCTCGATCGCTTCCTGGACTGCCGGCGGTAGAGGCGATGTGGCTTGGTCGAGAGCGCCGTATGCGCCTGGAGACAGCTTGGCCGCCTCGGCCTCGACCTTGGCGACGTAGCCGTTTGCGAAGCCGCGCCGATGGTTGCCGGTGTTATAGGCCGAGAACGCCATTCTCAGGGCTAGCTGCTGCGGAGCCAGACGGGAGGCGGCCAGGTAGTTGGACTGGAGCAGTTTGGCGGCCGCCGCTAGATTGAGGCAGGGGTCGAAGGCGTCACGTACAGATAGGCCCAGCGCCGTCAGGTTCCGGCTGTTGATCTGCGCCAAGCCGAGGTCGAGATTTTGGCCTTGGGAGATCAGACGCTCGGCCGTGGCGATCGCCTGGTCGCGAGTCTTGGCCGGCGCGGGATCGGGCGCGCGGTTGACGTTGATGGCCAACGGGTCGCCCCGGCTTTCGACCTGCACGATGCTGACCATCGTCGCCGAAGCCACTGTGGGCGCGCAACGCTGAGCGAGGTCAAACAGCACGGCCAGGTCAGGCATGGGCGGCCTCTACGCGGGCGGTGGCGCCAGTCCAACAGTCCTGATCGCCGCGCAATCCTGACGGGAGCGTCAGGAATGCAGTTTTCAGCTCAGGCACGCGATCCGACATTCGGCACTCACTGGAATGTCGCATTTCACGTGAAATGCGACATTTAAAGCCACGACAATCCCTTGGCGCCGCCATCGGAGATGGAGCCGCCAAAGCCGTCCACTCCACCTTGCGTAGCGTTTGCGAGTGAAGGCAAGCAGAGCCATTGGCTTTTTTTCAGGGTCGCCAACATTGCTCTTTGCCGTGGACATCGCTCCTTCCGCGCGCCAGACTCCACATGTGGACACGGCGTCAGCTGGTCGATTCTTGGGAGATGACATGGCGCGGCCAACCGCTTCGGAGACCCTTCAGGAGGGTTCGCTCTCAGGCTTCGTTCCCAAGGCGCGCCTGGGTAAGAGCATGGTGGCCGGCTACTTTTCGGCCGAGATGCAGCGACGCGTGAAGATGCTGGCCGTCGAGCGCGGCGTCACCGTTCAGGCGCTGATCGGCGAAGGGCTGGACCTTCTGTTCGTCGCCGCCGGCAAGCCTCCGATGGGTGAGCGATGAGCACGCGCAACGACCCGCACCCGGTGCGGGACTTCTTCATCAACGACCTGATCGACTACGCGCCCAAGGACAGCGCGGAGATGATGGAGCGGCCGTTCTTCTCGATCTCCAAGCGCAAGCGCAACAAGCCGATCCAGTACACCACACCGGACGGCAAGCTTTACATCAAGGTGTCGGCCAACCCGACGCATGGCATGGCGACGATCTGGGATGCGGACATCCTGATCTGGTGCATCTCTCGGATCGTGCAGCAGCGCGATAATCGCGAAAACGACATCCGGCCGGTCATTCACACGACGCCCTATGAACTGCTGAAGGGCATCGCGCGCGGGACGAGCGGTCAGGACTACATCGAGCTGCTGCGCGCGATCCGGCGCCTGCGGACCACGGAAGTGGAGACCAACATCAGGGCCGGCAAGCGTCGCTATACGGCCTTCCACTATCTGGGCGACATCGAGGGCGAGGGTGAGTCGGACGACAACCCCGAGCAGCTGAAGACGCTGACCCTACGGATCCCTGACTGGCTCCTTGACGGGATCATGAGCGGCAACATCCTGACGCTGGATCGGGAGTATTTCCTGCTGACCGGCGGCATCGAGCGCGCGATCTACCGCGTCGCCCGAAAGCATGCCGGCAATCAGAAGGCCGGCTGGATCTGCAAGATGACGACCCTCTACGAAAAGACGGGCTCGGAATCGCCGCTCAAGAAGTTCACGTTCCGGATCCGCGAGATGTGCCGGTCCGATGAACTTCCCCGCTACGCGATGCGAGAAACGACGACGGCGGACGGCAGTCCGGCCGTGCATTTCGTGGATCGTGCGTTCGTTGTCGAGGCTGCCAGGGAGCGACGTGGGGCCGATACGGCTCAGCGGGGCTGGGAGGATGCGCGCACGGCCTGGATCGACGCAGAGCGGGATCCAAGGGCGTTCGACGGGGCTTGGGCACGCTGGATGGAGGACGGCCACAAGCCTGAAGCGTTCGCCAAGGCCTGTAGCGACCCGCGTTGCGTCATGCCCAGCTAGGCACGTGGTATTAGGAACCGGCGTCGGCGCGGCGATCCCTCGGTCGTGGTTTTAGGAACCCAGCATAGACGCCGAGTCCGTATTGAAGCGCCGATTCTCTGCGATTCGGCGAGTCCTGGCGCAAATCTGGCGGGAAAGGGGGCTGCTGAACCTGTCGTGGTATTAGGAACCCGACCCCCAGCGGGTGTCGTGGTATTAGGAACCCGATCGGAGGCGCACGTGGTTTCAGGAACCGGCCTTGACCCTGTCGTGGTTTCAGGAACCGATCGAAGGTCGTCTGGTATCGTGGTTTTAGGAACCCTGCCGGCCCGTAGAGGTCGCCCAGGGCACGTGGGATCAGGAACCTGTCCACATCGTGGTATCAGGAACCGTTTTCCTCGTGGTTTCAGGAACTTATTGGCACGTGGTTTAAGGAACCGGCCTACGTGGTAACAGGAACTGAAGCACGTGGTATTAGGAACCGGCCGGGACAAAATACCCTTGTTGCTCAGGCAGTTGGCGCGACTTTTTCAACCTTAACTGCCTAACTTTCCTTATCTAACAGAATCTCTTCTAACGGAAACCCGGCGCAAAAACGCGCCGGAAGACACCGCCTCTTGGGGGCTTCGCCCCCGCCGGCTCGCTACGCTGCTACGCAGCTTCGCCCCGGTCGCTACGCGCCCTCCCACCCGGCATCCCCCAAACGGCGTCGGGCAAAGCCCGACACTCAAACCACCCAATGAGTTCCTACAATTCCCAAGACTCCAAACGCCTACAGCGGCTGAACCGCAGCAAATGGCTCTCCGGCGAGAGCCAAGCGGATCTGACAGCGAAAGCCAGGAACCACTGTGCCTGGCGGATAGGTCGAACGGGGCAACTTTCTTCCCGGCCGGCGCGGGCGTATTGATCGGCTCTATAATCGGAGCCGCCCGGGCGGTAGAAAAACTCAAGAACGCGGTCGCTCAGCGACCGCCGTCATCTGGTGACCCTTGCCCGCCGATCGTCCGCCATCAACGCTCACACGTCCTGCGCCGCACCTGCTGAAGCGGTTTCACCTGGGCCAGGTCGGCAACGACACGATCGAGACGTTCCTGACAAAGGGGTATTCTCTGGCCATTTGCTGCCGGGATTGTCCCCGACTGATCGAGTGGACGCCTCCCGACCTGATGGAGAAGTTTGGCAGCCGCACCAAACTCAGGATCGCCGATCTGGGCGCACGGTTTACTTGCACAGGGGAGGGGGGGTGCGGTTCCCACGATATCGCCGTGTTCCCGCACCTCTACGATGGGCCTTGGTCCTGGGCGCCGCCGCCGAAGGGCGCCTAGCTAGGCTGGAATGACGTCGTCGCCCTTGCCGCCGCGGGCGACGATCTTGAGCCTGCCGTCCGGAAGCGGGCGTTGCAGCTGGGCGACCTCCGTCCAGGGCGCATCGCTCATCCAGAGATCCCATTCGGCCGGCTCGGTCAGGATCACGGGCATGGCCTTGGAGTGGTAGGTTTTCACCGGCTCGGCGGAGTCAGTGGTCAGGAAGCCGTAGGCCTCAATTTCTTCCCACCCTTTGCTCTTCATCCGGACGCAGGCGTGCGGCGTCCAAATTCCAGCGAAGAATGCCAGAGGCCGACTGTCGTCTAGCGCGAACCAGATGTTCTGCCTGGTCTTCTGGTGATCTTGGTCGGGCTCGGCGAATGATGTGAACGGCACCAGGCAGCGGTTGCCGGCGCCCAGCCATGGGGCCCAATGGGCGTTCGTCCTGCCGGTCTTCTCGCTGGTGGTGTTGCGGACGTTCGTCGTGCCTTTGTCTGGCTCCATCTTCAGCAGCTCGGCAAAGTCGAACTCGGTGCCCTTGGCCCGCAGCTTGTCGGCGCGCTCAGTGGCGGCCTTGAAAAGCGCCTGCTTCGACGATGGCATCCCCCAGCGCGCGTCGCGCATCATCCGCTGGCCGTCTTCGCCGTGGGTGATGATCGGCGCGGCGTAGTCTGGGAAAATGCCGGGCATCGGGGGTTGGTTGTTGTTGCGGTCGGTCATGGCGCGAACAAGGGCGGCAACCTCGGCGCGGGCCTTCATCATCGCATACAGATTGCACATGGCTTGCCTATCAGGCTGTTTTCCCAATCAAACGGTCAAAACGGTCCTGTGTCGATCCTTCGACCCCAGGGCCGGTAAAACATGACTCTTAGTCGCCGTTGGGAATGTCCGGTTTCGGGCTGGAACTTCGACGCTGGCCAATGGCACGTTTGCGGCGCGGAAGCGTCTCGTTCGTCTCGGTGACCCAGGCCTTCAACGGCACCACCAGCATGGGCAGGCTAACCCTCAATGTGCTGCTGTTCTTCGCTCAGTTCGAGCGTGAGGGCACGCGAGCGGATCCGGGACAAGATCGCCGCTTCCCAGGCCAAGGGGATGTGGATGGGTGCATGCTGCCGTTGGGCTATGACGCCGCCGAACGGACCCTGAAAATCAATCAGCCAGAGGCCGCAGCCGTTCGGCAGATATTCCAACGCTAAGCGCGCACTACGTCAGCCCGTGGCGCCGCCTGCGTCAGCGCTCACCGGCCGACCTGGCTTCGTCTCGCTTCCTAGCTTGGCGCTGACGCCGGTCAGGTAGTCGACGATGGCGGGAATATCCTTTTCAGCGATCGTCGCCTTGTACGTGTCGCGCATCTTCTCGACGGTCGAGGTCCATTGCGCTTTCGATAGCGCGGGCTGGGTCAGGGCCATGCTGGCCGAATGACATGCGGTGCAGTTGCCGTTCATCAGGTCGGCGCCCGGCCCGGCGGGGTAGGGCGGATCGTCGTCGGGCAAGGCGATGCTTGTCGAGGTCAGCGTGAAACCGCCCCCTGACACTGCGGATGGCGGCGCCGCGGCTGGGGCCGGCGGTGCGGGCGGCGGCTTCAGGCTTTCCACAAAGGCATGGCGGCCAAGAGAGATCGCGATGACGAAGCCTCCCGCCATGGCGCCAAGTTGCAGGAGCGCACGGCCGTAGGACGGCGTCTTCTGCCGGTCGCTCATGACAGCACCACGTGGGTCGTCTCGACACAGGCGCGCATGAAGCCTCCTGGGTTCCAATTCGGCGTCATGGCTTGGCTGACGCCGGCTGTATTCGTGCACCGGGCCATCAGGGCGACGGGACCCTTTCCGGCGACGGCGACCATCCCGTCGAAGCGGCGGAAGCTGTACTTGCCCTCGTCGGGGCCCAGGCGCGCCGGCGTCCAGGAGCTGCCGCCGTCACTTGAAAGGTCGACCTTGGCGACCCCAGCGTCGCCGCCCATGGCGATGCCGCCGACCGGGAGCTGGGATTGGAAGGCGACCTTGGAGCCGTCAGCCAGGCTGGTGATCCAGGACCGCGGGACCATCCGGTTGATCGGCACGGTCGGGAAGTCCTTGGCGCCCGGCGCCACATTGGCCAGTGGCGTGTCCGGAATCTTGTAGGCCTTGGCCATCCAGTAACTGTCGTCCGGGGCCCCGAGCACCTCGATGTCGCTGAGCATCTTGACCCAATAGGTCGAGAACCACCCCGGGACGATCAGCCGGATCGGGAAGCCGTTAAGCAGCGGCAACTGCTCGCCGTTCATGGCGAAGGCGATCATCACCTCGCCATCGCGGGCATGGTCCACCGCGAGCGATTTCGAGAAGTCCGGGGCGCCATCGACGACCGGCTGGTCAAGGCCGTTGAAGCGCACCGCGACCGCGCCGGGCTGAACGCCGACCATGTCGAGGACATGCCGCAGGCTTACGCCCAGCCACTTGGCGTTGCCCATGGCGCCGTGCGCCCACTGGGCACCGGGAACCCGGGGCTGGAACAGGCCGCGGGAATTGCCTGAGCACTGGTTGACCGCGGCCATCTGCACGCGCGGCATGGCCAGGATGTCGGCGAGGGAAAGCGACAGGGGGCGCCCGACCCGACCATGAACGTTCAGCTTGAACGCTGTGGCGTCGACCTCGGTTGGCACGTTCGCCCAGTGCCAGCGTACGAAGAACTGGTCGTTAGGGGTGAACACGCCCTGGTCGAAGACGCTCATCGGGGTCTCCAGCAGCGGAGGCCGGGTACGCTGCAGAATCATGCCGCGCTTGCCGGGGAAGGCGTCGGTGAGCGGCCGGTCCGATGGGCCGCCGGGTAAGCGCAGATCAGCGCCCGCCTGGGCCCAACTCCGGGGCGCGAAGGCCGTGGCCGCCAGTAGGCCAGCGCCGGCCAGGAACCGGCGGCGATGGGTTACTGAGTCGCTGAGGGTCTGGGCCATCAAGGCCTCCGCGTTGAGAGGGGTGACAGGCGAGGTCATTGGCCGCTCTTGAGGCAAGGGGCGACGAAGAGGTCGCCGCGCCAGGCGCCGCGCACCGTGCGGGCGCCGACCACCAGCCACATGATCGCCAGCAGGATTACAAGCCCACCGCCGATGATGGCAAAGGCGGCCAGCGGCAGGAGGGTGGAGAGCTTGAGAGTAGCAACCGCATAGACGCCGATGGGGAAGGTGTAGCCCCACCAGCCGAGATTGAAGGGCAGGCCTTCCCGCAGGTAGCGCACGGTGATCAGGGCCGCCATCGCCGCCCACCAGAAGCCATAGCCCCAGAGCAGCACGCCGCCGATCAGGCCGATGCCGCGGGCCGCCGCGCCATAGTCGCCCAGTCCGTTGGCGGCGAAGATCGCTGGCGCCGCGCCGCCCATGACCAGCAGGCCAAGCGCGCCGGTGCCGATGGGGCCAAGCGCCAACCAGCTGGACGCGGCCATGCTCGCATGCGGCAGCTTGTGGACCGCCATGCGCAAGACCAGGATCACCAGGATGCTCATCGCCAGGGGGACAGAGCAGGCCCAGAGCGCGTAGCTGGTGATCAGCACGGTCAGCTGATGGTGTGTATCGGCCAGGTGCGGCGCCAGAAGGCCGCCACTGACCGCGGCCACCTCGGCGGCCACCACGGGCAGCAGCCAGACCGCCGTCATCTGATCGATGGTGTGGGTCTGCCGGGTGAACATCATGAAGGGAATGGCGATGCCGCAGGCCAGCGCCATGGCCGCATCGGCCCACCACAGGACCTGGGCGATCTGCACCGCGGTCTCGCCCCAGTGGGGGACGCCAAACGCCAGGAAGCCATTAATGATGGTGGCCAGGCCCATCGGGATGCAGCCGAAGAACATCGACACGACCGAATGGCCGAAGATCTGGCGCGCGCCATCGAAATAGAAGATCCAGCGCGCGGCGTAGAGCAGGGTGAACAGGCTGAAGAGCCCGATATTGAACCACCACAGCCCCTCCGCAACGGCGTGCAGGCCGGGGATGCGGGCCGGAAACTGGGCGAGGGCCAGCGCCAGGATGCCGGTGCCCATGGTCGCGGCGAACCAGTTGGGGGTGAACTGGCGGACAACCTCACGGGGACTGGCCAGGGTCGCCAGGGGCTTGAGGCCGAAGGCGACGGCTCGGATATGGGCGATGTCGGTCATGGGGCGAGCTTTCGAAGCGGAGCAGTAGAGAAAGGCGTGGGAAGGCCGGGCGTTGCGTCAGCCGGCGGTGAGGCGCCAGATCGAGCCGAAGACAACGGCGCCGGCCAGCAGCGCCACGGGCAGGACGATGATCTGGGTGAACGCCTCACGCCCCGAGATCCAACCCGTGGCGATGGAGACTTGGCCGTTCAGGAATTCCCAAATCGCGGCCGCGCTCGCCTTTGGGAATGCTGTCGGAGAGCAGAATGCCACCTCCAAGCAGACCGAAGAACATGACGCCCAGAACGGTGATGATGCCCAGGGTAAGTGCAGTCTCCGGCCCGCCGAAGAAGGCCCAGAAGGTCAACAGAAGCGCGGCATAGACGCCGATCAGGGCTTTGACGGCCGTTGGATGGACGCCATTGACCCCAAGGTCCGGCGCATCGCGGCGGAGGTCTTCGAACTCACGGTCAGCGCGTGCGACCGTTGCGGTGGGTCGGATGCTGGCGCGCGTGGTGTCGCGGAACACGGCGTAGGGGGCCAAGGCGGTAAAGGTGGTCATCAGGGTCACTCCGTTGGAGTGGAGGCCGCTTGGCGGCGCGCTCCTTGACCATCACCCTCGGCCGTCAGACCATTCTTATCCAACGAGAAGTTTCTGTATCTTCGTTCGATATTATCGAACGAACGGGCCCTACGGCTTCGCCATCTCCAGGAAGGCGTCCCCCGCGCGGCTGCGATAGCGCTGCTTGTGCCGCAGCAGGTAGAACTGCCGAGGCGGCAGATCGAACGCGATCTCAACCAGGGCTTTGCGCGCGACGCCCAGTCGCGCGACGGTCTGAGACATCACGCCCGCGCCCGCGCCCGCTTCGACGGCCGAGCGGACAGCCTCATTGCCCGGCAGGACCATGGCGATCTTCAGGTCGGATAGAGACAGGTGGCGAGCGGCCAGCATGTGCTCGAACGCTGCACGGGTGCCGGAGCCGGGTTCCCGTAAGACCCAAGCCGTCTTGGTCAGATCAAGGTCGGCGCCCGTGTGGGCAGCGGCCCAGGGATGAGATGGGGCGACGACAAGGCTCAGTTGCTCTTCATCGATCACCGAACGGCTCAAAACCGGATCGTCCACCTCGCCTTCGACCAAGCCAATCTCAGCGTCTCCCTCCGCGACCGCTCGGGCGACCTGGGCGGTGTTGCCGATAGCCACGTCGATCTCGATGCCGGGATGTGCAGTGTGAAAGAGCGTTAGCCGCGGCGGTAGCCAGTAGCTGGCGATGGTCTGGCTGGCGTGGATAGACAGGCGTCCGCGTTCCAGCCCACTGAGGTCGGCCAGGGCCGCCTCGGCGGCCTGCGCTTGGGCCAGGACCTTGCGGGCCTCGGCCAGAAACACCTCACCGGCGCGATTGAGCACGATGCTGCGGCCGACCCGGTCGAACAGCGCGACGCCGTGGCGGCCCTCGAGGGTGGTGATGGCGCTACTGACCGCCGACTGGGTCAGGTTCAAGGCTTCAGCCGCCCGGGTGACATGCTGGCGCTCGGCGACGGCGAGGAAGATGCGGAGCTGTTCGAGGGTCACGAGCTGAACCTAGCCACTATTGATCGTAACGCTAGGATCGTTCGGTCTGGTCGAACGTTCCTAGTCCGTGATCCCGTTAGACGGCGTGAGTTGCCGCGTAGAAGGTGCGATCGCCCTCTGAGGATCAAACCATGCCATCGACTCAATTGCCGGTCCGTCGCAGACGCCCTGCCTGGATCGCGTTGGCCGCCTTGACCGCCGTTGCCGTGACCTCCAGCGCCACGGCCGCTGTCGACGGGTTCGACGCGCAGATGACCGAGGCGATGACGCGGATGCATCACGCGATGATGCTGCCGCCGACCGGCGATCCGGACCGCGATTTCGCCCGCATGATGATCCCGCACCACCAAGGGGCCATCGACATGGCCAAGGTCGAGCTCCAGCACGGCAAGGACCCGCGCCTGCGTCGCCTGGCCCAAGGCATCATCGTCGAACAGGCCCAGGAGATCGCCGTGATGCAGCAGATTCTGGACGAGACCCCCGCCACTCATCCGCAAGGACACCCGCAATGACCCGCAGTCTCGCCCTCATCCTTTTGCTCGCCAGCGCCGCGCCGGCCCTGGCCGGGCAAGCGCCTGGGCCCGCGAGTGCGCCCGACATCGCGGTGAGCAGTCGCGACCGTTTCTATACGTCGGACCAGTTCTCCAACACCGTCTCGGTGATCGACCCGGCGACCAACAAGCTGCTCGGCGTCATCAAGCTGGGCGACCAGACGCCCATGAATTTGAGCCCGCTCTACAAGGGCCAGTTGCTAGTCCACGGGATGGGCTTCTCGCCGGACCACAAGACGCTGGCGGTGATCTCCATCGGCTCCAACTCCGTCACCTTCATCGACACGGCGACCAACGCGGTGAAGCACACAGCCTATGTCGGCCGCTCGCCGCACGAGGCCTTCTTCACCGCCGACGGCAAGGAAGTCTGGGTCGCGGTGCGCGGCGAGGACTATCTGCAGGTGCTCGACGGCGCGACCTACAGGGAGACCGGACGGATCAAGGTGCCCAACGGCCCGGGCATGACCATCTTCGCCCCCGATGGCCGGTACGCCTATGTCTGCTCCAGCTTCAGCCCCGAAACCGTGGTGATCGACACCAAGACCAAGGCGATCGTCGGCCGCGTGAAGCAGGAAAGCCCGTTCTGCCCGGACATCGCCGCCACGCCGGACGGCAAGCAGGTCTGGTTGACGCTAAAGGACATCGGCAAGGTGATGGTGTTCGACGCCAAGCCGCCGTTCGCGGTTCTGAAGACGCTCGACACCGGCCCGATCACCAACCACGTCAACATCGTACGCAATGGCGCCGGCCAGTTTGCCTATGTCACCGTTGGCACGCAGAACGCGGTGAAAGTGTTCCGGACGGACAGCTTCGCCCAGGTGGCCGAGATCAAGGTCGGCGCGCTGCCGCATGGCCTCTGGCCATCCGGCGACGGATCACGCGTTTATGTCGGCCTGGAGAATGCCGACGCGGTCGCGGCCATCGATACGGCCACCCATACTGTGATCGCCACCATCCCGATCGGCCAGGCGCCTCAGGGCGTGGCCTATGTCCCGAACGCTGTCCCGACCGGTCCGGGCACGGCGAACCTGCAGCCGCTCGGCATGGCCGCCAAGTCGGACAGCCTGAGACTCGCGGGCGCCGCGGGCGGACCGCCTACCCAAGTGACCCTGTTCGACCAGGGCCAAGTGCAGATCCTGCAGGCGGCGGCTGTCGGCCTCACGCCGAAGACGGCCTATGTGCTGGCGATCGCCGACAATCCCAAGGGCGAGGGTAAGCTGCAGCCGCTCGCTGGCTTCATGACCAGCCCATCGGGGTCGGCCGTCGTCAACGCGGTGGGTCCGTTGCGCAATGTGGTCAGCGCCGACACGCCGGCGCCGCGCCGTTACCTCGTGATTGCCGAAGGCCGGACGGACGACATGGGGACAGTGGTTCAGACGCAGCGCTAGCCCCCGAATGTCTGCATTTCAGAGCTAAGCCAACTTCCGCTTATGGCGCCCCATTGCCTTAAGCGGACGCGACCTCGCCTACGGATGTCGTACGGTCCGCCGAGCGGGGAGGGTATAAGTCATTGAAAAGATTGAACATTCGGCGTATAATGAACATTATCGGAAATTTTATGGTTCGTGGCGGGTGAAGCTGGCCCTGGGCGTCGCAGGCCGGTAGGCTGCGGCACCCAGGGGCCACTGCTTAGTTCGCTGTATCGAACGCCAGCGAGGCATAGACGTCGTCCTTGTCCGCCATGGCCGGGAAGCTGGGCGGACCTTCCTGGTGGGTGGTGATCAGGGCCCTTTGCGCGAGACGGGAATCCTCGCCACGCCATCCTTGCCCGTAGTGACTGAGGGCATTTTGTCTTCCGGATTGGGCTCCAGACCGTCGCCATAGGTCAGCTTCACGCCGGCCAGCGGTTGGCCCCGGCGCTCCACCTTCACCGCCAGATCGCCGCCCACCGGGACGGCGTAGGGCTCGCTGAGTGGGGTGATTTCGACGAGGGCGTGGGACGACACCGTGTAGCTGCCAGGGCCTAGCAGCGTCTTGCCGTACTTGGGGACCCACCAGCTTTCGCCGGGCTTCGCCACCAGACTCTTGCTGGTGTTCGACTCGACGCCGTCGGCGGCGTCGGTGGTCCAGAAGCCGTTGTCATAGGCGACGGCCAGGATCGAGGCGGGCGGGGCCGCGAAGGGGCGGTCTCAAGAGCTACGGCGCCGGCGGGCTTGGCTTGAGCGGGCGCTTGAGGTTGATCTTTCCGCCCGCCGAAATCACTTCAAGGCTGACGACCTTGCCCCGCTCGGCCAGTTCCAGCCTGCTGGGATCGGCGTAGCGGACATGGGCCACGGTCTTGCCGTCCTGCGGGACCAGAACGACCCAGATGTCGTGAGCCAAGGCGCCGGTGGGGCGCCAAAGGCGGCGCCGGCGGCGAGCCCGGCCAGGGCATGGGCGTGTGGGAATTTCATCTCAGGATGTCCTTGCTTTTCGGTTGGCCCGGAATTTCCGGATCGGCCGGCTGGGGCGGATGCCGGCCTTGAGCTTGAGGTGGCGCCAGCCGACGACCACGCCGCTGACCGACAGCACCAGGCCCGCCGTGGACAGGACCCAGATGACGATCTGGCGGGCCAGGTCCGATCCGCGAAAGATCGGCAGGTCCCAGGCGTGGATGGCGCTGAACAGCCAGCGATAGAGGCGCCGGCTACGGTCCGAACGGCCCAGCACCTCGCCGGTGGTGGGATCAATATGGACCCAGGTTCCGGCCGGGTCGGCGAAGCCGACCCTCAACACCGGCAGGCGGCGCTGATCACGGCGCGTGGAGTACCAATAGGCATCCTCCTGAGTGAGCCGTTCAGCGAAGGCGGCCTGGGCGCCGGGAACCAGGGCGCGGGCGGCCTCGAACAGGGCCGCGTCGGTCTGGGCCGCCGACGCGCCGGTCTGGCCGTCGATCACCGGCTCGGAGAGGTCTGGCCCCATGAGCACGATGAGGGGACGTCCGCCGACCCAGATGAACCTGGCTTCCCGCGCATCGCCCGGCGGCGCCGCGGACGGCGAGCGAGCCGGATAGGTCGCGCCTTGTGGCCCGCATAGACCCTCATGGCGGCGGGCGGGACCTCACGGCGGGGGAACAGGTGGAAGGGATTGACCGAGAGCCAGCCGCTGAACACCCACAGGATGGCGAATAGCCCGCCAATCAGGCCCGCCAGGTGGTGCCACTGCATCCACCCGAGGTACGGGCTGACCGGCTGGCCGGATTTCAGCCGCATCCGCAGGATCCCAATCCAGGCCCCGGCCACAGCCCCCACCAGGGCGGGCCCCGACGTCCACATGATCACCTGGCGCCAGACCTCGTTGTCCTGGCGGATCACGGTCAGGTAGATCCAGTGGGGGATCGACCCCAGCCAGTTCCAGCCCCGCTCCCAGCGAGTGGTGTCATTGACCACCTCGCCGGTCCTCGAAGAGACGTAGAGGGTTAGGCCGGCCGCGTCCCGCACCGGCACCCGCAGGAGCGGCCGGTGCGGATCGAACCCCTGGGCGACGGTCCACTGATCATGAAACAGGGTCCGCGCCGGCCCCACCTGATGGTCTGGCATCAGGCGGCGCACCGTCTCTTCCGCCTGCGCCGGCGTGGTGGCGGGCACGGGGCGGCCGTCGACGGCCGACACCGTGATGCGGCTCTTGCCATCCACGATGCGGTAGACCGGCTGGCCCCGAAGCGTGGCCAGCTTGATCTGCGAGGGAAAAGCTTTCAGGCCAGCCGCCGCCAGCGCCTCGCCAGGAGTGATCGCCACCCTCTCCAGCGACAGCGGTTCGGAGTAGGTCATCCGATCCCGGTCGCTGAGACCCGGATAGGGCACGTAGACCATCACCAGGCCCGAGATGAACCAGACGGCGCACAGCAGGCAGGTGAAGATCCCCACCCACCGGTGCGTCAGGTAAAGCCACCTCAGGCCCGTAGTCTTGAGGCTCCGCAACCTCCCGGCCCCCGCGGCGGGCGGGCTGATGAACTTCATCGCGCTTCCCCCCGGCTCAGAACCTTGCCCGGAAGGTCAGGTCGACGCCGCGCGGAGCGCCCAGGTAGACCTGCGAGGCGGTCGCCCATTCCGCGTAGAGCTTGTTGGTCAGGTTCCGGCCGCGCAGCGTGATGTCACCGAACTTCAGCTGATAGGTGATCGATGCGTCGAAAAGGGTGTAACCGCTGGCCCGCACCGTGTTGGCGTTGTCGCCGAAGATGTGGCTCGAGCGGTGAACGCCGCCGGTCACCCGCACCGGGAACCCAGGGACCTGGTAGCTGGCGAACAGGTTGAACACCTGGGCCGGCACGTTGGGCGGCGAATTGCCCGCCCGGTTGGCGCCGCCGGCCTCGATCAGCTCGTCGTACTGGGCGTCAACAAAGGCGGCGTTGCCGTCGAGCCGCAGATGGTCGGTAGCCTGCAAGGTCGCGGAGAACTCCACGCCCTTAGACGACAAGGTTCCGCCCTGGATCTGGATGTTCGGGTTCACCGGATCGCGGGTGATGATGTCGGTCTGCCGGATCTTGTACCCGGCCAGGGTCATTTCCACACGACCGCCCCACAGCACGCTTTTCACGCCGATTTCGGTGGAGTCGCCCTTGGTCAGGTTGAAGCCCGAATTGGACTGGCTGAGCAGCACCAGGGTGCCCACCGGTGCCGCACCCTTGGTGTACTGGGCGTAGAGCTGGGTCTTGGGGACCAGGTCGTAGATGGCGCCCGCCCGATAGGACACCGGCTTGTACTTGCGGGTGAAGCCCACGGTGGTGGCCAGGTTGAAGTCGTGGGTGGTGCGGTCGAGCTTGACGTCCTCATAGCGAAGCCCGCCGACCAGCAGCAGCTTGTCGGTCAGGTTGAAGGCGTCCTCGGCGAACACAGCGTTGATCCGGATGTTCGCCCCGACGTCGGCAAAGTTGCCGGCCCCGGGAAGTTGGCCGGGGTGATCGCCGGGAAGGTCCCCCGCACCAGGGCGTAAGGATCGACCGGCGTCGCGGGGCCGAACCGGCGGAGGCTCAGGTGGTCGTTCTCGGTGTGCTCGGCGCCGATCGTCAGACGGTTGCGATGGCCGCCGATGTCCAGGTCCGAGAACAACGACGCCCGGTCATTCCAGAACTTGAGCATGTTGCGGATATAGGTGGCCGACCGGTTCACCCGCCGGGTCGCAGCCACATAGGTGTAGCTCTCCGCATCGTCCCAGAGCCGGTCGGACTTGTTGTAGGAGAGGTCGTTCGTGAACTTCCAGTCGGCGTTGATCTGCCACTCGACGACGGAGCGCAGCCAGTGGCTGTCGGAACGGACCTCGCCATCTAGGTACTGGAAATTGGTGCGGCTGAGGGCCCGGTCGATGACCAAGCCGGCGGGGGTCGAGGCGACGCCCGTCGGGGCCCTGGCCACGGCGGCGGCCACCAGCGGCGTGCCCCAGTAGGTGCGGCCGTTGTCGTTGTTGAACAGCTCGGCGGCGAAGAAGAGTTTCAGGTCGTCGGTCGGCTTCAGGGTCAGGCCCAGATTGGCGGTCGTGGTGCGGCTCTGGGCGTCGTCGATGTAGCCGTCGGATCCGGCGTAGCTGAAGACGCCGCGGGCGGCGGCCTTCTCGCCCAACGGCATGTTCACGTCCGCCGCAGCCCGGAAGGTCTCGCGCGACCCGTATTGGCCGAGCGCCTGGACCTGTCGCTCGCCCAGGATCGGCTTCTTCGGCACGAAGTTGACGGCGCCGCCCAATGCGCCCTCCCCGAACAGCACCGAGGCCGGGCCCTTGATCACCTCGATCCGGTCGAAGGCGAAGGTATCGAAGTTGCGGGTCACCATGGTCGAGGGCTGGTGTACCCCGTCATAGTTCACCGAGACCGAGCCGCCGGAAAAGCCGCGCATCGAATAGGTGCCAGGGCCGCCGCCGGTATCGACCGCCAGCACGCCCGGCGCGCTATTCAGGGCCTCGTTGCTGGTCCGCAGGCCGCGCTCCAGGAAGCGCTCCTGGGTCAGGACGTCGACGGTGGCGGGTGTCTCGCTGATCGCCAGGCCAAGCCGGGAACCGGTGGCGGTCTTGCCGTCGAGGGCAACCTCGCGCCCCCCTGTGACCACGACCGTCGCTGACGGAACCGTCGATGGCGTCCGCCACGGCCAGCGCCGGAACGGACAGGATGATCGCGAGCGTGCTCGCGCCGAATAGGAATTGCTTGGGCATGAAAGCCCCCCGTTACTCCGCGTGTTGAACGACCATGCGAAGAGCCTCCCGGGGACCGGGGCCCCAGGTCGATATGCCGAGGCTCAGGCGCACGCGAGCGCCCGGACCAGCCGGTCGAAACGGCTCTCCACCGTTTCCAGTTCGTCGCTCAGACGGAGACCGCGCTGCGGGTTCACACTGACCCGAAGCATCGAGCGACACGCGCCGGCCGGTTTCCTGGCTCACGGGTCATCACGACGTACGCCGACCTTCCCAGGGCCTCTGGCCCCAGTGGCTGGCGGGACAGACAGGCTGTCTCGCCAAGGCGTACGCGCTCACCGCTTACAGTTGCAGGGACAGCTACGGCATTGGGGCGAACCCCGCACCGCATTCCCGTTTAAGCCCGAAGGCTCCAGCGCGTTGACGTCTATCAACCCGTGCTAACGGGCATCCTGACAGAGATCAAATGTCCGATTTCGGCCGGCTTGTCTATGCACGTGCGCGATCAGGTGCGGCGCAGTCGCCGATCCGCCAACCAGCCAAAGCCCACGCCGAGGGCCAGCCACAGCACGAGTTGAACGCCGATGGCGGCGACGCGGAACCGCCACAGGATCACCGCCGGAAACCCCTCCGGCACCTCGTTGATCATCGGCAGCACCAACGCCACCCGGCCACGAACACGACGTAGACAGCGGCCGCCACGAGGACGCCGTTGAACGCACCGACCTTGGCTGCGGCCCAGCGTCCGACCATAACCCCCAGGGCGAGGCCGGCCAGCGAAAGGCCGATCAGGATGAAGTAGGTCGCCGTCCGCAGCTGGATGGTCTCATGCAGGCCGACGCTGGGCGGATTGGGCGGATATTTGATCGTTGGGACCAGACTGATGGCGACCATGGCGCCCAAGGCCAGTAGCAGCGCCAGGGTGCGGGGTCCGATCTGGCCCAGCCGGCCGTAGGCGGCGGCGAACACCAGCGAGAAGATTCCGCCCACCGCCGCGCCATAGAGCGCCACAGCCGTGAAGAGGCCGATGCCGCGCTGCACCGCGCGGCTCACCAGCTCCGGCTCGACGGCCATTCCCATGGTGTGGTCGCGGGCGGCCTCGAATCCGATGGCGAGATCGACCTGGGGCTCACCTGCCAGCTGGGCGAAGAGCGTGGCCAGGACAGCCGCCAGCAGGCCGGCCAGCATGCCGCGGACGAGCAGATCACGGGTCATGGTGCTGGCCTCTAGTGGCAGGGAAAGCCGAGCAGATGACGTCCGTCGTGGACGAACTCGTGGATGTACATGCCGCCGAACAGCGACAAGGCGCCCTGCTCCGTGCTGACGAAGTAGAGGAAGATCATCGCCAGCAGCGTGCCGAAGATCGCCCAGGGCGCGATGGCGCCCAGGGGGATCGTCTGGGTGTCACCCACCGGGATGAAGACGTCGTCAGCGTAGAGGGTTGTGGCCGTCATGCAGGCTCCTTCCGGGATATGCGCGTCCCGTCGATCAAAACAGAAATCCCGGAAAGGTCTGACTCTCGACAGCACCGGAGCACTCTCGATAACAGTGGCGCGACCGCGCCGGACTTACACCGGCTTCTTCCAGGCTCGCTGGTTCTGCACTAAGCCTGGACCGGCTTGACCGTCAACAACAACGGAGGCTCGTCTGGCCGCGTCCTTGACCCTGCTGTGCCATGCCGCGACCCGCGCCATGCGGGTTGGCGCCTTTCCGACGCGCGAGGAGGGCCTGGACGCGGGTGGCCTCAAGAAGGCTGGCGCGCGGCGCCTGGAGGCCTCCGTCTGGCTGACCAGCCCGGCCCTGGCGGCGCAGCAGACCGCCGAGGCCCTAGGCGTATCGGCCATGGTGGATGAGTCCTTACGCGATATCGATCATG
This sequence comes from Caulobacter sp. FWC26, assembly GCF_002742645.2. Taxonomy (NCBI): domain Bacteria; kingdom Pseudomonadati; phylum Pseudomonadota; class Alphaproteobacteria; order Caulobacterales; family Caulobacteraceae; genus Caulobacter; species Caulobacter sp. FWC26. The sequence continues at coordinate 45,018 of NZ_CP033874.1, forward strand.
GATCCTGGGCGGGACTGACCTTCGAGCAGGTGCAGGCCGCCGATCCCGCAGGCCTCTCGGCCTGGCTGGCCGACCCGGCGCGTGGCGCGCCCGGTGGAGAAGGTCTCGCGGAGGTCCGCGCTCGCCTGGCGGACTGGCTGGAATCCCAGGCGCA
>NZ_CP033875.1:4280000-4525637 GCF_002742645.2 Caulobacter sp. FWC26
ACTATCTTCTGGGCGCGCGATAAACCGCTCCCGCCCTCACTCCACCGTCACCGACTTGGCCAGGTTGCGCGGCTGATCGACGTCCGCGCCCTTCACCACGGCGACGTGGTAGGCCAGGAGCTGGATCGGGGCCGACATGACCAGGGTCGAGACCAGCGGGTCGGAAGCCGGAGCCGTGACCACCACCTTGGCGCCCGCCGGGGCGTGCTTCACGCCCTCGGTGTCGGTGATGAAGATCACCTGGCCGCCACGCGCCATCACCTCACTCATGTTCGAGGCCGACTTCTCGAAATAGCTGTCGTAGGGGGCGAGGATGACGATCGGGGTCTGATCATCGACGAGGGCGATCGGGCCGTGCTTCAACTCGCCGGCGGCGTAGCCCTCGGCATGGATATAGCTGATTTCCTTCAGCTTCAGCGCGCCTTCCAGGGCCAGGGCCGACATCGGGCCTCGGCCGAGGTAGAGCACGTCCCGCGCCTTGGCGACGTCGGCGGCGATCTCCTTGATGGCGTCTTCCAGGCCGATGGCCTCGGCGATCAGGCGCGGCGCCTCCAGCAGCACCTTGACGAGACGTTGCTCCTCGGCGGCGTCGATGGTCCCGCGTTGCTTGGCGGCGGCGATGGCCAGAGCGATCATCACGCTGACCTGGGCGGTGAAGGCCTTGGTCGAAGCGACGCCGATTTCGGGGCCGCAGTGGATCGGCCAGACCACGTCGACCTCGCGGGCCATGGTGGATTCCTGGGCGTTCACGACTACCGCACTCTTCATGCCCCTGGCCTTGCAGTAGCGCAGGGCGGCCAGGGTGTCGGCGGTCTCGCCCGACTGCGACATGGCCACGACCAGCGAGCCGGGGCGCAGGGCCGGGGTGCGGTAGCGGAACTCCGAAGCGATTTCGACATCGACCGGCAGGTCGGCGAGCTGCTCGATCAAGTACTTGCCGACGACGCCAGCGATATAGGAGGTGCCGCAGGCGACGATCTGGATACGCTCCAGGGCGGCGAAGTCGATGTCGCCCGGAACCGAGGCCTTGGCGCTCAAGGTGTCGACATAGGCCGCGATCGTCCGCTGGCAGCCTTCCGGCTGATCATGGATCTCCTTTTCCATGAAGTGCCGGTAGTTGCCCTTCTCCAGCATCACCGACGAGGTCGGCACCACGCGCACAGGACGCTCCACCGCAGCGCCTGAGGCGTCGAAGATGCGGTGGCTGACGTGATCGAGGGCCACGTAGTCGCCCTCCTCCAGATAGATCACCCGGTTGGTGAACGGGCCGACGGCCAATGCGTCAGAGCCCAGGAACATCTCGCCCTGGCCCTCGCCGACCACCAGCGGGCTGCCGCGACGCGCGCCCAGGATCAGATCGGCCTCGCCCTGGATCAACACCGCCAGGGCGTAGGCGCCGGTCAAGCGGTCCAGCGTGGCCTTGAAGGCCTCTAGGGGTGACAGGCCCGTCGCCAGTTCAGCGTCGATCAGCTGGGCGATGACCTCGGTGTCGGTGTCGCTCTCGAAAGTGCGTCCGGCGGCGGCCAGCTCCGCCTTCAGTTCGGCGAAGTTCTCGATGATGCCGTTGTGGACCAGGGTGACGCGGCCGGCGGTGTGCGGGTGGGCGTTGCGCACGTTGGGCGCGCCGTGGGTCGCCCAGCGGGTGTGGCCGATGCCGGTCGTGGCGGTGAGAGGTTGTTCGACCAGGACGGCTTCCAAGGCCTTGATCTTGCCCTGGGCCCGGCGGCGTTCGACCTGACCGCCGACCACGCCGGCGACCCCAGCGGAGTCATAGCCGCGATACTCGAGCCGCTTGAGGCTCTCGATCAGACGGTCGGCGACGGGTTCTTTTCCGACGATGCCGATAATGCCGCACATGGGCCATGATCCCTTGTAGAACGCGCCGACAGGATTATGCCTACCGACACGCGAATTTGCGTGAGGCGCCTTTAGCACTGGCTAAAGACCGCTTCGCATAAATCTGCATTTCGGATCGTTTCGCGTTCGAAGCGCGGCCGTAAAGAGACGACAGTACGACCATGAGCAAGCGCGCCTATTTCGGCACCGACGGAATCCGCGGCCAGGCCAACAAGCATCCGATGACAGCCGAGGTCGCCCTGCGGGTGGGTCTCGCCGCTGGCAAGCTCTTCCGATCGCAGGACGACCGCCGCCACCTCGTGGTGATCGGCAAGGACACCCGGCTGTCGGGCTACATGATCGAGCCGGCCCTGGTCGCCGGCCTGACCAGCGTGGGCCTGGACGTGCGCCTGTTTGGCCCCCTGCCGACCCCGGCCGTGGCGATGATGACCCGCTCGATGCGCGCCGACCTCGGCATCATGATCTCGGCCAGCCACAACAGCTTCGCCGACAACGGCATCAAGCTGTTCGGCCCTGACGGCTACAAGCTTTCGGACGCTCAGGAGCTCGGCATCGAGGCCTTGATGGATCAGGGTCTGCAGGAGGGCCTGGCCGCGCCGCGCGAACTGGGCCGCGTCAAGCGGATCGACGACGCCCAGGCGCGATATGTCGAGATCGTCAAGGCAACCTTCCCACGTCACCTCAATCTTTCCGGCCTGCGCATCGTCATCGATTGCGCCAACGGCGCGGCCTACAAGGTCGCCCCCACCGCCCTGTACGAACTGGGCGCGGAGGTGATCAGCCTGGGCGTCTCGCCCGATGGCACCAACATCAACGAGGAGTGCGGCTCGACCCACCCTGAGGCTATGGCCAAGATGGTTCGCGAGTACCGCGCCGATATCGGCATCGCCTTGGACGGCGACGCCGACCGCCTGGTGATCTGCGACGAGAAGGGCGTGGTCGTCGACGGCGACCAGATCATGGCGATCATCGCCGGGGCCTTCGCCAAGGCCGGGGCCTTGAAGGGCGGCGGCGTCGTGGCCACGGTGATGTCGAACCTTGGCCTAGAGCGTCAACTGAACACTCTAGGCCTATCGCTGGAGCGCACCGCCGTCGGCGACCGCTACGTGATGCAGCGCATGCGCGAAGGCGGCTTCAACGTCGGCGGCGAACAGTCGGGCCATTTGATCCTGTCGGACTTCTCGACCACGGGCGACGGCCTGATCGCCGCGTTACAGGTGCTGGCGGTGATGGTCGAGAGCGACAAGCCGATGAGCGCGCTCGGGCGTCAGTTCGAACCGGTGCCGCAACTGCTTGAAAACGTCCGCTTCGCCGGCGGCAAGCCGCTGGAGGCCAAGGCCGTAAAGGATGCTATCGCCGACGGCGAAAGCCAGCTCAATGGCGCGGGTCGGATCGTGGTCCGCGCCTCGGGCACCGAGCCCTTGATCCGCATCATGGCCGAGGGCGACGACCCGGCCCTGGTGAAGAAGGTCGTCAAGTCGATCGCCTCGGCGGTGAAGGCGGCTTAAGGAGGCCTGCCCCCAACCGTGTCATCCCGGCTCTTCGCTGCGCTACGGCCGGGATGACACAGATTTCCCCTACCCCAAGTCGTCGGTGTGGCCCGTGCCGCCCTGGCCGCCCCCCCAGGCCTCGCCCGAGCGTTCCCACCAGTAGGGCTGACGGACGCGCTGGCCGGTCACGGTCTCGTTGAGGGTCACTGGGTCGTAGAGTCGGCCGCCCAGCATCACGCGGTGCAGCTTGTCGCTGTTCCGGATGTCAACGGTCGGGTCGGCGTCCAGCACCAGAAGATCGGCCAGCTTGCCAACCTCCAGCGAGCCCACGTCCTTGGCGTAGCCCAACGAGCGCGCGGCGTTGATCGTGCCGGCCGCCAGAGCCTCGACCGGGCTCCAGCCGCCGCGCGCGAACGACCACATCTCCCAGTGCGCGCCGAGGCCCGCCTGCTGGCCGTGGGCGCCGATCGACACCTGCACGCCTCGGTCGGCGAGCTTCTTGGCCTCGCGGGCGGTCGCGCCGTCCACATAATCCGCCTCGGGCGCAGCCTGACGGCGGACATTCTGGGCTGCCAGCAACGCCGGCGGCGCGTGTTTCGACAGCAGCGGATGGGTCCAGACATCCATGTGCTGGCGCCAGTAAGGATCGCCCGCCAGACCGCCATAGGCCACGACCAGGGTCGGGGTGTAGTTGGTCTTGGTTTGCGACCACAGGCTGACGATGTCGTCGTAAAAGCGGTCGACCGGCAGGTTGTGCTCGACCGTGGCGTTGCCGTCCTGGACCAGGGTCACGTCCATCGCGTAGAGCGACCCACCCTCCGGCACGACCTCCATGTTCTCCTTCTGGGCGGCGACCACGACCATCTGGCGCTGGTCCCGGCGGGGCTGGTTGTAGTTCTTGACGCTGTGTGCGCCCTGGGCCTTCAGACGGCGGACGTGGGCAAGAGCATCGTCAAGACTGTTGATCTCGGCATAGACCTCCGCCGCCTTGGCCCCATAGATGATCTCGCCCGTCGAGAAGGTGCGCGGAGCCAGGATCTTGCCGGCCCGCTGCAGCTCGGCCGCGGCGAAAATCTCGGACGCCCGCGACGATGGGTCGTGGATCGTCGTCGTGCCCAGGGCCAGATTGGCCATCGCCGACCAGTTCTGCTGCGGGACCAGATTGTCCGTGCCCTGCGGCCCATGGGCGTGGGCGTCGACGAGGCCGGGGACGATGGTCTTGCCCGTCACGTCGACCACCTTGGCATCGGCGGGGACCGGCGTGCTGGCCTTGGGACCGACCGCGACGATGCGATCGCCTTTGATCACCACCACCCCATCCTCGATGATGCCGCCAGCCTTGTCAGCCATGGTCACCACGCGCGCGCCGGTCAGGGCGACGACGCCCGTCGGCTTGTCGGCGGCGACTTCCATCGACAGCGACAGCCCCGTCTTCACCGGCTTGAACTTGCCATCATCCTTGCTGGTCCCATCGGCGGCCGGAGCGTTGACGTACAGCGCATCGGTCTCGGCGGTGAACAGGGTGGGGCCCATGCTCCAGTGGACCTGCTTGCCGTCCTTGGACCAGTTGATGAAGTCCGCGCCCTCGGCGCTGACCCGCGTGACCGGCAGCGGCCCGCCCTTCTGGTCGACCGCGACCTCTTGGGTTCCGGGCATCAGCGGCATCACGAAGGCTTCGTAGTTCTGGCGGAACGCGACGTTGCGACCATCCGGCGAGACCTGGAAGTCATTGACCATGTCACCGCTGGCATGGACCCGCTTGGCCTGCCCGTTCAGATCGGTGCTGACCAACTGGCGCTTGTCGCCGCTCGACATCAGCATGAACACGCGATCATTGGCGGCGCCGAACTGCGGCTCCGAACCGCCGCGCGAGACCCGCACCGGCGTCCCGCCCGAGGCGGCCACACGATAGATCCCCGGATCCTGCGACCAGCGCCCGGAGGTCAGCCCGCCGCCGCGACGGCGCTCAAACACGATGGTCTTGCCGTCCGGAGAAAAGCGCGGCGCGCTGTAGTGACCCGGCTGGGCGATCACGTCCTTAGCCGCGCCGCCGGCGGCGGGCACTGTGCGCAGGCGTCCCAGCCCCGCGTCGGTCCAGCTGACGAACACCACCGTGCGACCGTCGCGCGACCACGAGGGATAGAGCTCGAAGGCGTCTTCCTCGCCGCTGATCAGGCGACGCGGCTCGCCGCCGGCCGTCGACTTGACCCATAGCTTGCCCAGGGTCTCGAACACCACCGACTTGCCGTCGGGGGATACGCTGGCCCAGCGCGGCATCTTGGTGGTGAAGCGATCGGGCGCGACCGCAACCTCGGGATGGACCGCGTCGATCACCACGCGGGTGTCGTCGATCTTGAACGGGATCACGCCGGACGCGCCGTCCGCCACATTGACCCGCCGGATCTTCCCGCCGGCCCAGAACACCACGGACGCGCCGTCGGGCGTCCAGGCCATGTTCGGATAGACGCCGGTCACCGCCCAGGTCTCCTGGACGTCCTGATCCAGCGCGTCGTAGACCTTGCGCTCCTCGCCCGACACCAGGTCCTTCACATACAGCTTGGACTTGGTGCGCTCGCGGCGGACGAAGGCGATCTTCTTGCCGTCCGGCGACGGCGTCGGTCGCACCGAGCCGCCCAGGCCCGAGACGGCGGTCGTGACCTCGCCGGTCTCCAGGTCATAGCGCTCGATGTCGAACAGGGCGGTGTTGGAGTCTTGCGCGTATTCGAAGATCGGGCCGGGCGTCACGTTGCGGGTGTAGAAGACGCTCTTGCCGTCGGCCGCATAGATCGGCTCGCCCAGCTCCTTTTGCAGCTGCTCGCTGGCGCGCTTGACCAGCTGGACGCCGCCGCCGCCTGAGACGTGATAGACCCAGACCTCGCCGGTGCCCAAAGAGCGGCCGGTGGTGAAGTGCTTCTTGGCCACAATGAAACGGCCGTCCGGGCTCCAGCTGGGCTGGTTGAGCAGACGGAAGTCCTCCTTGGTCACCTGGCGTTTGTCGCTCCCATCCAGGTTCATCACCCAGATGTTGTCGCCGCCGCCCCGGTCGGAGGTGAAGGCGATCCGCTTGCCGTCCGGCGAGAAGCGGGGCTGCTGGTCATAGGCCAGGCCCTCGGCGATGCGGGTCGGCGTCCCGCCCGCGATCGGCATGGTGTAGATGTCGCCCAGGATGTCGAAGGCGATCAGCTTGCCGTCGCGCGAGACGTCGACATTCATCCAGGTGCCGTTGTCGACGCTGATCCGCACCTCGCGGGTGGCGACGCCGGGCGGGGCGTTGACGTTCCACTTCTCGGGCTTCTCGGCCTTGGCCGCGCTTGCGGTCGGCGCTGTTTGCGCTTGCGCCTGATGGGCCAGGGCCGAGCCCGACATCAACAACAAGGCGGCCAGCGCCGTCAGCCGACGATCCATTTAATTTCCCCCGAACACCTGATGGGCACGATTTGGGCGTGACCCTAGGGGGGAAGCTGCGCGGTGTCACGGCCGGGGTTCCTCGGCTAGCCGCCCTCCTCGTCCGCCGCTTCGACCACCGCCCGCAGATAATCGACATGGGCGCGGAAGGCCTTGCGCCCCTCCGCCGTCAGCCGGGCCTGGGTGCGGGGGCGCTTGCCCACGAAGTCCTTTTCGATCGCCACGTAGCCGGCCTTCTCCAGGGTGGTGAGATGGCTGCCCAGATTGCCGTCGGTCGCCTGGGTGATGGCCTTCAGGCGCGGGAAATCCAGCGGCTGGCCTTTTTCGGCGCTGAGGGCGGCCATGATCTTCAGGCGCAGCGGCTGGTGGATGATGTCGTCGGAGTCCGCCACGCTCAGCGCCTCCACAGCCAGACGCCGCTGAGGAACAGTGCGCCGCTCGCCGCCGCCATCCAGAAGGGCAGCCAGGGCTGGAACAGGAAATACCCAACCAGGGTCAGGCCGAACATCAGCCCGCCGATCAGCGCATAGCGCGGCGCGGCCCAGAAGCCGACCACGGCGTAGATCACCCCGATCAGCAGGCCCGGAAAGGCCATGGCGGCGGCGGGATCTGCGGGCTTCATCACCCAGAAGACGCTCAGCGCGAAGATCATCAGGGCCAGCGAGCCGCCCAGCAGACGCCACGTCATGCCGGGGGGCGCTCCGGCTGCCTTGGGCTTGCCGGCCCGCGCCAACAGCAGGGCGCCGGCCACGCCGACCACATCCAGGCCCAGCCAGACCGGGAGCCAGAGCTCCGGCGGGGCTAATCCCATGGTCAGGTAGCCGGTCGCCCAGATCAGCGACCACATCATCAGGATCGGTCCGCCGACACGGTAGCCGCGCAGGGTCATGCCCCGGCGCTGGGTGCTCTCGATGTCGGACAGCGCGGCGGCCGCTTCGGTGCGGGTGATAGCCATGAGCCTCTCCATTCCCAGGCGCACCAGAGCGCTCTGTAATACAGAGTTAGTATCCCCGATAAACTCTGTCAATCAGAGTTCTCTGTGAAATGTCGCAGCGAGCCGTTAGACGCCCACCTTTGGCGACTTCAGGCGTCGCTTGTTGACGTGGTGGCTGGGGGCCTCGGCCTGGATCTCCTCGGGGTACTCGCCCTTGAAGTAAAAGCGCTGCCAGGCCTCCTTAGTGGCCTCGGGGTCGCGCTTGAAAATCAGGTTGTTGAACTCGGTCCGCTTCTCGGCCCAGACGTCGTACTGGCGCCGCAGTTCGGGGTTGGAGTTCATCGAGCGGATCACCGGCTGAAAGCTCTCCAGGGCCTTGTCCTGCAACAACATGATGAAGCAGAAGGTCTCCCCCTTCTCGAACCGCACGGTGCCCGGCCGGGTGAAGATCCAGTTCATCGTGAAGGGGAAGGGCAGCCAGTCCGTTTCGATCACCCCGGCCAGCGGCTGGACGCCGTCCTTGACGTGGTTGGGCGGGCCCATGGCCATCATCGACCAGCCCGGCGGCGTGCGGAAGAGATACCCCGTGTGGAAGGTCACCACCCCGCGCGTGAAGTGCGACTTCACGAAGTCATGGAAACCCGGATAGGGGTGGTCGGGCTGGAACTTGATGCACTCCTGGTGCGCCCCGCCGTCCCAGGTCATGGTGAAGCCGACCGGGCAGAGAATGTCCCAGCCCGTGGTGTTGGCCATGGTCAGCGGCAGGCAGCGATAGGGGTGGCGCTCGGCGAACCGGTCCATCCAGGCGCGCTGCGGCCGTCCAGGCACGATCTCCGGCGGACGGTTCTCGGTGGGATAGCACTCCAGTTCCATGCCGGTCCTTTATCTGATCTTCCTGCCCTGGGATCAGGTCTAGCGCTCGCGGCCTTACGCCGTCTAGTAGAGGCGCATGAAGACCCGCGCCGACCTGTTCGCCTTCTTCGACGCCCACGGCGTCGACCACAAGACCTTGGACCACCCGCCCGTCTTCCGCGTCGAGGAAGGGCTGGAGATCAAGGCCGCCATGCCGGGCGGCCACACCAAGAACCTGTTCCTGAAGGACGCCAAGGGCCAGCTGTGGCTGATCTCGGCCCTGGGCGAGACGACCATCGATCTGAAAAAGCTGCACCACGTGATCGGCTCGGGAAGGCTGTCGTTCGGGCCGCAGGAGATGATGCTGGAGACTCTGGGCGTGACGCCAGGCTCGGTCACCGCCTTTGGCTTGATCAACGACACCGACAAGCGCGTCCGCTTCGTGCTGGACAAGGCCCTGGCCGACAGCGACCCGGTCAATTTCCACCCGCTGAAGAACGACGCCACCACCGCCGTCAGCCAGGCGGGCTTTCGCCGGTTCCTCGCCGCGCTGGGCGTTACGCCGATGATCGTCGATTTCGCAGCGATGGAAGTGGTCGCTTAAGCTCGCCCGTCAAGCGAACGGGTCATTGCGCGCAGCTCGATGAGGGACCATCTTGACGGCTGAAGCGTTCCCCTACTTCCGAGTACGAGAGACCCGATGTCCCTGATCGGCGAAAAGCCCGCGCCCTCTTCGAAAAGCGAACACATCAAGGACGGCACGGACGCCAGCTTCATGGCCGACGTGATTGAGGCCTCGAAGACCCAGCCTGTCATCGTCGACTTCTGGGCCACCTGGTGTGGGCCCTGCCGGACGCTGACGCCCACGATCGAAAAAGTCGTCAACGCCGCCAAGGGCGCGGTCAAGCTGGTCAAGATCGACGTCGACAAGAACCCGGGCTTTGCGGGCCAGCTGCGCGTGCAGTCGATCCCGACCGTCTACGCCTTTGTCGACGGCCGCCCGGTCGACGCCTTCCAGGGCGCCCTGCCCGAAAGCCAGGTCCGGGCCTTCGTGGAGAAGCTGGCCGGGGCGGCCGAGGGCGGCGCCCTTGATGAGATGATCGCCATGGGCAAGGAGTCGCTGGAGATCGGCGATCTGGGCGGCGCGGCCCAGGCCTTCGCCCAGGCGCTGCAGATCGACCCGACCAGCGCCAAGGCCCTGGGCGGCATGGCCCGCGTCTATCTGGCCAACGGCGATCCGGAAGGCGCGGCCGAAGTGGTGGCCATGGCCCCGGCCGACGCCAAGGACCCCGACCTCGATGCGGCGCGCGCCGCTCTGGCGCTAGCCGCCGAGGCGCCGTCCGAAACCGCCGCCTTCGAACAGCGCCTGGCCGCCGATGCCGACGACCATGAGGCGCGCCTGGAACTGGCCAAGGCCCTGGCGGGCATGGGCCGCCTGCAGGACGCCGCCGATCAGCTGCTGACCATCATCGCCCGCGACCGGACCTGGAATGACGATGCGGCCCGCAAGCAATTGCTGACGGTGTTCGAGGCCGCCGGCCCGACCTCGGAAGTGGCCAAGCAAGGACGGCGCAAGCTGTCCTCGATCCTGTTCAGCTAGGACCCCAAGCCCCACGGAGCGTGCATGCCGGCGGCCTACCGCAAGATCGACGATCTGCCCCTGGTGATCCCGGTGTTTCCCCTGGACGGCGTGCTCCTGCTGCCGGGCGGGCAGCTGCCGCTGAACATCTTCGAGCCCCGGTATCTGAACATGCTGGACGACGCCATGTCGGGCGAGCGGATCATCGGCATGATCCAGACGCGCGCCGGCGGAGACCATCAGCGTCCGGCCCTAGCGCCGGTGGGTTGCGCGGGCCGGGTGACCAGTTTCGCCGAGACCAGCGACGGTCGCTACCTGATCACCCTGACGGGCGTCTGCCGCTTCCGCGCCGGAGAGGAGCTGCCGGTCCGCACGCCGTACCGTCAGGTCCGCGCGGACTTCGCGCCCTACGAGGCTGATCTGCGGGAAGAGGCGGCAGGCACGCGCACCGCCACCGAGATCGACCGCCTGATGATCGCGTTGCGCCGCTATCTCGATCACCGCGGTCTGGCGATCGACTGGGGGGACGCCGAGGCCGCGCCCTCGGACGCCCTGATCAACAGCCTGGCCATGGCCCTGCCGTTCGACCCGATGGAGAAACAGGCCCTGCTGGAAGCCGAGACCATCTTCGAGCGCAAAGCGACCCTGACCGCTCTGCTTGAGATCGACGCGGCGGGCGGCGACGATGACGAACCCACTTCGATCCAGTAGACAGTGCCCATGACCGAAGTTTCCGCCCCCCCCATCGACGTCGACCCGCGCCTCCTGGAAGTGCTGGTGTGCCCCGTGACGCGGGGTCCGTTGGAGTATGACCGCACCAAGGGCGAGTTGATCAGTCGCGCCGCCAAGCTGGCTTATCCGATCCGCGACGGCGTGCCGATCATGCTGCCGGAAGAGGCGCGGGCGTTGGAGAGCGTTTAAAGGCTCTCCCCCCGCAATAGCTTGGGCAGGTCGCCCACCCCGCCGCCGGCCTCGTGCATGAAGAAGCGCCGCGCCGGGGCGATCTGGTTGACGACCGCCAGGCCCGCGCCGCGCGCCAGGCGCAGCAGCGGGTTGTCGTTGGAGAAAATCCGCACGAAGGCGTCGAAGGCCAGGGCGTTTGTCACGGTGTCGAACCGCCGCCAGCGGGCATAGCGCTCCAGCACGGCTTCCGCCCCGATGTCCTCGCCGTTACGGACGGCCTCGACCAGAACTTCGGCCAGGGCGGCGGCGTCCTTGAGACCCAGGTTCAGCCCCTGGCCCGCGATCGGGTGCACGCCGTGGGCGGCGTCGCCGATCAGGGCCAGGCGCGGGGCGACCATGCGCTCGGCCAGCAGCAGCGACAGCGGATAGACGAAAACCGGCCCCTCGATCGTCACCGCGCCGAGGAAGTCGCCGAAGCGGCGCATCAGGTGGGCGTGGAAGGCCTCGGGACTGGCGTGGCGCAGCGCCTCGCCGCGCGCGGTGCTCTCGGTCCAGACCAGGCTGGCGCGATTGTCGGTCAGCGGCAGGATGGCGAAGGGGCCGCTGGGCAGGAAGTACTCGTGGGCCACGCCCTGGTGCGGGCGCTCCAGGCGGACCGTGGCGACCACGCCGCTCTGGCCGTAGCTCCAGCCGATATGGCCTATGCCGGCCGACTGGCGCAGCGCCGAGTTGCGGCCTTCGGCGCTGACAGCCAAGGGCGCCGACAGCACCCGGCCGTCCGACAGGGTCAACTTCGCCGCCCCGGCTTCGACCGACAGGGCCTTGGCCGCCATCGGCGCGATCACCGGAATCTCCTTGTCGATCACGGCCTGGGATAGGGCCGCGCGGATCTGGCGATTCTCGACCAGATAGCCCAGCGGCTCGCCCTCGATCCGGCCGGAGATTTCGCTGGAGTCGAAGCGCAGGAAGGCCGGCAGCGGCTTGCGCGCCGCCGCGCCCGGGGTGCGGCCGTCGGTGACCAGGATTTGCTCGATGCGCTGGGCGTGCGGCTCCAGCGCCTCGCCCGCGCCGATCGCCCGCCACTGGCGGAACGAGGAATAGGCGATGGCGGAGCTGCGGCCGTCGAAGGTCGGCGCCAGTTGGGCCTCGAAAGGCGCGGGATCGACCAGCAGCGGCCGCAGGCCGCCCGAGGCGAGGGCCAGAGCCAGGGTGGAGCCGGCCATGCCGGCGCCGGCGATGATCACATCAGCGTCGTGAGCGCGCATGGCGGCGATATGGGCCTCGTCACGCACCGCTGTCCAGAGCAGGGTCCCTACTTATGGCTCTCGGCGTAGGGGGCCTTGGCGTCGTTCTTGATCAGGCCGCGCGTGGCGTCGCCTACCCCGACCAGAACGAACTGTACGGCCAGGGCGCAGAGGATCAGACCCAGCACGCGCACCACGATGCTCATGCCGATACGGCCCAGCACCCTGCTGACCAGCGGCGCGGCCCAGAAGGTGGCCACCACCACCGCCGACACCGCCAGGATGACCGCCACCCCGATGCCTGCGCCGGCCCAGCCCAGCGGTTTGGCCTCGGCGGCGTAGATGATGACGGTCGAGATCGCGCCCGGTCCGATCAGCAGCGGCATGGCGAACGGCACGATCAGGCGCTCGAACCGCTGACGGGCGTAGGCGCGCGGGGTCTGCCCCTCTATGCCCTCGGCGGCGTCGGCGAACATGGTGGTGAAGTCGTCGCGCACCATGTCCAGACCCAGAATGAACAGGATGATGCCGCCGGCGATCCGGAACGCCTGCATCGAGATGCCGAAGAACGCCAGAAGGCCCACCCCGGTGAAATAGAAGAAGATCAGGAACCCGGCCATGAACAGGCCGATATAGGCGGCCACCATGCGCCGACCGGCGGCGGCCGCGCCCAGGGTGGCGGCGGCGAACAGCGGCACGTTGCCGATCGGATCGATCAGGGCGAACAGCGCGACGAAGAAGTTGACGGCGAGTTTGGCCTCGGTCATTCGACGTCCCTACCTTTCAGATCGCGCCCAAGCTTGCCCTTTCCTAGGGGTAACGGCCTCGCGCGCCAACCCTTGCGACCAATAACGGGGACTCGAAGATGACCGCTGATCCGCGCCTGATCGTGCCGCTCGACCTGCCCACCGTCGACGACGCCCGCGCCATGGTCGAGCGCCTAGGCGACGCGATCAGCTTCTACAAGATCGGCCTGGAGCTCCTGGCCAGCGACGGCATGGGCCTTGCCCGCGACCTGAAGGCCTCCGGCAAGGCGATCTTTCTGGACTGGAAGCTGCATGACATCGGCGCCACGGTCGAGCGCTCGGCCCGGGTGCTGGCCACCAGCGGCTGCGACCTTCTTACCGTGCATGCCGAGCCGCAGGTGATGAAGGCGGCGGTAAAGGCGCGGGGCGGCTCGTCCCTGAAGATCCTGGCCGTCACCGTGCTGACCAGCCTGACCGACGAGGACCTTGTCGAAATGGGCTACGCCTTCAACGCCCGCGACCTGGTCGAGCGGCGGGTGCGGCAAGCCCTGGCGTGCGGGGTCGACGGCATCGTTTCCTCGCCGCACGAGGCCGCACTGGCGCGCCAGATCGCCAACGCGGCCGGCAAGCCCGACTTCCTGATCGTCACGCCTGGCGTGCGCCCCGAGTGGTCGGCCAAGAACGACCAGGCCCGGGCCGCGACACCCGCCGACGCGCTGATCGCCGGCGCCAGCCATCTGGTCTGCGGCCGCCCGATCACGGCGGCGAACGACCCGCGCGAGGCGGCGCTGAAGGTCGTGGCCGAGATGGCGGGCCACTGATGGCCGGATTTCGCCGGCCTGAACACCGGAAGATGGGGACATGACCTGTCCTCCTCGCGCCGTGCGGCTGCGAGTGTGTTGGGGAGGCGACGGAACGGCCGGGCGAACCCGGAGTACCGTGAGTTTGTGTTTTGCGTTTCGGCTCGACAGTCCGATGCGCCAGGTTGTTCTTGCCCGTGAGGATGGGGGGGCGTGAGCGTCTCTCAGCTCGGGACCCCAAGAGCCCCCGGACGGGCGCGGACCAACTGGAGCGGCGACTTCCGTGTCCAGCCCGACGATCCACGATAGGCGGCTTGTACGATCACCGCCCTGTCGCTCCGCCTCCGACGTGATCCCGAGAAACCCCGCCCCTCGTGCGCGCTCCTGACGAGTAAGCCGCACGACCAAACAAAGCCTCCCAGGCGCCGAACGCGGCCCCGCTCAACCTAGCCCCGCCGCCGTATTGGGCCGGATCCATACGCCCCTCCCCGGCGACAGGGATGGCTATGATTGTGCGGGAGGATTCAGCGCCGGGGATAAGTTTGGCCGTAAAAGTGAGAAGCGATTGATTTTGCTGGCTTCGGCGTCGCCAATTCCGAGCGTTCACACCCGCCAATCCCCGTAAATCGGTTCCCTCTCCCAGAGGGAGAGGGAGTCGCCTCGCGGTTCCTTCTCTGCTGAGGGCAGAGAAAGGACCCTCACCCCTCGCCGTCGTCGACCGGCTGGTCGTAGGCGGCCATCATCGCCATGTTCAGAATCTTGGACACCGAGGCCGAGAGCGGCGCGATCTGCACAGATTTGGACAGGCCCAGCAGCACCGGGCCGATCACCGTGGCGCCGCCCAGCGACTGAACCAGCTTGGTCGAGATGGAGGCCGCGTGAATGGCCGGCATGATCAGGACGTTGGCGCTGTCGGTCAGGCGCATGAACGGATAGTTGGCGCGCTTTTCAGGATCCAGCGCCAGTTCGGGCGGCATTTCGCCTTCATATTCGAAGTCGACATCCATCTCGTCGAGCATGGCGACGGCCTCGCGCACCTTCTCCGAGCGCAGGCCCATCGGATTGCCGAAGGTCGAATAGCTCATGAAGGCGACGCGCGGCTTGAAGCCCAGGCGGCGGACGGCGCGGGCGGCTTCGCAGGCGATCTCGACCAATTCCTCGGCCTCGGGCAGTTCGGTGACGTTGGTGTCAGCCACGAACAGGGTGTGGCCCTTGGCCAGCACTACCGACATGCCCATGATTCGGCCGCCCGGCGCGGGGTCGACGACGCGCAGCACCTCTTCCAGGGCCTGGTCGAAGCTGCGGGTGACGCCGGTGACCATGCCGTCGGCCTCGCCCAGGGTGACCATCGAGGCGGCGAAGCTGTTGCGGTCCTGGTTGATCAGGCGCTGGACGTCGCGCTTCAGATAGCCCTGGCGCTGCAGGCGCGCGTAGAGCGCGTCCACGTAGTCCGGATTCCGGTCGGACAGACGGGCGTTGATGATCTCCAGGCCCGCGGTCTCGGGGTCCAGGCCCACCAGGCGCATGTTCTCGTGCACCAGGTTCTCGCGACCGCACAGGATGGCCTTGCCGAACCCGCCGCTCTGATAGGCGTAGGCCGCGCGGATGACACTGGGGTCCTCGCCCTCGGCGAAGACGATGCGCTTGGGATTGGCCAGCACCGAGCCGGAGATCTTTTGCAGGAAGCCGGCGGTCGGATCCAGGCGCTGGGCCAGGCCGGCGCGATAGGCGTCCATGTCGGCGATCGGCTTGCGGGCCACGCCCGTATCCATCGCCGCCTGGGCGACGAACGGCGGCACGTACCAGATCAGGCGCGGGTCGAAGGCCGACGGGATGATGTAGTCGGGGCCGAACTTCAGCTGGCGGCCGTGATAGGCGGCGGCGACCTCGTCGGGCACGTCCTCGCGCGCCAGCATGGCCAGGGCCTGGGCGCAGGCGATCTTCATCTCGTGGTTCACGCGGCGGGCCCGCACATCCAGCGCGCCGCGGAAGATGTAGGGGAAGCCCAGGACGTTGTTGACCTGGTTGGGATAGTCGCTGCGGCCCGTGCCCATGATCGCGTCCTTGCGCACGCGCTTGACCTCTTCGGGCGTGATCTCCGGATCGGGATTGGCCATGGCGAAGATGACCGGGTTGGGCGCCATCGAGGCGATCATCTCGGGCGTGAAGGCGCCCTTGGCGGACAGGCCCAGCAGCACGTCGGCGCCGACCACGGCTTCGGCGAGCGTGCGCTTGTCGGTCTCGACCGCGTGGGCGCTCTTCCACTGGTTCATGCCCTCGGTGCGGCCGCGATAGAGCACGCCCTTGGAGTCGACGGCGATGCAGTTCTCGGCCCGCACGCCCATGGCCTTGATCAGCTCCAGCGAGGCGATGCCGGCCGCGCCGGGGCCGTTCAGCACGACCTTCACGTCCTCGATCTTCTTGCCGGTGATGTGGCAGGCGTTGATCAGGCCTGCCGCGCAGATAATCGCCGTGCCGTGCTGGTCGTCATGGAACACCGGGATGTCGAGCAGTTCCTGCAGCTCGGTCTCGATGCGGAAGCACTCGGGGCTCTTGATGTCTTCCAGGTTGATGCCGCCGAAGGTGACGCCGATGTTCTTGACCACCGTGATGATCTCGTCGGGGTCCTTGGTGCTGACCTCGATGTCGATCGAGTCGACGTCGCCGAAGCGCTTGAACAGGACGCTCTTGCCTTCCATCACCGGCTTGGAGGCCAGCGCCCCCAGGTCGCCCAGGCCCAGAATCGCGGTGCCGTTCGAGATCACCGCCACCAGGTTGCCCTTGGAGGTATATTCGTAGGCCATGTCCGGATCGGCGGCGATGGCGTGCACGGGCACGGCGACGCCCGGCGAATAGGCCAGGCTCAGGTCGCGCTGGGTGGCCATCGGCTTGGTCGGTACGATGGCGATCTTGCCGGGGGTGGGGTGACGGTGGAAGGCCAGGGCCTCCGCATCCGTGAAGGTCTTGCGTTCCGCGTCACTCATCCGGCGTTTCCCATTCCTGCTGCGCAAGTCGATGAAGGGGCGCGCCGATCGATGCGGACACGCCCTTATATGTCCGTACCGTAACGAGGGGGGACGGACCTCACAACCGGGTCGGATCGCGAAAATCCCCGCAAACGCTTGTTGGGCTTGGCGTTGCGTCAAGCGCGGCGCCGTTGCGGAAGGCGGGGTGAGGTTGACCTGAAGGGGCGGAACGGGTGATTTGCCCGGGCAAGTTTCTCCTGGAGTTCGCCTTGTCCCAGCCCGTGAAGATCGCGATCGCCGGCGCCAACGGCCGCATGGGTCGCGCCGTCGCCCAGGCGCTGGACGGCCGGGCCGACGCCGTGGTCGCCGCCCGCTTCGAGCGTCCAGGCGTCGAAGGCGAAGGCTTGGTCGCGCGCGAGGCCGCCCTGGCCGCCGCCGAGGCGGTGATCGACTTCACCCTGCCCGAGGCCTCGGTCGCCCTGGCCGAGGAGGCCGCCGCCAGGGGCGGACCGGCCCTGGTGATCGGCTCGACCGGGTTTTCGGATGAGCAACTGGCCCGCATCGACGAAGCCGCAAAGACCATCGCCATCGTCCGCTCGGGCAACTATTCGCTGGGCGTCAACATGCTGATGGGCCTGGTGCGCCAGGCCGCCGCCGCCCTGCCGGCGGAGGACTGGGACGTCGAGGTCTTCGAGGCCCATCACAAGCGCAAGATCGACGCCCCCTCGGGCACGGCCCTGATGCTGGGCGAGGCCGCCGCGCAGGGACGCGGGGTGGCTCTTTCGCAGGTCGCCGACCGTGGCCGCGACGGCGTCACCGGCCCACGCAAGGAGGGCGACATCGGCTTCTCGGTGGTGCGCGGCGGCGGGATCATCGGGGAGCACAGCGTGATCTTCGCCGGCGAGAGCGAGAGCCTGACCCTGTCGCACTCGGCCATCGACCGGAGCCTGTTCGCGCGCGGCGCCATCGCCGCCGCCGTCTGGGTAAGGGGCAAGCCGCCGGGGCTCTACGACATGCAGGACGTGCTGGGCTTCAAGACCTAGGGATCCAAAGCTTGGCCGGGGGGCTTTGTTAGGACACCAGACGCCAGGACGTGATGGCACGACCCTCGACCGAACCGACAGCAGACGCCCCGCCGCAGCCCGTCATGGCCGCGCGCCGCCATGCGCGCCTGGTGGATCTGGGCCTCGAGGCGGTGTCGCTGTCGATGATGGCCTTCATCGCCACGGGCCTCGTGGTCTGGTCGGGCCGCCGCGAGATCAGCCGCGAACTGGCCGAGGCCTGGCTGAGCGAGCGGGGCATCGAGGCTGCAGTCCAGCTGGAGGATGTCGACGCCACTGGTTTCGTCGGCAAGGTGCGCCTGGGTCCGGCCAATGCGCCGATCTTCGCCGCTGATCGCCTGGAGGTCGCCTACGACCTTTCGACGCCATGGAGCGGGCAGCGCTTCGGGATCCAGACCAAGGCCGTGCGCCTGGTCCGACCGCGCGTCGCCGCCACGCTCGACGACAAGGGCTTGCGGCTGGGCGCGCTGCAGCCGCTGATCGACGAGGCGCTGAAGGCGCCGCGGCGTCCGGACGTTCCCAGTCCGGCAGTGCTGGTCGAGGACGCGCGGCTGGACCTGACCACCCCCGGCGGCCGCGCGCGGATCACCGGTGACGCCAGCCTGGACGCCGGTCAGTTGTTGCGCCTGGACGCGCGTCTCGCGCCGCTGCGCCATATCACGCCGGACCTGACGATCAACGCCCGGGGCGCGACCGTCACCGCCCGCAAGCGCGGCGACCGACTGACCCTGGATGTCACCCTGGCCCTGGACAGCTTGGAGAGCGCGCCGGGCGACCTCGCCGCGACCACCGCCCGGCTCAGCGCCGACCTGCCCTATCCGGATCTCGTCGGCAGGACGGCGCGAGGCCCGGTGAAGGCCCAACTCTCGCTGCGCGCCGACGCCGCGCGGCTCGGCGATGGCCAGGTCGAGGGGATGGACGCCAATCTCTCCTGGAACGGCCGACTGGACGGCGGTCCGCAAGACGTCGCCTTCATGGGCAAGGGGCGGGCGGTTCTGCGCGGCGAGCGCCTGTCGACACCGTCGCTGACGGCGCGCGAAGCCTTCCTGGCTCTGGACCTCGCGCGCGTCGTCGGAGGCCGCCAAGACGGCCGCTTGCGCATGCGCGGCGCGACGGCTCTCGACCTGCGGGCCGGCCAGGCGATCGCAGGCGGCGCGGCCATGCGGAACCTGCGCGCCTCGGGATCGTCGGACAACGTGGTGCTGGCGACCGACGCCGAAGGCGTTCGCCTGGACGGTCCGTTGAAGATCCAGGCGAACGCCGATCGGCTGGCCATGGGGGCCCTGGCCTTGGCGTCCGCGCGCGCCATGGCCAGCGGCCGGTTCGGCCAGGGTCCGCAAGGCCTGACCCTCAACCTCGACGGCGAGGCGTCAGGCGCGAGCGGCGTTTCGGGACCTGACGCGGAGCGGCTGGCGGCCCTGATCCCCAACCCCGCCTATGGCGCGCCGGTGAGCCAGGCGCTACGCACGTTCCAGCTGGAGGCGCCGGGCCTGGGCCTTGAGATCGCCAAGGGACGAACGCGGGTGGCGCTGTCGCGGGAGGCGCGCCTTGCCGCGCCGAACGGCGTCCTCCTGACCGCCTCTGCGCCCAACGGCCTCCTGGTCGACGCCGGCCCGGGCGGGGCGCAAGGCGGCCTGCGGGCGGCGCTCTCCGGTGGCGGCCTGCCGACAGTGCGGCTGGCGGCGGCCGACTGGCGCGCGACGGGGGGCGTGATGACCTCACCGCTCACCCTCGCGACCGAAGGCTTCGACCTGCCGCCGCTGCGGGGGATCGGCGGCCAGATCGATGGCCAGGCCCGACTTGCCGGCGGCCGCTTCACCCTGGTCACGCGACAGTGCGCGCCGATCACCGCGAAAGCCTACGCCCTGGGCGAGAGCCCCATCACGAACATCAAGGCCACCCTCTGCCCGACCGCCGCGCCGCTGGTCGCCGCCGGGCCGGGCGGATGGAGCGCCGCCTTGCGTTTCAAGGACGGCGAAGGCGACGTGGCCAGCGCTCAAGCGCACCTCCAGACGATCCAGGGCGAGGCCGTGCTGGGCGGCGCGCGCGGCTTCCAGCGCGCGGAGGTGCGCGTCGACAGCGCGGCCGTCGCCGACAGCGCGCCGGAGCGGCGGTTCAATCCGGTCCTGGCCAAAGGACGGCTGGCGCTGTCGGACGGGCTCTGGACCGGGGGCTTCCAGGCGACGACGCCGGTCGGCGCGCCGCTGGGCGAGATCCGCCTGCGCCACATCGTGGCCACGGGCCGGGGGCAGGCCGATATCGACGCCTCGAAGCTGGTGTTCGCGCCGGGAGGCCTCCAACCGGCGGAGCTGTCGCCGATGGCCGCCTTCGCGCGCGAAGCCAAGGGCGGGGCCAGGTTCACCGGCGTCTTCGCCTGGGATCAGGCCGGCGCCACCAGCCGGGGACGCCTGGTCGCCGACAAGATCGACTTCACCAGCCCGATCGGCTTCGTCGCCACCCTGGACGGTGCGATCGACTTCACCAGCCTGGCGCCGCTGGCCAGCGCGCCGAACCAGACGATGCGGGTGGTGAAGATCGACTCGCTGGTGCCGCTCACCGGGGTCGAGTCGGTGTTCCAGTTGGGCGCGGAGGTGCTGCACGTCTCCAAGGCCACATTCGAGGCCGCCAAGGGGCGGGTCTCGATCGAACCGATCGACGTGCCGTTGGGGCCGGACAAAACCATCAAGGGCGCCGTCGTCATCGAGCATCTGGACCTCGGCGAGTTGATCGCCGCCTCGTCCCTGGCTGACCGCATCAAGATCGACGCCGTGGTCGACGGCCGCCTGCCCTTCACTTTCGGACCCGAGGGCCTGAGGTTCCAGAACGGCCAGGTCCGCGCGATCCAGCCTGGACGGCTGGAGATCGCCCGCACGGCGCTGTCGAACGTCGCCGCCAGCCCGGCCGACGCGCCCGGCGCGCCGCCGACCCAGCCGCCCGGCCAGGTCAATGCGATCCAGGACTTCGCCTATCAGGCCATGGAGAACCTGGCGTTCGACCAGTTGGAAGCAGGCGTCAACAGCACCGACAACGGACGGCTGGGCATCCTCTTCCACGTGAAGGGCCAGCACGATCCCAAGGTGGCTGAGAAGGCCCGGATCGGGATCCTGGACCTTTTGCGCGGCCGCGCGTTTGACAAGCGCATCGCCCTGCCGGCCAAGACGCCTGTGGACCTGACCCTCGACACATCGCTGAACTTCGACGAGCTTCTGGACGCTTGGCGGCGTTCCTTCTCCGGCGAAGCGCCCGACTCGCCCCGTTCAGGTCCGGTTCAACCGTGACCCGTCACCCTGCATCCGAACTGGAGACCAGACGCATGAGAAAGCGCGCCCTCTTGATGGCCCTTATCGCGACGGGAGCGCTCGGCGCGGCCGCGTGCACGCCAACCGTCCGCGTTAAGGTCGACCCGATCAATATTTACGCCAAGCTGGACGCCGACGTGCGCGTGCGGCTGGACAAGGAAGTCCAGTCGCTGATCCAGCAGAACCCCAACCTGTTTTAAGCAAGGAGGACCGACATGATCCGCAAGACGATGACGGTTCTGGCCCTGGGTGTGGCGATGACCGCCGCCGGCGCGGGCCTGGCCATGGCCCAATCGGCCGCCGCCAAGGCGACTGTCGACGCCGCCAAGACCGCCGGTACGGTTGGCGAGCAGGCCGACGGCTATCTCGGCATCGTGTCGGGTGGCGACGCAGCCCTGCGCGCGGCCGTGGCCGAGATCAACACCGGCCGCGCCGCCGCCTACAAGGACATCGCCGCCAAGACCGGCGTGACCGCCGAGGCCGCCGGCCAGGCTACAGCCAAGCAGCTCTACGCCCGCCTGGCCCCGGGCCAGTACTGGAAGCCGCTCGACGGCGGCTGGATCAAGAAGTAACCGGCCGCGTTCCGGCCAAGAAGAAGGGCGGCCTCCTCGCGGAGGCCGCCCTGACTTTGCGTCCTACCCCGTTTACGGCGTCTGTCGCGCGGGGGAGGGCTGGGTGTCGTAGCGCTGGGCCTCCGCAGGGGTCTGCACGCCGTTATTGACCTCGACCGCAGCCAGGTCCTTGGCGCGGTAGCTCCAGGCTCCGAACAAGGCGATCGCCGCCAGAACGGTGGAGACGATCAGCACCCAGAAGATGTGCTTACCCCAGCGGCCCTGGCGGGCTCGGGTGGCGTTGACGCGCGGCGCCGTATCGTTGGGCGCGGCGTGATGATGAATGTCGGCGGGCATGACGCTTACCTCCTTATGGGGTCCAGATGCGAACGGCGTCTGCGCGCTGGTGGTCGTGGAAGGCCTGCACCGTCCCGGCAGAGGCGCCCATCACCGCGATCACGACCAGGGCCATGATCCGCGAACGCGTTCTTTTTTGACGCTGGCTGAG
This sequence comes from Caulobacter sp. FWC26, assembly GCF_002742645.2. NCBI lineage: Bacteria > Pseudomonadati > Pseudomonadota > Alphaproteobacteria > Caulobacterales > Caulobacteraceae > Caulobacter > Caulobacter sp. FWC26. The sequence continues at coordinate 4,302,196 of NZ_CP033875.1, forward strand.
CGTCGAGACGAAAACCGTACCGCCATGTTCGGCCACATAGGTGCGAATCACGACGCTGCTCCCCTGCCCGGCGGACCCGGCGTCCGCCCTGCATTCTCAACGTCCTGGCCGTGCGCCCGTTCCGAGGATTTGGCGGCGCGCCGTTCGCGAGGCCGCAGCGGAAAAAATCGCACATCAACGGGGAACCAAGCGCCAACGGCTCCGTTCTGTATTGGCGAAGGCGGCGACGCCCCCCCGACTTGAGACTGGCGCAAGCCAGTCTGCCGCCTTCGCACCCCCCTTTGTTGATGCGAACTCAGGCGGACCGGATTTCCGGACCGCCTTTCTTTGTTGGCGCGAACACTTGCTTCGTGAGCGTAAGCACAGCCCCCTTGTTGCGCTCACGCCGGATCAGCGGGGCTCCAGGTCGAACAGCACGTCGGCGCGACGACGCAGAGGCGCAGCGGCGCCGGACGTGGAGACCGCGCCCGCGTCGCCCACCGCGGCCATGTCCACATCCACCTTAGCGAAGCCGACCCGCGCTAGCGCCCGGGACACCGCTTCGGCGCGGCGACGCGATAGCGCCAGGTTGTCCGCCGGCGCGCCCACGGCGTCGGCCAGCCCGACGACGCGCACCGATCGCACCGTGCAATCGCGCGCCTGGACTTTGGCGTTGTCGAGCACCATCCGCGCCTCGCGCGTCAGGGCGGCGCTGTCGCGGTCGAAATAGAGCGAGGCCTGGAAGTCGGCGCAGACCGCCGGCGCAGCCGCCACGGGCTTTCGCAAGGTCCGGAATGGCCCGTCGGTGGCGGCGCATCCGGCGGCGGCCAGGAGCGCGCCGCCCAGGATCAAGGTGCGTATGGTCTTCATGCCAAACCCTCCGTCAGAAATCGCGGACATGACAAAGGCGACCGGCGGGGCCGGTCGCCTCTCTGGCGCATGCTGTTCGCACGCGTGGCCCCTTAGTAGCGGGGCGCGCCGTCTTCCCAATAGTAACGGCCGCTCCGCGAGTCGTAGTAGTAATATCGACCGGCGCGTTCGTCATAGTACTGGCGACGGTTGACGCTGGTCGCGCCGCAGCCGCCATCCTCGCGACAGCCCTTCACCGCGCCCGCCGTGCCGCCGATCGCGGCGCCGATCGCCGCGCCGGTTCCGGCGCTGCCGCTGCCCACATTGTTGCCGATCACCGCGCCTGCGATCGCGCCGAGCGCGGCGCCGCCGGCGGCGTTGCGCTCGACATTGCCGGTCGAGGTGCACGCCGCGGCGAGCACGCCGACGCCCATCAGGGCGATCATGGTCGTTTTCATCTTGGCTCTCCGTTCCGAGCTGTCCCAGCCCAGCAAACGGCTCCAGCGGCCGAGGGTTCCGCGCGCAAGCGGAACCATGGCGCAAGCGGACCGTTGCGTGGCGGCAGCTTTCGTGAGGGGGTGTGCGCATGAAGCGCATCGACGTGATCGCCAACATCGCCTCCGGCTCGGTAGGACCGGACGCTCCCGAACTCGCCGAGCGCCTGCTGGCCGAGCATGGCGTGGCGGGGGTGGTTCATGCTCCTGCGCCAGGAGAACTGGTCGGCTGTCTTCGGGCGGTCATCGACAGCGCGCCCGACGCGGTCCTCGTGCTGGCCGGGGACGGCACCGCGCGCGCAGCTGCGGAAATGGCCGGACCGCAGGGCCCCCTGATCGCACCGCTGCCTGGCGGCACCATGAACATGCTTCCCCACGCTCTCTACGGCGAACGGCCCTGGCAGGCGGTGATGCGCGATTGCCTGGAATCGGGCGAGGCGCGCGCGATCTCGGGCGGGGAGGTGGACGGGCGGCTGTTCTTCGTCGCCGCGATCCTGGGCAGTCCCGCGTTGTGGGCCACGGCGCGTGAAGCGGCGCGGCAGGGCCGGCTGGACCTGGCCCTGGCGCGCGCCCGCCGGGCCTTCCGACGCGCCTTTTCCGGCCGCCTGCGCTACGTGCTGGACGGCCGGCCCAAGGGCAAGACCGAGGCCCTGACCTTTCTGTGTCCGTTGGTCTCCAGCGCGCTCGACTCGGATGAGCAAGCGCTGGAAGCCGCGGCCCTCGACCCCAGCGGCGCGATCGAGGTCTTTCGCCTGGGGATGAACGCCGCCTTTGGCCAATGGCGCGACGACCCTGCGGTGTCGGTGGGCCGCTGCCGCACCGGTCGGATCTGGGCCAATGGACGCATCCCCGCGATCCTCGACGGCGAACCGGCCCGGCTGGACGCCGAAGCGTCCGTCCGTTTCCGACCCGACGCGTTTCGCGCGCTGGTCCCGGCGAACCGATGAAGCTGATCCAGCTTTCGGATATCCATTTCGGCGGCGAGAATGTCGAGGCTGTCGCGGCGGCGGGAGCGTGGATTCGCGCGGCTGCGCCCGACCTCGTCGTGGTCGCGGGCGATCTTACGCTGGACGGAAAGACCTCGGAATTTGACGCTGCCGCGGCCTGGCTCAGCGCCTTGCCGCAGCCGCTGATCGTCACGCCCGGCAATCACGACACGCCGTTCGTCGGCCCCGGCGAGCTCTGGGAAAGGTTCACACAGCCCTGGCGACGTTTCTGCGACCGCTTCGGCGTCGAGGACGGGGCCCGATGGCGCGGCGAGGGCGTGACGGTGACCAGCCTGAACACCGCTCGCGCCGCCCAGCTGCGCTGGAACTGGTCGAAAGGCGCGGTGGCCGGGGGCCAGATCCGACGTGTGGTGCGCGAGCTAGAGGCCGCGCCGGTCGGTGACCTGCGGGTCGTCGTCTGTCACCATCCGCTGATGGAGGTTCTGGGCGGACCGATGACGGCGCGCGTGCGCGGCGGCGTCGATGCGGCCAACCGGTTCGTGCGGGCCGGCGCCGACATCGTGCTCTCGGGACACATCCACCTGCCCTTCGTGAGCGCGCTGCCGTTCGGCGACGGTCGGACCCAGGCGGTCGGATCGGGCACCCTGTCGCAACGCGAGCGGGGCGCTGCGCCGGGCTTCAACGTGATCGAGATCGAACCAGGCTGCGTGCGCGTCAAGGCCATGGCCTATGCGGGCGGCGACTTTGAGGCCTGGCGGAGCTGGGCGGTCGATCGCCGCGCCTGAAGACTGCGGCGGCGCGAACCGCGTCGCGCCGCCCTTGGTCCCCCGTCAGGTCGGAGCCGGATAGGCCCAGCCCTGCGCCCCCGACTTGGCGGCCGCGTACTGGCTGTCGGCCAGGGTCCAGTTGATCAGGTTGTCGAACACGGCTTCCAGGAAGCCCTTCCGCAGGTTCTGGTAGTCCAGATAGTAGGCGTGCTCCCAGACGTCGGCGACGGCCAGGGCCGTCAGGTCTTGCGTGACCGGGCTCTCGGCGTCGTGCGTGGAGATGATCTTCAACGCGCCCGAGGCGTCCGAGACCAGCCACACCCAGCCCGAACCGAAGTGGCCGATCCCTTCGGCGACAAACTTCTCCTTCAGCGCGTCCATGCCGCCGAAGGTGGCGTCGATAGCGGCGGCGAGCTCGGCGCCCGGCGCGGTCTTCGCCGGCGACAGGCCGTCCCAGAAGAAGGCGTGGTTCCAGGCCTGGGCGGCGTTGTTGAACACCTTGCCGGGACCGGCGCCCTTGATCACCGCTTCCAGCGTCCCCTTGTCGTCACCGTTCAGCAGGCCGTTGAGGGCCGTGACATAGGCGGCGTGGTGCTTGTCGTGGTGGAAGCGCAGCGTATTGGCCGAGATGGTCGGCTCCAGCGCGTCATAGGCGTAGGGCAGGTCGGGAAGCGTGTACGGCATGATCACTCCATGGGAAGGCGTTCCCATGAAGGGAGGAGCGGGAACGCGCGGGAAGGCATCTAGTGCGCGCGGGCGCGAAGCGTAAGCGGCTTCGACCATCCCGAACGCTCAACTTTCGTTGAGAAATACCCCTGGAAACTTGGGGTTTCCGCGCATCGCGCGCCGGACAAAGCTCTGGTGCGCGACGCCGGGTTTGAGCTCCAGGTCAGCGTTGCGGCGGCTTCGGGTCGAGAAACGCCTTGGCCACGCTCGCCGTCAGACCCGGGTTCTTCAGGGCGAAGATTCCGGCCGCCAAACCGAGGCCGATCGACATGATCGGACGCTCACGCACGATCTCGATAATCTTTCCGGTCATGTCGAAGCCGGCGGGCGGCGGCGCCTGGTGGCTGGCGGTGCGATGACCTTCGACCTTGCGCGCGGCGATCATGCCGGCGATGGCGACGATCAACGCGGCGACAGCGGCCACGATCGCGGCCGCGCCGGCGGGCGTGACCAGCGGAACCAGCATCGCGTAGAGCGCGAACGCGGCAGACACGACGCTGACCGCGGCGGCGGCGGCGATCGCCGCCGCCGCCGCCAGCGTCATCAGGGTTTTTTCAAACATCAGCGGTTGTGACGGCTGCCGCCGGCGATCAACAGGCCAATCAGCACGCCCACGCCCAGGCCGGCCAGGGTGGCGGTGATCGGACGTTCGCGGATGCGGTCGGCGGCGTAGGCTTGCGCCTCTTCCAGCGTCTGACCAGCGGTGTCGGTATAGGCTCGGCTCTGGGCGCGGAGGGTTTCGAACCCTTCGGACACGGACTTCTCGACGCGCTTGGCGGCTTCGGTCAGCGAGACACGGGCCGCGTCGGCGGCCTGGGCGAAGCTGCGCTCGGCGTGCTCGACCGCTTCCAGAGTCGCGGTCTTGGCCTTGGCGGCTTCCTTGGCGGCGGGGGAGCTGGCGGGCATTGGATCTTATCTCCTGTTCGCGACGCGACCGACCGGGCGCTGCTGACGCGCCCCGTCAACGCCGAGCTTGGCGCTAGGGTTCCAAGTTAGCGCAACGCCCCAAGCTTCACCACCGAGGAATCCAAAGGCGCTCGCGCTACACGCGAAGCGAGGCTAAGGTCGAATCATGGACGACGCCCTCAAAGCCAGCGACGAGCGCCGGGAAGCCGAGCGTCTGGCCGCCCTGCGGGGGCTGGACATTCTGGACGGGGCCGTGAACCCGCCCGCCCTGGCGCGTCTGGTCAGGCTTGCGGCCAAGCTGTTCGACGCGCCCAAGGCGGCGATCGCGCTGGTGGACGAGACCCGCATCTGGCGCGCGGCCTATCTCGGCTATAGCAGCCCCGAAGCCCCCCGGCGCGGCGATCTGGCTGACCGCGTGGTCGCAACCAACGCCCCTATCGATCTTGCCGCCCCCATCCGCGACGGCGAGGGCCGGCCGCTGGGCGCTCTGGTGGTCGAAGGCCCCGGCATGGGCGGCCCCGCCTCGGACGACGACCTCCTGGCTCTGACGGACCTCGCCGAGCTCGCGGCCGAGGCGCTGTGCGGGCCGTGCGCCAAGGCCCCGACCCTCGAAAGCGAGCGCCTTGATCTAGCTGTCGAAGCTATGAAGGTTGTTCACCCGGAGGCGGGCTTGAACGAAGCTGGGGTTGCGACACTCCACTTCCATGGCCGGGAGCCCCCGGATGAACATCCATCAGAATGCCCGCCTGACGCCGCTTGGTCGAGCGGCGATGATTTCACGGATCGAGGTTGAAGGCTGGTCGGTGGCTAGGGCCGCCGAAGCCTTCGGAATTTCACGCCAGACGGTCGGTAAGTGGCTGCAACGGCATCGGCGGGGCGGCGAGCGAAGGCTTCACGACCGCAGCTCGGCGCCCCGCCGATGTCCGCGCAGGACGTCCGCGGAGATCGTCGACCAAGTTCAGACCCTGCGCCGCCAGCGGATGACAGGGCCGGCCATCGCCCGCAACCTGAGCCTGGCCCGCTCGACTGTGGGGCTGATCTTGCGCCGGCTGGGCCTGGGCAAGCTATCGGCCCTGGAGCCCAGGCCGCCGATCGTCCGATATGAGCGCGCCGCGCCTGGCGAGATGATCCACCTCGACATCAAGAAGCTGGGCCGGTTCACCGTCGAGGGCCATCGCGTCACCGGCGACCGGCGGGCGGGACGTTCCAAGAAAGCCGGCTGGGATTTCCTGCACGTCTGCGTCGATGACGCCTCGCGCTTGGCCTACACCGAGATCCTGCCCTCCGAAGGCCAGCACGATACGACCGCCTTCCTCGAACGCGCCCTGGCCTGGCTGAGCCGCCACGGCGTCGCCGTCCAGCGGGTGATGACCGACAACGGTTCGGCCTATCGCTCCAAGCTCTTCGCCCAGGCCCTGCGGATCGCCGGCGCCAGGCACGTGCGCACCAAGCCCTACACGCCCAGGACCAATGGCAAGGCCGAGCGCTTCATCCAGACGAGCCTGCGCGAGTGGGCCTATGGCAGGCCCTATGCCTGCTCGGAGGAACGATCCAACGCCATCAAACCCTGGACCGACGCCTACAACCTAACCCGACCACACTCTGGCATCGGCGGCCTCACCCCCTGGCAGCGTGTAAACAACCTTCTTGGAAACGACATCTAGCCATCGCCGCCGCCAGCCTCGGCGAGTTCGAATGGAACATCCACGAGAACGTCTTCAAGATCAGTCCGCGCCTGGCCAAGTTGTCCGGCATTCCCGTGGGCGAGATGGCCAGCCACGACGGTGATAGCCTCTATCCCTACATTCACCCCGATGATCGCGACGCGGTGCGCGCCAGCGTCGACGAACAACTGGCGAAAGACGGCCGCTTCACCGTCGAGTACCGCCGCCTGACACCGGACGGGGCGGGCGAGGTCTGGAACAGCGCTGCGGGCGTGATGCTGCGCGACGCCGATGGCCAGCCGACCCGCCTGATCGGCGTCGTCCAGGACATCACCGAGCGCAAACTGCAGGAGGAGCAGCGTGAGAGCCTGGTCGCCGAACTGGAGCACCGTATCAAGAACCTGCTAGCGGTCGTTCAGTCGGTGGCGGCGCAGTCGGCGCGCAAGTCGGCCTCGCTGGACGTGTTCCTGAAGACCTTCGCCGCGCGGCTTAAGTCCATGAGCTCGGCCCACGACCTGCTCAGCGCCGCCCGCTGGCGCGGCGCCACCCTGGCCCGCATCGCGGCGGCCGAGCTGGGGGGGCTGGCGCCGACCCAGACCCGCTGGGACGGGCCCGAGCTGTTCTTGACGCCTCGCGCCGCCTCCGCCCTGTCGCTGGCGCTACATGAGCTGGCGGTCAACGCGGTGCGCTATGGCTCCCTCTCGACCGAGAACGGCAAGGTCGAGGTGGTGTGGCGGCGCACGCCCGACGGCGGCTTCGCCCTGGAATGGCTGGAGACCGGCGGTCCGCCGGCCACCGCCCCCGCAACCAAAGGCTTTGGCGCCACCCTGATCGAGGACGTCGCCGGTCGCGAGCTGGGCGGCGCGGCCAAGATCAGTTATCGCCCTAGCGGCGTCACCGCGATGATCCAGGGCGCCGCCGAGGCCCTGGCCGACGCGCCCCCGGTCGAGCCGGTCAGCGCCGCCCCCGAACGGATCGTCGAGACGGTGGTCGCCGCCGACGAGACCGTGCGCCCTGGCGCGATCGCCGGCCTGAAGGTGCTGATCGTCGAGGACTCGCTCTTGCTGGCGCTGGAGCTTGAGGCGGGACTGGAAGACGCCGGCGTCGACGTGATCGGTTGCGCGGCGGAGCTTAGCGAAGCGCTGTCCATGGTCGAGCAGGACTTCGACGTGGCGGTGCTGGACGCCGACCTCAACGGACAGTCGGTGGCGCCGGTCGCCGAGATTCTCCGCTCGATGGGCCGACCGTTCGTCTTCGCCACCGGCTATGCCGACAAGGCCGCGCCGATGGGCTTCGACGCCCCGATCGTGCGCAAGCCTTACAACGTTCACCAGATCGCCCGCGCGGTGGCGGGGGTCACTGGACGGGCATGATCGTCCGCCCGGCGACAGAGCGCGATCTCGACGCCTGGGCCGGTCTGCGCGCGGCCTTGTGGCCGGACGGCGCGCTGGGAGAGCACCACGCGGAAGCCGCCGAGACCTTGCGCGAGCCTGACGGCCTCGCCGCCTATGTCGCCGAAACCCCCGACGGCGCCATCGTCGGCTTTGTGGAGGCGGCCCTGCGCCATGACTATGTCAACGGCTGCGACACCTCGCCGGTGGCCTTCGTCGAGGGTCTCTACGTCGCCCCCGAGCATCGTGGGGGCGACATCGCCCGCCGACTGTGCGAGGCCGTCGCCGACTGGGGGCGCGGGCGGGGTTGCACGGAGCTGGCGTCGGACGCCGAGCTCGACAACGTGGCCAGCCACGCCTTCCACAAGGCGGTCGGCTTCGAGGAGACCGAACGCGTCGTCTATTTCCGCAAGGCGCTCTGAGCCGTCCCGGATTCAGCCCAGAACGCCCTTCTTCCGCAGGCCCTCGAGGGCCTCCGGACGCATTCCGACCACCTCCGCCAGCACCGTGTCCGTATGCTCGCCCAGGGTCGGCCCCGGCCAGCGCACGCCGCCGGGGGTTTCGGTGAGCCGGGGAAAGGCGTTCTGCATCTTGATCTCGCCGAACACGGGATGCGGAACCGTAACGATCGACTCGCGGGCCGCGAACTGCGGGTCCGTCAGCATGTCGGGCGCGCGGTAGATGCGGCCGGTGGCCAGGCCTGCGGCCTCCAGCTTCGGCAACAGGTCGTCGATCTCCTGATCGGCGGTCCAGGCGGCGATACGGGCGTCCAGCTCGGCCTGATGCGCGCCGCGTGCGGCGTGATCGCGATAGCGTGGATCGTCGGCCAGATCGGGTCGCTCCATCAGGTCGCAGAGCCGGCGAAACAGGGTGTCCTGGTTAGCCCCGATCAGCACGAGCTCGCCGCTCTTGGTCGGATAAACGTTGGACGGCGCAATGCCCGGCAACACCGCGCCCGACCGCTCGCGGACATAGCCTGTGAGGTCGTATTCGGTGACCAGGTTCTCCATTACCGTCAGCACGCTTTCATAGATCGCCGTGTCGACCACCTGCCCCCGTCCGGTGCGCTGGCGGGCGTGTAGGGCCATCATCACGCCCAGCGCCGCGTTCAGGCCCGACAGGCTGTCGCCGATAGAGATGCCCGCGCGCGCCGGGGGGCGGTCAGGTTCGCCGGTGATATGGCGCAGGCCGCCCATCGCCTCGCCCACCAAGGCATAGCCGGCGCGGCTGGAATAGGGACCGGTTTGCCCGAAACCCGACACGCGCGCCATCACCAAGCCCGGATTGGTCTTGGCCAGGGCCTCGTAACCCATGCCCCACTTCTCCAGGGTGCCGGGGCGGAAGTTCTCGACCACCACATCAGCCTTGGCGATCAGGGCGCGGGCGATGTCTCGGCCTTCCTCGGCGCGCAGGTCCACCGTGACGGACTTCTTGTTGCGGCCGATCACCGGCCACCAGGGCGATAGACCCCTGGGCTTGGAGCGCCCCCACTGGCGCATAGGATCGCCGACCTTGGGATCCTCCAGCTTGATCACCTCGGCGCCGAAGTCGCCCAACACCTGGCCACAGAAGGGCCCGGCGATCAGCGAACCCATCTCGATCACCCGCAAGCCGGCCAATGGACCCTGGCTCATGCGAATTTCCCCCACGCTTGAGGAACCGATCACGGCCCCGTGATGTTCTTGTTTGCACGACGGCGAACCGCGGCGCCGCCCCCGATCTCTCATCGCAGAGACCTTCAGTACAAAAAGAACCCCAGGGAAAGACAGCCATGACCCGTCATTTTCTCGTCGTCGGCGCCGCCGTCGCCGCGCTGAGCCTCGCCGCCTGCGGCCAGAAGTCCGATGAAACCAAGGGCGCCGCCACGCCGGCCGAACAGGCCGCGACGCCGGACGCCAACCCCGCCGCCACGGTTCCGACCATGGCGGACGAAACCAAGGCCGATGTGTTCGCCACCAAGATGGCCGACAGCGACATGTTCGAGATCGAAGCCGCCAAGCTGGCCGCCTCGCGCTCGACCAATCCGTCGGTGAAGAAGTTCGCCATGATGATGGAGACGGCCCACAAGAAGACCAGCGACGGCCTGAAGTCGGCCATCTCGGCTTCGGGCGTGGCCTTTACGGCGCCGACCATGCTGTCGAAGGACATGCAGGACGAGCTGGACGACCTGTCGAAGGCCGACGCCAAGGACTTCGACAAGGAGTATGCCGACGCCATGGTCGACGCGCACCAGGCCGCGCTGAACCTGCTGCAGCGCTACGCCCAGGACGGCGACACACCGGCGCTCAAGACTTTCGCCGCCGAAACCGCGCCGAAGGTCCAGGAGCATCTCAACATGGCCGAAGGCCTGAAGAAGGGCTTCGAAACCGGCGAAGACGTGGCCAAGGCCCGTCAGTAGTTACGGAATGGCGTAGGCGACCGTCGCCTTGGCGGCGGCGCGCTCGCGCCCTTCGGTCCACATCAGGACATCGACCGTCGCGATCCGACGGCCGAGTTTGAGCAGGGTGGCCTCGGCATAGAGGTCGCCCGGCTTGCAGCCCCGAAGAAAGTGGATGTTGAGCGAGGTGGTCACGGACAGGGCCACCTCGCCGATCCGCGCCAGGATCATGGCGTAGGCCGCCGTGTCTGCCAGACTCATCATCGTCGGGCCGGAGATGACGCCCCCCGGCCGCAGTTGCCGGGACGCATAGGGCAGCTTCAGCAGCGCCCGGTCACCCTCGACCTCCAGAACCTGCGGCATCTGCTCCGGATCAACTTCGGGAAAGGCGCGATGCAGGAACGCGTTCAGCGCCCCCGCATCCATGCCGATTTCAGCCTCGCCGCTCACCCGCCGACCTTCACCGTATTGTCGTCACCGTTGCGGTCGATCACCGTGTTGTACGGATCGATCCCGGCGAAGCTGGGCGCCTTGTCGACGGTGAAGGTGAAGCGGTTCTCGCCCGAGCGGATCGGCCGGCGCTGATACAGTACGACGTTCTTGGCGGCGAAGCCCTTGTCGCCCGGCTTGGCGGTGAACAGGCCGATATCCATCGTCTCGCTCAGCGCGGCGTTGGTTTCCTTGCCCTTGCCGTCGGCGTACTTTTTCTGCGCGTCGACCACGACCGTCACGTCGAACTTGCCGTCGGCGCGCTTCTTCACCGCCGCGCTCTTGGTCTTCAGGTCGTAGAGCGTGATCTTTTCGAAGAGGTCGGTAATCAGCGCCTGCTTGTCGGCAGGCGCTTCGGCCCGGAGCGCGGCCATAAAGTCGAGCGTGGTCGGATACGGCGCGCCCTTGAAGGCGTGGTCGGCGATCAGCTTGCGCAGAGCGCGGTTGACGGCCTCTTCGCCGATCTGATCCTGCAGCCGGTACATCACCAGCGAGCCCTTGCGGTAATAGACGTAGGGCTGGTTCTCGACCTTGTAGAGCGGCTGCTCGTCGATGACGTCGCCGCCCCGGGCCCGCAAATAGCTGTCCAGCTCGAACTTCAGGAACTTGCGGATCTGGTCTTCGCCATAGGTGTGCTTCATCACCATCAAGGCCGAGTACTGGGCGAAGGTCTCCGACAGCATGGCGCCGCCCTGCTGGTTGGCCCCGATCACCTGGTGCGCCCACCACTGGTGGCCGATCTCGTGCGCGCCGACATAGGTGACCATGTCGATCTTGGTCGGGTCGCGGTAGTCGGAGATGAAGAACATCCCCTCCGACCACGGAATAGTGTTGGCGAACGACTGCGCGAACTGAGCGTAGTCGGGGAACTCCTGATAGCGCAGCTGGCGGAACTGATAGGGGCTGAAATTGGCGCCCATATAGTCCAGTGAGCGCTTCATCGACGTCTTCATGCGGTCGATGTTCCAGGCGTGCTGGGCGTCGTAATAGACCGCCAATTGCACACCCTTGTAGGTCTCCTCGGCCACCCTGTAGCGGGCCGACTGGATGGAGACGAACGGCATGATCGGCGCCTCGGTGACGAAACGCGCGGTGCGGCGGCCGTTCTTGACGGTGTCGGACACCTTGTAGCCCGGCGCGATCGGCGTCTGGTCGGCCACGGTGGTCACCGTGATGTCGGACTGGATGAAGTCGGCGTCCTTGCGCAGGCCGTTGAACTGCATCGAGGCGACATCGCCCAGCTTGGCCATCCGCTGCTCGGGCGGCAGGCCGTATTTACGGCGCTTGGCCCTGTCGGTCAGCAGGCCGTCGCGCGACATGCCCAGGATCGGCGCGATCTCCAGATTGTTCACGAAGGTCCCGTTGTCGACGACCCGCGTGTCCTGACCGCTATTGGGGAAGCCGCGCTGGGCCCGCAGGGTGATGAAGCTCATCTTGCGCTGCTCGCCGGGCGCCATCGGCGTGTCGAAGGCGAAGATGCGATAGTTGAACGTCTCGTAGGTCTTCTTGGGCCGCGCGCCCTCGATCGACAGACCCTTGACCGTCAGATCGCGATCGAAGCGGACGTGGATTTCCTTCAGCGCCGCGCCGGTCCTGTTCTCCAGAACGTACGAGCCCTTGGTCTCCAGGCTGGGCGCGTGGGGTTGGATGTCGATCTCCAGCGTCTGGGCGATGATCTTCGGCTGAGGAACGTTCTCGAACGGCAGCAGGGTCTTTTCGTAGTCGGCCTGCCACTTCTCATCGTCGATGCGGGTGCGGTACTCGTTCCAGACGTTAGTGTTGACGTAGATGAACCCGCCCAGGGCTACGAAGGCGACCAGCGATACCCCCATCAGCATCCCGGCCCCACCGCGAAGGCGAAGTGGCAGGCGACGCAAGCGCGGCAGCAGGCGGCTCTCTGTTCCTCGCCGCCACAAGCCATAGGCCAGCACCAGCAGGATCAGCGCGAAGGCGGTCCAATAGGCGCGCAGCCACCAGGCCCCGATCCAGAACTTGCCGAGGCCGTTCATGTCGGAGAAGGGCGTGTCAGTCGTGGCGCCGTAGTTGTAGAGCTTGTGCTCGAAGCCGAGGTTCGTGAACGTGATGGTGCTGACGATGTAGATCACCATCAGCGCCCAGCCGATGAACTTGTGCGGGCTGATCGTCTGCAGGAACACCGCCAGCACGGCCACCAGGATGAAGTCCACCGCCTGCGGCAGCACGTACCAGAGCAGATACTTCTCGAGCTCGAAGTTGAAATAGCCGTGGAACACCTGGCTGAGCACGGCGGCGACCACGCTGATCAGCAAGGTGGAGATCAGCACGAGGCTGATCGCCAGGGTCTTGGGCGCGACGAACGCCCAGTCCGGAACCGGGGTGGCGTCGATGATCTCGTGGGTCTTGCGCTCACGCTCGCGCCAGACCAGCTCGCCCGAGTAATAGATGGCGATGATCATCGGGATCAGGCCGAACGAGCCAAGCAGCGGAAAGAGCAAAATCCGGGTGACCGGATAGACGACACCGCCGTAGCGGCCGGCCTCGGTGGCGAACCACAGCGAGCCCATGGCGTTGGCCAGGCCCAGGAACAGCAGCACGAAATAGGCCGGGCTCTTGAACACCTGCCCCATGTCGAGGCGGGTGCGGACCATCAATTGGGCCCAGGCCGTCCGGCGGTCGAACACCGGGGTCGGCAGCGGGCCGGTGGCGACGGGCGCAGCGTCGGACGCCGCGACCTTGGTTTTCTTGGCGGCCTTGCGCTGGCCCGAAAGCTCTGCCGACTGGAAGCGGAACAGGCTGTAGGCGAGCGCCAGGAAGCTGGCCGCCAGAGCCAGGACGAACACCCGATTGAACAGCAGCGCGCCGGCCAGCGGCGGGGTCAGGCTATTGCGCTCGCTGGCGGTCCAGTACTTGGTCGCCAGGCCGAAGGCGGCGGTGCCCAGCGGCTCCCAAAGCGCCGCGCCCTTCTCGTATTCGGGCCGATCCAGCGCGATGCCGGCGACGACATACAGAACCAGGAAGGCGATCACGCCGACATAGGTCCACATCATCGAACGGGTGACGGTGGCCAGGGCGAAGAAGATCGCCGAGGTCAGCAGGATCGACGGCATGGCCAGGGCGAAATACGAGAACAGATAGGCGTTCAGGCTGTTGGGTCCGAGCCGCTCGGGGTCGACCCAGGGCATGAACGAGCCGATGAAGATGGCCAGGGGCACGACCAGGAACGAGATCGCCGCCGCCAGGAACGCGCCGGTGAAGCGGCCGTACAGGTAGTCGAACTTGCGGATCCGTGTGGACCGCAGGATCGGGCCAAAGCCCGTCTCGTCGTCCCGGACGACCACATTGGCCACGAAGGCCGTGGTCACGAACATGTAGAAGATCGACAGGATCAGGTGCGTATTGGCGATCGCGTATGGGGCGTTCTTGTGGATGTTGCCGCCGCCGCCGATCCGGATCTGATCGATCGTCGCCGCCCCGAACGTCATCAGGAAGAAGATGACCGCCACCACCCAGAACACGGGCGACTTCAGCTGGTAGCGGAGCTCAAAGCCCGCGATCTTGCCAAACATCAGCGCGTCCTCCCTACGCCGCCTGGCGCGAACGGGTGGACGACAGGGTGGAGAAGTAGACGTCCTCCAGCCCGCCCTCGACGGGGGTGAAGCCGGCGCCCGGATCGGTCTCGGACTCGATGTGGATCACGGTGCGGCCGGCCAGCAGGCGGGTGGAGATGACCTTGTACTGCGCCTTGGCGGCCTCCAGCTCGGGCTTGTCGATGATCTTCTTCCAGATCCGCCCCTTCAGCTGGGCCACCAGATCGGTCGGCGCGCCCTCGCGCACGATGGCGCCGTTGCAGATGATGGCCATGGAAGGGCAAAGGTCGGAGACGTCCTCGACGATGTGGGTCGACAGGATCACGACCACGTTCTCGCCGATCTCGGCCAGCAGGTTCAGGAAGCGGTTGCGCTCCTCGGGGTCGAGGCCGGCGGTCGGCTCGTCGACGATGATCAGGCGCGGATCGCCGATCAGGGCCTGGGCGATGCCGAAGCGCTGGCGCATCCCGCCCGAGAAGCCGGCGATGGCCTTCTTGCGCACGTCCCACAGGTTCACCTGGTTGAGCAGGTTCTCGACGGTTTCCTTGCGCTCCTTGCCGCCCGAAATCCCCTTCAGCACGGCCATGTGGTCGAGCATGTCGTAGGCGGAAACGCGCGGATAGACGCCGAAGTCCTGCGGCAGGTAGCCCAGCGTCTTACGCAGGTCCTCGGGGTGCTTGAGCACGTCGATGTCGCCGAACCGGATATGGCCGGAGGTCGGGGCCTGCAGGGTGGCGATGGTGCGCATCAGGGTCGACTTGCCCGCGCCATTGGGGCCCAGCAGCCCATACATCCCGCGCGGGATCGTCAGACTGACCTCGTCCAGGGCCCGGGTCCCGTTGCCGTAGACGTGGGTCAGATTCTCGATGATCAGCATGGTCTTCCTACTGCCCCCGATCGAAGCCGGATCGCCGCCGGCCAGAACGGCGCGGCGGAGCCGAACTCCAAAGTTTCCAATTCAGCGCCCGTCGCACCGGATGTCGCCACCCGCGTTACGGGCACCTTAGCCCTAGTCCCCGACGGCGAGATGACTCGACGACGAGCGCGGCGGCAAGTGAAAGAACGTTTAGAGCGCCCGTTCAACTGTCTCATTGCCGAACAGCGACCACTTTGAGTCCGGATTTCACGGTTTCGCGACCGGGGTTTTGACACACGGCGTTTGGGTCTACAGGAAGCGCCATGACGCTCTACGCTTTTCCCCCGCACGCCATCCCGACGGTCCCGGTGGAGGGATCGGACGCCGTGTTTCCGGTCCGCCGGATCCTGTGTGTCGGCCGCAACTACGCCGCTCACCGCCGCGAAATGGGGGGCGACGATCGTGATCCGCCGTTCTTCTTCGCCAAGCCCGCCGACGCGATCGCGCCGCTGGCCGCAGAAATCGCCTATCCGCCGGCGACCAGCGACCTGCATCACGAGATCGAGCTTGTCGTCGCCCTGAAGGCCGGCGGCGCCGGCCTGTCGGTCGAACAGGCCCTGGCCTGCGTGTTCGGCTACGCGGTCGGCGTCGACCTGACGCGCCGTGACCTGCAAGGCGCGGCCAAGGCCAAAGGCCAGCCCTGGGAAGCGGGCAAGGCCTTCGACCAGAGCGCCCCGATCAGCGCTCTGCGCGTGATGGAAGCCCCTGCGGCCGAGGCGGCGGTGACTCTGTCGGTCAATGGCCAGGAGCGCCAACGCGGTCAGGTCGGCGACATGATCTGGAACGTCGGCGAAGTGATCGCCAAGGCCAGCGAGCTTTGGACCCTTTCTGCAGGCGACCTGATCTTCACCGGCACCCCCGAAGGCGTCGCCGCCATCGCGCGCGGCGACAAGGTCATGGGCGAGGTCGAAGGCGTCGGCCGCCTGGAATTCACCCTCGTCTAGCGCCAACGCGCCCTCCGACATCCCGCGAGAGACTGCGATGAAGCTTGTCCTGCACAGCGCCAAGCGCGCCAGCGCGCCCTATCGGGTCCGCATCGGCCTGAACCTGAAGGGTCTGGACTTCGAACTCCGCCCCGTGGACCTGGTGGCCAACGCTCATCACGGCGAGGCCTACCGGGCGTTGAACGCCCAGGCCCTGGTCCCGACCCTGGAGGTCGACGGACGCCCCCTGACCCAGAGCCTGGCGATCCTGGAATGGCTAGAGGAGACCTTTCCGGAGCATCCGCTGTTGCCCCCCGACGCCTTCGATCGGGCCAGCGTCCGGGCCATGGCCGAGATCATCGCCTGCGACATCCATCCGCTGAACAACCTGCGCATCCTGCGCCAGTTGACCGCGATGGAGATCGACGAGCCAGCCCGCAACGCCTGGGTGGCCCGGTGGATCCGAGACGGCTTTTCCGCGTTGGAGCCGATGGTGGCTCAGCACGGGCGGGGTTACGCCTTCGGGGATGCGCCTGGGCTGGTCGACTGCCTCTTGGTCCCGCAAGTGTTCAACGCTAACCGCTTCAATGTCGACTTGACCCCGTTCCCCGCCATCGAAGCCGCCGTCGCGCACGCCCGAGCCCACCCGGCCATCGCCGCCGCTCACCCTGACCATCACCCGGAGCGCTAGATGCTTGAGGACCTGAAAGCCAAAAACGCCGCCTGGTCGAAAAGCAAGACCGCGGTCGATCCGGACTTCTTCAAACGCCTGGCCAACCAGCAGAGCCCCGAATACCTGTGGATCGGCTGCAGCGACAGCCGCGTGCCGGCCAACGAGATCGTCGGCCTGGATCCCGGTGAACTGTTCGTCCACCGCAACGTCGCCAACCTGGCTCCGCCGCAGGACGCCAACTATCTGAGCGTGCTGCAGTTCGCGGTCGACGTGCTGAAGGTCAAGCACATCATGGTCGTGGGCCACTATGGCTGCGGCGGCGTCGCGGCGGCGATCGACGGCAAGCGTCGCGGCCTCGTCGACCACTGGCTGCACCCGATCCGAGAGGTCCACGCCGAGCATCGCCACGAGTTGGAGGCGATCCCCGAGGAGCGCGCCATGCTCGACCGTCTGACCGAGCTGAACGTCACCCGCCAGGTGCGCAATGTGGCCTCGGACGTCTTCGTCCAGGACGCCTGGGCGCGGGGCCAGTCGCTGGCCGTGCACGGCTGGGTCTATTCGCTGGCTGACGGCCTGGTGAACGACCTCAATGTCGGCATTGCTGGGTTGGAAGACTATCAGCGCGCGGTCGGGCAGGCGGGCTGAAGCCTATCCGCCGCGAATCCGCACGCGGGCCGTGGCCTTGCGCCCTTCGGTGTCCACCACGGTCAGCCTGTAGAACCCTGGCGCGGCCGGCTTCCAGATCGCTCGGCCGCTGACCGGATCAGGGTCGAGCGGCGCGCCCTCCACATACCAGGTGAGGCCCTCGCCCTCGGCGGCAAGGACCAGGCCCCGCGCTTTGCCCCCCAAAGCGTCGACCTGCACCGAAGCACCGTCGGGCGGGAAGATCAGGCGTGGGCCGTCATCGGCGGCGCGGAGTTTTTGCAGCGCCGGCGGCGCGGCCTTGGGCGCGATCGGGCGCGGCGCGGAGCCTTGCGCGCCGATCGCATCCGCCACGTCGAACAACAGCGGCAAGGCTGCGTCGCGACCCGTCAGCCCGCCGCGCGCGCCGCCGTCGGCGCGGCCCGTCCAGACCAGGATCGCATAGCCGCCGACCACTCCGGCCGCCACTGCGTCGCGGAAGCCGTAAGAGGTGCCGGTCTTGAAGGCCATCGACGGCCCGCCCCGCGTCAGGGCCGAAGGCGCGCGCCCCTTCGGCGCGGGCGCCTCACGCAGGATGTCCAGCACCTGCCGCGCCGCCTCGGGGCGGACGAGGCGTGTCCCGGCGGCCTTTTCGCGCGCCTTGGCGTCCGCCTCCGTCCAGGTCAGGGGCTTGGCGATCCCGTTGTCGCCCAGCGCCGCGTACAGCATGACGAGATCGCGCCAGGTAATCCCCTCGCCGCCCAGCGCCAGGGCCAGGCCTGCTTCCTTCAACTGCGCCTTGGGCCGCGCCAGATGCGCGCCTGCCGCCTCGATCCGGCCGGCGAAGGTCTCGGGACCCAGCTTTTCCAGCGTGGCGACGGCCGGAACGTTCAGGGAATGGGCCAGCGCCTCGCGCACGGTCACCTTATCATGGAACACCCGGTCGAAGTTCTCGGGCTGATAGTCGGCGAAGCGGGTGGCGCTGTCGGTCAGCTGGGTGTCGGCGGCCACCAGGCCATCATCCATGGCCATCGCGTAGATGAACGGCTTCAGCGCCGACCCCGGCGAGCGCAGGGCGCGAGTCATGTCGACCCAGCCGCCGGCCCGGTCTCGGCCTGCCGAGCCGACCGAGGCGCGCACCGCCCGATTGCGGATCTCGACCACCAGGATCGCGGCCGTGGCGTCCGGCCCCTGGGCGGCGGCGACGGCGGCGGCCATTGGCTCCAGGCGCGACTGAAGGTCCGCGTCCAGGGTCGAGACCACGCTGGCCTGGCCCTTGGGCGCGGCCCGCGCCAGTTCGCCGGCGGCATGCCAGGCCAGAGTCGGGAAGGCCGCGCGCCTGGGCAGGGGCTCGTTCTCGGCCTCATAGGCCGCCGCCTCGCTGATCGTTCCGCCCCGCACCATCTTGTCCAGCACCGCGCGCCGCGCAGCCTTGGCCACCTCGGGCCGGCGGTCCGGGCGGCGGGCCTCGGGCGACTGCGGCAGGGCGATCAGCAGAGCCTGCTCGCCATCGGTCAGGCTGGAGGGCTCATGGCCGAAATAGCTGAGGCTGGCCGCCCGCGCGCCCTCCAGATTGCCGCCATAGGGCGCGAGCGTCAGGTAGAGGGCCAGGATCTCGCGCTTGGAGAGGCGCGCTTCCAGTTGCACGGCCCGGACCATCTCGATCAGCTTGGAGCCCAGGGTGCGCGGGCGCGGCTCCAGCAGGCGGGCGGTCTGCATGGTCAGGGTCGAGGCGCCGGAGGTCACCCGACCATGAACCACCGCCGAGCCCACGGCGCGAACCAGCGATAGCGGATCCACCCCCAGGTGCCACCAGAACCGGGCGTCCTCGACCCTGATCAGGCGCTTCTGAAACGTCTTGTCGGTGCGTTCCAGGTCGGCGCGAATCCGCCAGCGACCGTCCTCGACGGGCAGGGCCCGCAGCCAGGCGCCGCGCCGGTCCAGAACCACCGGCGAGGACTGCTGCGCCCGGGTCATGTCGGGCGGGAAGACGGCGCCGAGGGTGAAGAGAGTCAGCTCGACGGCGAGAACGGCGATCAGGACCTTGGTCAGGCGGGGGACGCCGTCGCTCATCTTCCCCCTCCGGGGGAGGAGGATGCGCAGCATCCGGAGGGGGCGAGTCAGGGAAACCCCGCCGGAAACGTCCAGACCCCTCACCGACTGGCCCCCTCCGGGCCTGCAGCCCTCCTCCCCCAGAGGGGGAAGAAGGCCGATAAGCCGTCACGTATCATGGCCCCGGCGCGATGGTCGCGCGCGAGGCTGTGGACCGCGCCTCGATGGCCGGACGGTACATGTCCTTGGCCACCGCGCCCGGCAGGAAGAACGACCCCGGCGTCACCGCCCGCGCCACATAGGCCAGCGCGAAGGCCTTGTTCCCCTCCAGGTCCACGGCTGCGATGAAGCGGTCGTCACGGCTTTCCTGCACGTCGGCGGCGGTCAGCTCGCCCAGGAACTTGAACGGACCATTCTGGGCGTCGTCGGCGCCCAGGGTGGTCTCGATCTCGAACCCGGCCGGCAGGGCGTCGTCGACCACCAGAGCCATCGAGCGCGCCTGCATCGAGCGGCCGGAGACCAGCACGATGATCCGATCGCCCTGACGGATGCTCGCCGGGTCGATCGCCGCGCCGCTCATCGACAGCAGGCGCTTGCCCACCGACAAGCCGCTGGCGCTGGCCGGCGGCGCGGATACCGGCGTGCCGCGCACGCTGACCGTGCGCCACAGAACGCCCTTGCCGGTGTTGACGAAGCGGGCGTCAGCCAGCTTGCCCACCGCCCAGCGCGGGGCGCCGCCGGCCGGCGGCAACGGATTGGCGCCGGTGGCCTGGATCGAGATCGGACCTGAGGCCTTGATCAGGGCGTTGGCCGCGTGCAGCAGCGCCGCCTGCTCCTGAGTGTTCAGGGCGTCGGGATCCTTGACCGAGTTCTCCAGGCGTCCCTGCATCTGGCGAGCCACGTCCATCATGCCGGACTCGGCCGCCAGGGCCGTCAACACGGCGGTGTCGCGCAGGGCCGACTGGTACCAGTCCATCTCGTCGCGATAACCCAGCGATCCGACCGCCTGGCGCATGGCCGAGCGGGCGCGGGCGTTGTCGCCCATGCGGGCCAGGCCCGCAGCGACATAGGCCTTGGCGATCGGCTGGTCCTCATCCTTCATCTGCACGTCGTGCCACCAGCGCAGGCGAGCCAGATCACCCTTGCCGGCCTTGGCCATCACATAAAGGGCGTACGCGCTGGCGCGGCGGCGCATCCGCTCGGTGGCCTTCTTGGAGGCGTCCTCGTTGCTGGCCCACCACCCCGGATACTCCATGCGATAGGCGACCGAGGCCCAGCCTTCGGGTCGGCTGACCTGGCGCATGGCGCCCACGGCCTTGTCGATGGCCGCATCCGGCACGGCCACGCCCTGCGCCTTCGCCTCCAGAAGGAAGTCGACGACATAGGCGCCCAGCCACGGATCGGCCTCGCCGTCGCCGACGCGCCACAGGCCAAAGGCCCCGTCGAGCGTCTGGCGGTCCAGCAGCTTGCCCACCGCGCCCGCGAGGGCGGCCGGGGTGCGCTTGAGCTTGGGGTCGTTCGAGAAGGTCTGGGCGTACAGCAGCGGATAGGCCGTCGAGACCAGTTGCTCGGTGCAGCCGTACGGATACCGCTGCAGCGCCACGGCGATCGCCGAGGGGTCAAAGCCCCGGATCGGCGAGTAGCTGACCTGCATGGTCACATCGCCCGCGGCCAGGCCCGCCAGCAGCGGGTACGAGGGCGTGAAGGCCTCGCCCGGCTTCTGGGGCTCGGTGGTGGTGCGCACGATGTCGCCCCAGCCCAGGCGCGTCTGGATCGGATAGTCCTTCTGGGTCGCAAAGCCCGGACCGGCGACCTTGAAGCCGATCTTGCCCACGCCCGTGACGTCCGGCGCCAGGAACGGAATCTTCTCGGCGACGCGCTGGCCCAGCACCAGCTGGAACACCTTCTTGAAGGCCACCTTCAATCCGCCCATCGAGAAGGCCTCGGCGGTGTAGGCGCCCGGCTTGCCCTCGACATTGTGCAGCTCCAGCGTGGCATAGGCCTCATCGCCCGGCGCCAGGAAGCGCGGCAGGTTCAGGTCCGCCACCACCGGCTGGCGCACGGTCAGCGGCTTGGAGGCCGAGCCGACGGCGGTGTCGGTCCAGGCCACGGCCTGGATGCGCAGTTCGCCGTTGAAGTCGGCGGCCGGCAGCTTGACCACCGCCTTGCCGTCGAAGCCGGTCTCCACCACGCCCGACCACAGGGCCACGGTCTTGATCGGGGTGGTCGTCAGGCCTTCGCCGCCAATCTCGTCGCCGCCGAAATTGACGTTGGCCGGCGCGCCCATGTTCGGGTCCAGAAGACGACCGTAGTCGTCGCGGTAGTTGAGGGTCAGGGCCCGTTTGCCGAAGTACCACTTCACCGGGTCGGGGCTTTCCTGGTGGGTCAGGCGCAGGATGCCCTCGTCCACCGCCGCGATGGTGATGCGGGCCTTCTGGCCAAGGCCCATGCCCGACACCTTCACCGGGATCTCGACCGGCGCCTTGCTGTCGATCTTGCTGGGCGTGCCCAGGTCGACGGTCAGCTTGCGGCCCTTGGGGTCGATCGGCACATAAACGAGACCCAGCGCCCGACGCGGCTTGGGCGAGGCGACCGGGTCGCGCGGCTGGATGACGCTGACCATGACATAGGCCCCGCCGCCCCAGGCGGCCGAGGTCTTCAGGCGGACGGTCGTCCCGTTCTCGCCGACGCTGACGGTCTTGAGGTCGATCAGGCGATCGGTGGCGACCGCGATCTGGGCCTCGCCGGCATAGGGCGGCTTCAGGGTGATCTCGACCGTGTCGCCTTGCGCATAGGTCTTGGTTCCGGCGGTGACGCGGACGACGTCCGGCGCCTCGCCCTCACGGGCCGGCGCGCCCCAGCCCGCCGAGAAGCGGGTGACCGTCTTGGCCCCATCGGCCCCTTCGACCTCGAGGCGATAGTCGCCCCAGCCCAGGCGTCGGGCGATCTTGGCGGGCTGGCCCGCGCCGATATTGACCTGAGCCTTGGCGACGATCGCGTCGCGACTGCTGCGCCGCCACTGCCAGCGGCCGTTCTGCTGGAACCAGTCATAGTCCCAACGCTCGGCCACCAGCGTGTAGGTGGCGGTGGCGCCGATGCGCTGGCCGGCGGCGTTGACGGCGATGATGTCGAGGCTGACGGGCGGATCGCCCTTGCCCGACTCGCCCTGCTCGACCTTGACGCCGTAATAGACGGCCTTGGTCCGGATCTTCAGCTCCAGCCCCTCGCGCACCGGACGGCCGCCCGGCTCGAAGACGGAAGCCGTGACCGAGGCCACCAGCGGTTGGGCGTTGTCGCCGACGTCGCCGGTTCCAACCGACAGGATCGCGTGGCCTTCGCCGTCTGTCACGGTCGAGCCGAGGTCAAGGTACTTTTCGTCGAACGGCTTGCCCTGGTCGCCCCACGCGAAGCCCTTGAAGGCGGGGAACGGATCGGTGTCGGCGCGCAGGCGCGCCTCGCCCTGGGTCTGCAGGCCCGCGCCCGGCGCGCCATAGAGGAACCGGGCCGAGACATCGACCTTGCGGGTGTCGCCCGCGCCGAGCGGCACGGTTTCCTGGCCCGTGGCGGTGACGGCCAGACGCTGGGGCGCGAAGTCTTCGACGGAGAAGCTCAACGACCCCGTCGCCTCCTCGATGCCTTCGACATGCAACAGCGCCGTCCAGCGCCCTCGCGGCGCCGAGCGCGGCAGGGCGATGTCGGCAAGAGCCGCGCCGGCATTGGCCTGGCTGAACGGATAGCGGCGGAACTCGACGCCGGACGGACGCTTGACGATGATCTCGCCCTTGCGGTCGTTGACGGCCTTGGCCATCCGGTCGCGGATCATGGCGGTCAGGTGGACCGTCTCGCCCGGACGATAGATGCCCCGGTCGGCGTAGAGATAGCCGTCGATGTCGGCCGCGACGCTGCGACCGTCGACGCCGCCTTCGGTGCGGCCGCCGACGCCCTGCTTGGACAGGTCCACCGGCGAGCGGTCGAGGTCCAGCAACGCCAGATCGCCTTGCGCCCCATAGGCCATGACCATCTTGGCGCGCTCGGCGCCCTGGCCTTTCAGCAGCGGACGCAGGAACCGCACGCGGCCGTCGGCGTCGCTCTGCGCCTCGGCCAGGGGCTCGCCGTCGGCGGCGACCAGGGCCACGCGCACGCCCGACAGGGTCTTGGCGCTCTTGAGCGAGCGGACCACGACATCCAGGCTTTCCGAGCCGTCATAGGCCAGCATGGCCATGTCGGTGAATACGATCCAGCGGCGGGCCTGGGCGGGATTGTTGTCGCCATCGTCGGGATCGCGGCCGCCCGAGGCGTCGCGCGCCTTGATGACGAAGGCGCCGGCCTTCATGTCCTTGAGCACAGCGCCCAGCGGGAAGACCGTGGTAGCCTTCTGGCCGGTCGCGCCGCCAGCGACCTGCACAGTCCCCTTCCAGACCTGGCGACCGTCGTCGCCGACGGAATCCTCGCCATAGTCGCCGGCCCAGTCGCCTTCGCCGGTCGGCTCTGGCGCGCTGATCGACTTGCGAACTAGGTTGCGGTCCGGCACGCGCCAGACCTCGATGGCCAGGCTTTGGACGTTGATCGTCTCGATGGCGACGCCGTCGGACTCCTCGCGCGGCAAGATCACGCCATCGCCGGCGAAGCCGACATAAGGGGGCTTCTCACCAAAGGTGAAGTCGACGTCGGCGTTCGCGCCCAAGGTCTCGCCGCCCTTGGCGGGCAGCCCCTTGAGCAGGGTGATGCGATGGTCGGTGAAGCCGATCCCGCCCAAACACAGCTCGTCGCCCTTCACCCGAACCGAAGGCTGCCGGCCGATGTCGGGCGAAAGCAGCACGAAGTCGGCGTAGGATTTCGAGGCGTCCAAGTCGCGGCTCATGCGGATGCAGGCCAGCGGATCGGGACCGCTGCTGTCGACGCGGGTCTGCCAGACGGCGAAGCCCTCGGGCTTGGGAATGCCCCGGCGCGGCGCGCTGGCCGAGCGCGGCTTGCCGAACAGCGACCAGGCCTCGCCCTTGACCGTCTCCGCGCCGGCCGGCTTGCCGCCGCCGAAGAAATGGCCGCCTTTGCCGACGGCGAAGCCGCCGCCGAAACCGACCACCAGGGCCCCGGCCAGAGCCAGGGCGACGGGCCCATTCAGGGCGGTCGGCCAGCGGTCGGAGAGCGTCTGACGCAGGCTGTCCCAGCGCGAGCCCAGGCCGCGACGGGAGTCGCGGCCGCCTTCCGGCGGCGTCTCGTCCGTCGACATCCCGATATCTCCCCTGCTCGCCTAGGCTCGGGGCGACTTGAGCCTAAGCCGCGACGGGGGTCAACGGCGGGACGATGACGATATTATGCGTCGAACGCGACCAGTCCGGTGGTCAGATCGTAGCAAGCCGAGACCACCTTGAGGCGACCCTCCGCCAGCTTTTCGGCCAGCACCCCGTCGGCCACCTTCAGGCGGGCGGCGACGTCGCGCACATTCTGGCGAATGGCCGCGTCCTGCAAGTCCGCCGGATGGCGCTCCTCGGCAGCGACCACCGCCGGCAGGATCGGCAGCACCATTTCGTGGAGCGCGCCATGCAGGTGCGCGTGCTTGGTGGCGACATCGACCGCCGCGCCGACGGCGCCGCACTTGGTATGGCCCAGAACCACGATCAGCGGCGCGCCCAGGTGCTCGACGGCGTAGATGATCGATCCGAGGCCCTCGCGGCCGACCGTGGAGCCGGCGACGCGGACCACGAACAGTTCGCCGAGATTGCAGTCGAACACCAGTTCCGGCGCGACCCGACTGTCGGAGCAGCCGACGACGATCGCGAACGGCTTCTGGCCGTTGGAGAGCTCAGCGACGCGCGCCAGCGACGGCAGCATCAGATTGGCCCCGCCTCGCGCGAAGATCGCGTTGCCGTGCTTGAGGCGGCCCAGCGCTTCCTCCGGCGTCACCTCCTGCGGCGGCGCATGGCTTTCGGGCTCGTGGGCGGGGTCCGGCTCCATCGGCTTGACGCTGGCCAGCGCCTTGTCGAGCGCGGCCTTGTCGCTGGCCTGATGCTTGAGGGCGCTGGCGGTGCGCCGCCCCTTCTTGGTCAGCACGCTAGGCCCGTGTCCCTCGCCCTCGGCGAAGGCCAGCGCGGGCGCGGCCATGCCGGCCAGCGCGCCCAAAAGGAGCCGTCTCGAAACCATCTCGTCCCCCGACGCGGTTGGATGTCGGCGAGACGTTAGGCCAAGACGGTTCAAGACAAGGTTAATCGATCCCTACAGCGGCAATTCGACACGCTTGACCACCGTGCGCATGGCGATGCTGGAACTGACCCGCACCACACCGGGGATCCGGGTCAGTTCCTGGGCGTGGACGCGCTCCAGGTCATCCACGTCACGCACCACCAGACGCAGAAGATAGTCCGAGCCGCCGGTCATCAGATAGCATTCCGCCACCTCCCGGACGCCGGTGACGGCCTTCTCGAAGGCGCTCAGTGCGCTTTCGGCCTGGGACGACAGGGTCACGGTCACGAAGACGCTGAGCGGCAGGCCCACGGCCCGCTCGTCGATCACCGCAGCGTAGCGGCTGATGACCCCCTGCTCCTCCAACGCGCGCACGCGGCGCAGGCAGGCCGACTCCGACAAACTGACCGCCTCGCCCAGCTCGACAAAGCTGGCGCGCCCCCGCCTTTGCAGCACGGTGAGGAGCTTCCGATCGAAACTATCGAGTTCCACGGCGGCTTTCTTCATGACTTGACTATATCACGCAGGATTCCTGCATCAAGTCGCACGCCGAGGCCGAAATCGCCAAGAAACCTGCGAAGAAAGAGGCGCATGATCGCATCTAAAGCGCTTTTGGAGGAAGCATCATGCGCGTTGGCGTCCCTTCCGAGATCAAACCGGGCGAACACCGGGTCGGCCTCACCCCTACCGCCGTCCGTGAGTATGTCGGCCACGGCCACACCGTCATCGTCCAGTCGGGCGCGGGCCTCGGCGCCGGCTACGCCGACGACGTCTACGTCAAGGCGGGCGCCAGCATCGTTCCCGACGCCGCCGCCGTCTTCGCCGGCGCGGACATGATCGTGAAGGTCAAGGAGCCGCAGAAGGTCGAGTGGGAAAAGCTCGAGCCGCGCCACATCCTCTTCACCTACCTCCACCTCGCGCCCGATCCCGCCCAGACCGAAGGCCTGCTCAAGAGCGGCTGCGCGGCCATCGCCTATGAGACCGTCACCGACGCCAAGGGCGGCCTGCCGCTGCTCGCCCCCATGTCGGAAGTGGCCGGCCGGATCGCCGTGTTCTCGGCGGCCGAAACGCTGCTGAAGCACAATGGCGGCATGGGCTTGCTGCTCTGCGGCGTGCCCGGCGTGCCGCCGGCGCGCGTGGCCGTGCTGGGCGGCGGCGTGGTCGGCAGCAACGCCGCGCGCATGGCGGCGGGCCTAGGCGCCGAGGTCGTAGTGCTGGAACGCTCTATCCCGCGCATGCGCGAGCTGGACGACCTCTATCAAGGCCGGATCCTGACCCGCTACTCGACCTTCGGGGCGGTGGAGGAAGAAATTCTCAAGGCCGACGTCGTCATCGGCGCGGTACTGACCGCCGGCGCGGCCGCGCCCAAGCTGGTGCGCCGCGAGCACCTCAAGCAGATGAAGCCCGGCTCGGTGCTCGTCGACGTCTCGATCGATCAGGGCGGCTGCTTCGAGACCAGCAAGCCGACCACCCACGCCGAGCCGACCTATACGGTCGACGGCGTCGTCCACTACTGTGTGGCCAACATGCCGGGCGCGGCGCCGCGCACGTCGTCGGAAGCCCTGGGCAACGCGACCCTGCCCTTTGGCCTGGCTCTGGCCGACAAGGGCCTGGACGCGCTGAAGACCAACGTCCACCTCGCGCGCGGCCTGAACGTCCTGAACGGCGAACTGGCCCACCCGGCCGTCGCCGAGGCCCTGGGCAAGCCCTCGATCGACCCGTACGGCGCCTGGAAGTAAGACCGTCCGGTTACATCAGATAGAAGAAGGGCGCCGCGCGGGTCTCGCACGGCGCCCTTTTTAGTTTTGGGAGAGAGACAGACGCTTACAAAAGTCAGGCGGCGAAGCGGGCGATGTCCTGACGGTTCTCGACCAGGTCGAGCACGTCGCCCATGCGGAAATCGGGGTCGCCGGGATAGAGGGCGTCGTAGACCGAGCGCGCGAAAGCCAGATCGGCGGCGGTCTTGACCCGCCAGTCCAGCCGCGACCAGTCGCGGGCGGCGCGCAGGTGGGCCTGACTCCAGCGCTGCGGCTGGGCGCGAATGGCGGCGGTGGGCGAGATGCGCGCGGTCGGGTCGCGCTCTTCGGCGGCGGCCTCGCGCAGAACGCCGGCCTTGATGACCTCGACCTCAAGCCCGGCCGGATAGGTCCGGTGGACGCGGTTGGAGGTGTAGTCGGCGCCGCTGGCCAGGCCCATCCGGACCGCGTCGTCGACCACGCCTGCGTCCATGAACGGGGCGTCGCCCTTCAGGCGAACCACATGGCTGACGGCGCTGATCGCGTCGGCGCAGCGGGCGATGCGCGCCAGGATGTCGGCCCCGGCCCCGCGATGAACGGTGTGGCCGCGCGAGACGAGAAAGCCCGCCAGGGCGTCGTCAGCCTCGTCCTGACTGGTGGCGACGATGATCTTGGAAAGGCAGCGCGCGCCGCGCAGACGCTCCAGCTGACGCACGATCATCGGCTGGCCCTGCAGCGTGGCCATCGACTTGCCCGGCAGCCGGGACGAACCCATGCGGGCTTGCAGGACGGCGAGGATCATGGACGCGTCTCCCTTTGTTGGGAACAACTTAGACCTAAAGAATAAAACCTCGATGAATCAGAAACTTATGCGACCTTAACAGGCACGCTTAACGCGCGCTGAACGACGCGGGCAAAGGCGCGCGCCGTCCGATGCGATCTATTGTCGGGTGTGATTCTAGGCGGGTGTTAGGCGACCCAACGTCGCGGATCGAGCGCGACCGGATCGTCGATGGCCATGTCGTCCCAGTCGAGGTCCGGCGGCGGACTCGAGGCGGCCGCGACCACCGCCGACAGCTCGGCGGCGGAGTTGACACCGACCAGAACCGCCGAGCCTTCGGCGCGCGACAAGGCAAAGCCCAGCGCAGCCTGCAGCGGGTCCGAGCGCCCCTCGGCGATCATCCGGCGCACGCGCGACAGACGCCCCGAAGCGCCCTTCAACTGTGCGGGCACGCGATCAGGCGGCAGGAACAGCAGGCCGTTCAGGAAGATCGAGCGCAGATGCACCTCGATCCCCATCCCGGCGATGCGTTGCAGCGAGCCGTCAGCCAGCAGGCGCTGGTCCAGCAGCGAGGCCGGGGCTTGCAGAATGTCGGGCTTGAAGCGCTTGGCCACCCCGACCGGATCATCCGAGGCGTGGGCCGAGACGCCGATCTTGGCGAACAGGCCCTGGTTTTTCAGGCGCTGCAGGCGCTCCCACAGCGCCGCGCCGTGCGGGCCGAACAGCTCGGCGGGCGAGTGAACGACAATGGCGTCGGCGCGCTCGACGCCGATGCGACGCAGGGCGGCGCGGGCCTCGGCCTCGACATAGTCGGGACCGCGATCGGCGCGCGCGGTCGAGATCGTCACGCGGAACGGAACCGGGCGCGGAATGAGGTCGCCCAGCAGGGTTTCAGCGCGGCCAAACAGGCCCGAGGCGTCCAGCACCGACAGCTTGGCGCGCGCGGCGATGTTCAGGATATCGCGGGCTTCGGCTTCCGGCGTGCGGCCTCGCGGCGCGGACGAGCTCCCGCCGTCGAGGCCGAATTGAGCGGCCGCCAGACCCAGTTTTGAGACCGAAATGGACATCGCCATCCGTGCGCGAAACTCACCAACAGAACCCGAGGCTAAGCCCCAAGGTTTGAACATCCGGTTTCTGGAACCTTGCCGAGGGGTTAAAGTCGCGCCGATGACCTTTGACGTAAAAGACGCCGCCTGGCCGATGCACGGCCTGGCCGAAGACGCCCGCCCGGCCTTGGCCCAGGCGCTTTCGAGAGGCCCAGCGGCCCTGGCGACGATCGTCGCGCTGGGCGGCGGCGGGCCGCGCCCTGTTGGCGCTCAGATGGTGTTCGGCGACAGACTCATCTCGGGTTTCCTGTCGGGCGGCTGCATCGAGGCCGACGTCGAGGTCCATGCCCGTGCATGCCTGGAAGACGGCGTTCCGCGCCGGCTGGTCTATGGCGAGGGCAGCCCCTGGCCCGATATCCGACTCCTCTGCGGCGCGCGGATCGAGATCCTAGTCGAACGGATCGCGCCCGACGACGCGGCCGCCCGAACCCTGCTCGACCTCGCCGCCGCCCGCCTGCCGGCTTTCTGGGTCAGCGATGGTGCGCGCCGAATCTGCGCCGAGGAGCCGCAAGTCCCTTGGCCGGGCGCGTTCGAGCGGGCTTACGGCCCGGTCCCGCGCCTGGTGGTGATCGGCGGCGATCCAACGGCGCTGGCCATTGCGGGGCTAGCGACGCAGTCCGGTCACGAGACCTTCCTGCTGCGCCCCAAGGGTCCGGTCGCCCCGCCGCCTCTGCCGGGCGTCGCCTATCGCCGCGAGCCGCTGGAAGAAGCCCTCGCCGCCATCGGGCTGGACGCCTGGACGTCAGTGGCGGTGTGCGGTCACGATCTGGAGCAGGATCACACGGCGCTGATGGCGGCCCTGCCCTCCCCCGCGCCCTATGTCGGCCTGCTGGGCGCGCGGCGCCGCCTGCCCGAACGCCTCGCACGCCTGAAGGCGGCGGGTCTTGGCGAACGCGATCTCACCAAGCTACGCGCGCCGATCGGCCTCGATTTGGGCGGCAAGGCGCCGTTCGAGGTGGCCGTCGCGGTGATCGGCGAGGTGATGGCTACCCGGCACGGCCAGCCGGCGCTCGAACGGCGGGCTGTGGAAGCTTAGGCCGGCGCCTGCTCGGCCGCGAACGCCGCCAGGTCTTCGATCAGGGCGTTGGCGGCCATGTTCACCAGCTCGCCGCCCTTTTCGGGCGTCGCCTGGGCCGGGTCCGAACCCATGCGGCCGTCGGCGTAGCGGGCGCGGAAATCCAGCGCTTCGCGGATCGGTCCCGTCGGCGCGATCTGGGGCGAATAGGCCGCCGTCTTGATCGCCTCGGGATAGGCCCACTGGGTCACCGCGATCTCGGACGGGGTGGCGTGGCTGCCGTGTCCGGTCGGAAACTGCCGGTTGGCCAGGGCGTTGACGCCGGCCAGGTCCCACCAGTTCTTAAGCTTGAGCGCGAACGGCGCGCGCTGCTGGCGGAAGCTGTAATCGGCGTAGATCTCCGAGAACGCGGCCTCGATCGAGGCCACGTTGCCGCCGTGCCCGTTCAGGAAATAGATCCGTGTGAAGCCGTGCGCCGACAGCGACCGCACCCAGTCGCCGATCGCGGCGATGAAGGTCGAGGGCCGCAGGAAGATGGTGCCCGGAAACGCCAGGTGATGCTGGGCCATGCCGATATTGAAGGTCGGCGCCACCAGCACCTTGTCGTCGGCGCGCTTGCTGGCCTCATGGGCGATGATCTCGGGGCACAGCCAGTCGGTGCCCAGAAGGCCCGTCGGACCGTGCTGTTCATTCGACCCGATCGGCACCACCACGGCGGTGTTCGTCTCGAGCCGAGCCTTGATCTCGGGCCAGGTAGAGAGGGCGAGCAGCATCGAAAACTCCTGAGCAACGCGACGTTTTGTCTAAGCTCAATCTGGGTCCGGACAAGTAGAATCCCTGATTGCGGCCGCACGCCCGCTGGCGTCATGGTGCGCTTCTGGGCGGCTTGGCCGCGCCAGGGAGGATCATGATGGCCGAAGGCCACGCCGACCGGGTCTTATCCGTCTTGAGCAACGGCGCCGCCGCGGCGCTGTCGCCGATCGCCGCCTCGTGGCGGCGCTGCCTCACCCAGCACCACCTGGACCCCGAGAACCGCAAGCCTCCCGAGACCCTGACCAGCGCCGAACTGCGCGAGGCGCAGGAGCGCATGGGCCCCTTCCTGGCGGCGGCGCGGGACAATCTGGACTCGCTGTTCCAGGCGGTGGGCGAGTCGGGCTGCTGCGTGTTGCTGACCGACGCCGAGGGCGTGCCCGTCGATCGTCGTGGCGTGGCGGGGGACGACCCGGTCTTCCGCCGCTGGGGCCTGTGGGAAGGGGCGGTCTGGAGCGAGGCCCGCGAAGGCACCAACGGTATCGGCACCTGTCTGGCCGAACAACGCGTCCTGACCGTGCACCGCGACCAGCACTTCCATACCCGCAATATCGGGCTGTCCTGCACGGTGGCGCCGCTGTTCGACGCGACGGGCGGCCTGGCCGGAGCGCTCGACGTCTCGTCCTGCCGCCCCGGCATGGACGGCCTGACCAGCCTGGTCGAGCGCATCGTCACCGACGCCGCCCGCCGGATCGAGGCGCGCGCCTTCCGCGACGCGTTTCCGGACGCGCGCATCGTGCTGCTGCCCGAACAGACCCTGGAGCGGGCCTCGGCCCCAATGCTGGCCGTGGACGGTGACGACCTGATCATCGGCGCCACCCGGGCGGCCCGCCAAGCCCTGAAGCTGACCGACGCGGTTCTGCGCGGCGGGGTCACCTTCCCCGATCGCGCCGCCAGCCTGGACGAGGCCGAGCGGGCGGCGGTGCGGCGCGCGCTGTCTCAGACGGGCGGCAACGTTTCGGCGGCGGCGGCGCTGCTGGGCCTGTCGCGCGCCACGATGAATCGCAAGCTCAAGCGGCTCGACCTGGCGCGAGGCCGCGAATTCACCTGAAGGTGTCTCACCGATGAGACACTCGGCGCGATCCGGACTCCCGACCCGCTACGAAGCCCCGCTCTCTTGGCCGCAAGTTTTCTTCCAGATGTCCGCCGGTAAGGCGGCTGGAGGAAACCATGACCAAGCCCGAGTTCATCGATTCCCTGTCGCGTGCGCCCTTCAAGGCCCGCTACGACAACTTCATCGGCGGCCAGTGGGTCGCGCCTGCCGACGGTCGCTATTTCGACAACAGCTCGCCGATCCACGGCCGCAAGATCTGCGAGATCGCGCGCTCTCAGGCCGTCGACATCGAGCGCGCCCTGGACGCCGCCCACGCCGCCAAGGACGCCTGGGCCAAGACCAGCGCGGCCGACCGCTCGCGCATCCTGCTGCGCATCGCCGACCGCATGGAGGAAAACCTCGAGGCGCTCGCCACGGCCGAGACCTGGGACAACGGCAAGCCGATCCGCGAGACCATGGCCGCCGACATTCCGCTGGCCATCGACCACTTCCGCTATTTCGCGGGCTGCCTGCGCAGCCAGGAAGGCTCGATCTCCGAGATCGACCACGACACCATCGCCTACCACTTCCACGAGCCGCTGGGCGTGGTCGGCCAGATCATCCCGTGGAACTTCCCGCTGCTGATGGCCTGCTGGAAACTGGCGCCCGCCCTGGCGGCCGGCAACTGCGTGGTTCTGAAGCCCGCCGAGCAGACCCCCGCCTCGATCATGGTCTGGGCCGAGATGATCGGCGACCTGCTGCCGGCCGGCGTGCTGAACATCGTCAACGGCTTCGGCCTCGAAGCCGGCAAGCCGCTGGCCTCCAGCCCGCGCATCGCCAAGATCGCCTTCACCGGTGAGACCTCCACCGGCCGGCTGATCATGCAGTACGCCGCCCAGAACCTGATCCCGGTGACCCTCGAGCTGGGCGGCAAGTCGCCGAACATCTTCTTCGACGATGTCACGCGCGAGGACGACGACTATCTCGACAAGGCCCTGGAGGGCTTCACCATGTTCGCCCTGAACCAGGGCGAGGTCTGCACCTGCCCCAGCCGGGCCCTGGTGCAGGAGTCGATCTATGAGAAGTTCATGGAACGCGCTCTCAAGCGCGTGAACGCCGTCGTCCAAGGCAGCCCGCTCGATCCCGCCACCATGATCGGCGCCCAGGCCTCCGAAGAGCAGCTGAACAAGATCCTCGGCTACATGGATATCGGCCGCAACGAAGGGGCCAAGCTGCTGGCCGGCGGTCAGCGCAAGATCCTGCCGGGCCTGCTGGCCGACGGCTACTATGTCGAGCCGACCGTGTTCGAAGGCCACAACAAGATGCGGATCTTCCAGGAGGAGATCTTCGGCCCGGTCCTGGCCGTCACCACCTTCAAGACCGAGGAAGAAGCTCTAGCGATCGCCAACGACACCGCCTTCGGCCTGGGCGCCGGTGTCTGGAGCCGTGACGCCAACCGCTGCTACCGCTTCGGACGCGGCATCCAGGCCGGCCGCGTGTGGACCAACTGCTACCACGCCTATCCCGCCCACGCGGCGTTTGGCGGCTACAAGCAGTCGGGCGTCGGGCGCGAGACCCACAAGATGATGCTCGACCACTACCAGCAGACCAAGAACATGCTGGTCAGCTACAGCCCCAAGGCCCTGGGCTTCTTCTGATCCGTTCGCAGGATCCCACGTCGGCCGTCCGGCGCGAGAAACCTTATTGGTCTTCTTGCGCCGGGCGGTTGGCTTCGCCTAATTCCGCGCCGATAATAAAGGGGAGTAGCGCAGGTGAGCGACGGTATGCTGTTTCCGGTTCCAAAGGCCTGGGCTGATCGCGCCCATGTCAACGCCGACGCCCTGGCCGCCGCCCGCCGGCGCGCCGACGAGGATCCGCACGGCTACTGGAAGGATCTGGCCGGTCGTCTGGACTGGATCACTCCGCCCACCAAGATCAAGGACGTCTCCTTCCGCGAGGAGGACTTCCGCATCCGCTGGTACGAGGACGGTGTCCTCAACGTCTCGGCCAACTGCATCGACCGCCACCTTCGCCACCGCGCCCATGACGTTGCGCTGATCTGGGAAGGCGACGATCCGGCCGCCTCGCGGAAAATCACCTATGCGGAACTGCACGAGCAGGTCTGCCGCATGGCCAATGTCTTCAAGGCCCAAGGCGTGACCAAGGGCGACCGGGTCACGATCTACCTGCCGATGATCCCCGAGGCCGCCTATGCGATGCTGGCCTGCGCCCGGATCGGCGCCGTCCACTCGGTGGTGTTCGCCGGCTTCTCGCCCGACAGCCTGGCGGGGCGCATCAACGACTGTGACTCCAAGCTGGTCATCACGGCGGACGAAGGCGTGCGCGGCGGCAAACGCATCCCGCTGAAAGCCAATGTCGACGCCGCCTTGGCGCACTGTCCGGGCGTGGAAAAGGTGCTCGTCGTCACCCGCACAGGCGCCAGCGTGCCGCTGACCGCCGGCCGCGACATCATCTACGAGCACGCCGCCGCCAAGGCCTCGATCCACTGTGCGCCCGAGCCGATGAACGCCGAGGACCCGCTGTTCATCCTCTACACCTCCGGCTCGACGGGCAAACCCAAGGGCGTGCTGCATACGACCGGCGGCTATCTGGTCTGGGCCAGCTGGACGCACGAGGCGGTGTTCGACTACCGCCCGGGAGAGGTCTACTGGTGCACCGCCGACATCGGCTGGGTCACCGGCCACACCTACATCGTCTACGGCCCGCTCGCGAACGGCGCGACCAGCGTGATGTTCGAGGGCGTGCCGAACTATCCCTGCAACAGCCGCTTCTGGCAGGTGATCGACAAGCACAAGGTCGAGATCTTCTACACCGCCCCAACGGCCCTGCGCGCCCTGATGCGCGAGGGCGAGGCGCCGGTCGAGCGCACCTCGCGCGCCTCGTTGCGCCTGCTGGGCAGCGTGGGCGAGCCGATCAATCCGGAGGCCTGGCTCTGGTACCACCGCGTGGTGGGCGAAAGCCGCTGCCCGATCGTCGACACCTGGTGGCAGACCGAGACCGGCGGCACGCTGATGACGCCCCTGCCCGGCGCTGACGCCTTGAAGCCCGGTTCGGCCTGCGGCCCCATGCCGGGCGTCAAGCCGCAGCTGGTGGACGCAGAGGGCGTCGTTCTGGAGGGCGCGACCGAGGGCAACCTCGTGATCACCGACAGCTGGCCGGGTCAGATGCGCACGGTCTATGGCGATCATCGCCGCTTCTTCGAGACCTATTTCTCGACCTATCCCGGCAAGTACTTCACCGGCGACGGCTGCCGCCGCGACGCCGACGGCTACTACTGGATCACCGGTCGGGTGGACGACGTACTGAACGTCTCGGGCCATCGCCTGGGCACGGCCGAGGTCGAAAGCGCCCTGGTCGCCCACCCGCGCGTGGCCGAGGCGGCGGTCGTCGGCTATCCGCACAACATCAAGGGCCAGGGCATCTATTGCTACGTGACCCTGAACGCCGGAGTGACCGCCTCAGACGCGCTGCGCAAGGAGCTGACCGACTGGGTTCGCCGCGAGATCGGCCCCATCGCCACACCGGATGTCATCCAGTGGGCCCCGGGCCTGCCCAAGACCCGCTCGGGCAAGATCATGCGCCGTATCCTGCGCAAGATCGCCGAAAACGAGCTTTCAAGCCTCGGCGACACCTCGACCTTGGCCGACCCCTCCGTGGTGGACGACCTGATCCAGAACCGCGCCGGCGCGTGACGAAAACCGGGCCGGCGCGTTAGCATCGACACGATGCGCCGGCTCGCCCTGCTTTTCCTATCGCTTCTGGTCGCCACGCCCGCGCGCGCGGCGACAGAATGGATCGTCAAGGACGACGGCGTCCAGGTCGAGGCCCATGCCGACGCTCAAGGGCGCGGCGTGGTGCGCGCCAGCGTCGAGATCGCCGCCCCGCCCTCGGTGGTGTTCGACGTCATCCTCGATTGCGATCGCGCCGCCCGGATGAGCCCCGGGGTCAAGCGCTGCAAGGTGGTCTCCCGCGCTCCTGACGGCTCGGAGGTGCGCGAACACACCGTGAAGTGGGGCTTCTTCCTCCCCGCCATGCAATCGAGGGCGCGTCTGGTGCTGCGGCCCGATCGCGAAATCCGCTTCACCTGTATCGGCGGCGACATCCGCGCCTGCGACGGCTACTGGCGGCTGGAGCCGATCGACGGCGGCGCCCGCACGCGGGTCACCTACGATCTCTGGGCCACGGCGCCCTTCGCGGTGCCTGCCGGCCTCGTCTCCAGCCTGATGCGCCGCACCGTGCCGCAATCCTTGGTCGCCCTCCGGCGCGAGTGCGAGACGCCATGACCGGGCGCGATGACCCAGCGCCCGACGCGCTGATGCTGTTCGATGGGGTCTGCCATCTCTGCGACGGCGTAGTGCGCACGGTGCTGCGCCTGGACCGCCAAGGCGTGATCCGCTTCACCTCAGTCCAGTCGCCGTTCGGGCGGCGGCTGGCGATCGCGCATGGCCTGGACCCCGACGCCCCCGAAAGCTTCCTGTTCTTCGACAGCGGACGGCCGCTTCGCAAGACCGCCGCCGTGGCCGCCCTGCTCCGCCGGCTGCCCGCGCCCTGGCGCCACGTCGCCTGGATCGAACGTCTGCCGCGCGCCCTGACCGACCGAGCCTACGACTGGATCGCCGCCAATCGGTACCAGATCTTTGGCAAAAGCGATCACTGCCACGTCCCGGCTCCGGAACAGCGCGCGCGCTTCCTGCTCGACTAGCGGGTTTTCCGACGACGAGTCGGATCCGCTTCGCCGAAGAATGCTCTAGAACAGGGCCGCGACGCTCTCGGCGCTATAGGGTTTCTGCAGAACGGGAACATCGCGGAAGCGGTCCGGGAACGACGCGCTGTCGCCAAACCCCGTCCCGAACGCGAACGGCGCGCCTGCCGCCAGCAGGGCGTCGGCCACCGGAAAGCTGGTCTCCGCGCCCAGATTGACGTCCAGGATCGCGAACGGCGGCGACCAGCCGTTTAGCGCCTCGAGCGCCTGGCCGACGCTGGAGACCACAGTGATGTCCTTGACCCCCATCCGGGTCAGCATGTCTTCCAGATCGAGCGCGATGATCATGTTGTCTTCCAGAACCAGCATGCGTTCGGGCGCTCGAACCGGCCCGTCGGACCGGCGGGGCTGGGCGATCACTGCGGCGACGCTTTCGCTGGTCACGTAGCGGCCCGGGATACGGATGCGCGCCTGAAAGCCCTCTGGACGGTAGTCCAGCGCGACGTCGCCGTTCAGGTCGTGGGGAATGGAATGCTCGATGATCGTCGAGCCAAACCCTCGCCGGGTGGGCGGCTTCACCCTGGGCCCGTCGTGCTCGCGCCAGTCGATGATCAAATCGCCCTTCGGATCTCGCCGCCAATCGATCGTGACCCATCCTCGCTGGTCGCAGAGCGCGCCATACTTGGCCGAGTTGGTCATCAGTTCGTGGATGACCAGCGACAGGATGGAGAAGGCGTCCGGCGCCAGAGCGATCGGCGCGCCGGTCAGACGCACGCGTTGGGCCTTGGAGGAAAGATAGGCCTCGGCCTCGGCGGTGATCAGATCGCCGAGCGCGCCGGGGCCCCATTGGTGACGCGTGATCTGGTCGTGCGCGCGCGCCAGGGCCTGAACCCGCCCACCAACCACCTCGGCGAACTCCGCGACGCTGGCGACGCCTGCCTGGCTTTGACTGATGAGCCCCCGGATCAGGCCCAGAATGTTGCGAACCCTGTGGTTCAGCTCGGCGATCAGCAGCTCCTGACGCTGGTTCGCGCGCTGGCGCTCCGCGTCGGCCAGGTCGGTCAGGCGGAAGACGATTTCCAGGAGACTGGCGCGCATGCTCTCGGCCAGGGACCGCTCCACGGTGGTCCACGGCCGGCTCTGGCCGCGCACGGTCTCCTCCCACGCCTCAAAGCTTTTGCGGGGCGTCAGCCGGTCGCCCAACGGCCCG
Source organism: Caulobacter sp. FWC26 (assembly GCF_002742645.2). Lineage (NCBI taxonomy): Bacteria > Pseudomonadati > Pseudomonadota > Alphaproteobacteria > Caulobacterales > Caulobacteraceae > Caulobacter > Caulobacter sp. FWC26. The sequence goes on from NZ_CP033875.1 coordinate 4,340,130, forward strand.
ACCTTGGTCAGCTTCTCCGGCTTGCCGCCCCAGACCAGGGTCTTGGCCTCCTCCTTGCGGAAGAAGATCAGATAGTCGCGCGGCGCGCGCGACAGGGGCACGGCCATCATGCCCGCGGCCTTCTCCGACCAGTCCGCAGCCGCAGGCAGAAGCGCGCTGATTTCATGGGTGGCGAACACGGCGTGGGTGTCCTTGTCGCGCAAAAGTCGGATCAGGGTGTGCACGTCGCTGGCGCTCGGCGTGGAATCGCGCAGGGTCAATCGCCCGTCCAGCCACAAGGCCAGGCCGTCGCAATGCACGAGGCGGCAAAGATCGTCGAGGAACGGGATCAGGCTGTCGGCGCCAGGCTGACCGCTGACGACGGCGGTCATCATGCGGTCGTGCAAGGCGCGCGCCTCGGCCATCCTGCGCGTCTCGGCTTCGCGCTCGCGGCTTTCCAGGGTCAGGGAGAATAGTTGTCCAAACAGCTCGGCCGCCGTGCGGCGCTCATAGCTGACGTGCTTGGGCGCGTAGTGGTGGCAGGCGAACAGGCCCCAAAGCTTGCCGTCGCGCAGGATCGAGATCGACAGCGAGGCGGCGACGCCCATGTTACGCAGATACTCGATGTGGATCGGCGAGACCGCCCGCAGCATGCTCATCGACAGGTCCACCGGCTCGCCGCTCGCGCTGACGGGCGGCAGGATGGGCGAGACCTCGGCGTCGATGTCGGCGATGATCCGTAGCCAGTTGCGTTCGTAGAGCGCGCGCGCCTGCACCGGAATGTCCGAGGCCGGATAGCGCTGACCCAGGAACGAGCCGATGCCGGGGCGCACCGACTCGGCGATCACCTCTCCCGCGCCGTCGTGAGCGAAGCGGTAAACCATGACGCGGTCGAACTCGGTAAGGGCCCGGACCTGCCGCGCGGCCTCGTGGCAGAATTCCTCGAAGGTCGGCCGGGCGGTGATCCGCGTTGTCATCGAGCGCACCGCCGAGGCGGCCTCGATGAGAATCTCCGGATGGCTGGGCTCGGCCTCGATGATCAGAAGACGACCGGAATAGTGCAGAGCCAGATCGAAGTCCTCGCCGCCGTCGATCAGCGGCTGGCCGAACATGCGCTCCACCGCGTCGGCGCCCCGCATGATCTGAAGGCGGCCCCGGATATTGTGGATGGCGTGACCGCTCATGATCTGGGTCAGCGGCTTGCCCAAAAGGTCTTCGGCCGCAACGCCGAGATAGCGCAGGGTGGAGGTGGACGCGTGGGCGACCACCCAATCGCTATTCACCGCCAGCAGACAGCCGAAGGGTTGAACCGACCCCAGGATGTGGATCGGCTCGCGGTCGCAGTTGGTCAGATTGACGTCAAACCCGGACATGGGCGCAGCCTCGGGCATTCAGGCCTCCAGTCGGCGGGCTAAGGCTCTCGAACGCTTCCGAGAAGCAGCGAAAACCATATCGCGCACCGGCTTCGACGATGTCTGTCCGGCAGTCGACTTTTGGGGAGGCTTCAAGCCACGTCAGGAAGGCCCGCCAGAGGTTCTGCTCCAGACCGTGGCTCAGATAAGCGATCGGCAAATCCGCATCGGCCGCCCGCACTTGGCGGGATAGCAGACGCCCGCCCAGGCGCGAGCCCTCGAGCACATAAAGCACGCCCGCGCCGAAGGCGGGGGACGGTATGGCCGCTGTCGAGGGCGCTAAGGGCCTCACACCCAACTGATGAAGGTCGCTCTCAAGCGCGCGGCGACGCGAACGACTAGGCCAGTCCGGAAGCCAGTCCGCGACACCGGCCCGTTCCAGCGCCAGCTCCAGGGGAATCAACGCCTGGGCCGAGGCGCTCAGGAAGGCGCTGTAGCCCGCCCTCGTTTCCAGGTGCGACCGCGTTACGAGGGCGTCCAGAGCTTCGTGCTCACGAAGCGTTGCGACCCTGAGGCGGTCGCGTAGCGAACGTTCCGGCAAGTTCCCCCCCGTGGCGCGTCAGCCCAAGGGTCATGGGGACGAGTCGACCATCACTAACTCTGACGGCGCAGCTTGGTTCCACCCACATGAACTGTCGGTAAGGTTTCCCAGGCGAACGGCGGTGCTAGGGTTGCGTCGAACTGTTCTGGAGACTTTTGCGCATGATCCGCACCGCCAAGCTGGCCCTCGTGGCCGCGGCCCTGTCCACCTCGGCGCTGTCGCCGCTCGCCCTGGCCGCGCCGGCCCCGGCGCAGCCCGCCGCGACGGCCGCGATCGCCGTTCCGCCGATCGCCTTTCAGCAGCGCGTGCTAGCCAACGGCCTGAAGGTGTTCACTTCGCGCGACACCACAACGCCGAACGTCTCGGTGCAGGTCTGGTACGGCGTCGGCTCCAAGGACGACCCGCAGGGCCGCTCGGGCTTCGCGCACCTGTTCGAACATCTGATGTTCAAAGCCACGCGCAACATGCCCAACGAGACGATCGACCGTCTGACCGAGGACGTCGGCGGCTTCAACAACGCCTCCACCTGGGACGACTTCACCAACTATTACGAGGTGGTGCCGGCCAATCACCTGGAGCGCCTGATCTGGGCCGAGGCCGACCGGCTGAAGTCGCTGGTCATCGACGAAGCGGTGTTCGCCTCCGAGCGCGATGTGGTGAAGGAAGAGCTGCGCCAACGGGTGCTGGCCGACCCCTATGGCCGGTTCTTCGCCCTGTCGATTCCGCAGCAGTCCTTCGCCGTCCATCCCTATCAGCGCCCTGGCATCGGCTCCATCGAGGAGCTGGACGCAGCGACCGTCGACGACGTGCGCGCTTTCCACCGCACCTATTATCGCCCGGACAACGCCGCCCTGATCGTGGTCGGCAACTTCGACCAGGCCAAGCTGGACGTGATGATCGACAAGTACTTCGGGCCGCTCGCCGCGCCCGATGGAACGATCCCAAAGGTCACGGCGGTCGAGCCGGCTCGTACCGGTCCCAAGACCGTCAACACCTACGGCCCGAACGTCCCGCTTCCGGCCCTGGCCATCACCTGGCTGGCCCCGGCCGCCGCCGACCAGGATACGCCCGCCTTGGCGGTGCTGGACGCCATCCTGACCGCCGGCAAGTCGTCGCGCCTCTACGACAGCCTGGTCTATGACCAGAAGATCGCCCAGTCGGTGTTCTCGTCGGCCCCGAACAACGCCCAGCCTGGCCTGTTCTATGTCGGCGCCATCATGGCCGGCGGCAAGACGGTAGCCCAGGGCGAGGCCGCCCTACGCGCGCAGGTCGCGCGGGTCCGCGACGGCCTGGTGACCCCGGCCGAACTGGCGGAGGCCAAGGCCGGCCTGCTGGCCGACGCCGTGCGTCGCCGCGAGGAGATCGACGGACGCGGCTTCGCGATCGGCTACGCCTTGCAGACCGAGGGCGACGCCGCCGCCGCCAACACCAGCCTCGCCAAGCTTCAGGCAGTGACCGCCGCCGACATCCAGCGCGTGGCCCGCAAGTACCTGGCCGACGATCGCCGCACCGTGATCAACTACCTGCCGGAAAAGAATCGTCCGGCCGGCGAGAAGGACGCCACGCCACCGATACCGAAGGTGGCTTCGGTGAAGTACGACGGTCCGGTGACGACGCTGGCCCCGGAGGCCGAGCGCGAGAAACCGCCGGCGGTCGCCGCCCCGGTTCCGGCCGTCATGCCGAGCCCGGCGGAAAAGATCCTGGCCAACGGCCTGCGGGTCATCGTCGCCAAGTCCAGCGACCTGCCGCTGATCACCTCGACCTTGACCGTAAAGGGCGGCGCCAGCTCCGACCCCGCCGGTCTGGCAGGCACGTCTAGCCTGACCTCTGAGCTGCTGACCGAAGGCACCGTCACGCGCTCGGCGACGCAGGTCGCGCGCGAGACCGAAGCCCTGGGCGCCAATCTGTCGGCCGGATCGGGCTGGGAAGCCGCGTCGCTGACCCTCAGTGTCACGGCGAACAACGCCGAGCCCGCCATGGCGATCATGGCCGACGTCGCCCAGAACCCCGCGTTCAAGGCCGAGGAGCTGGACCGCGTCCGCGCCGAGACCCTGGATGGCCTGTCGGTGGCGTTCCAGCGCCCTGGCAGCCTGGCCGGCTTTGCGACCAGCCCGGTGCTCTATGCCGGCTCGGCCTATGGCCATGTCGCCGGCGGCACCCCGGGCTCGCTGCCGAAGATCAAGCGCGAGGATCTGACCAAGACTCACGCGGCCTACTGGCGGCCGGACAACGCGGTGCTAGTCGTGACCGGCAACCTGACGCCCGAGGCCGGTTTCGCCCTGGCCGAGCAGGCCTTCGGCGGCTGGAAGAAGCCGGCGACGCCGCCGCCGGCCCCGCCGGCCGCCCCGACCGGCTACCAGCCGCGCAATGTGGTCATCGACCTGCCGGGCACAGGCCAGGCCGCCGTGGTGCTCGCCAAGCCCGCCATCACCCGCGCCGATCCCAGTTACTATCAAGGCGTGGTCGCCAATACGGTGCTGGGCGTGGGCTTCTCCTCGCGCCTGAACCAGGAAATCCGCATCAAGCGCGGCCTGTCCTACGGCGCCGGCTCCAGCCTGACCCCGCAAGGCCAGTTCGGCGGCTTCTCGGCGCGGGTGCAGACCAAGAACCCCTCGGCCGGCGAGGTGATCAGCCTGACTCGCGCCGAGCTGAGCCGCCTGGCCAACGAACCGGCCACGGTCGGCGAACTGGCCGCCCGCAAGTCGGTGCTGGTCGGCGGCTTTGGCCGCGACCTCGGCACCTCGGAAGGCCTGGCGGGCATCCTGGGCAACCTCGCCGTCTACGGCGTGCCGCTCACCGAAATCCAGAGCTACGCGGCCAAGGTCGAGGCCGTGACCCCCGAGCAGGTCCAGGCCTTCGCCAAGGCCAAGCTCGACCCGGCCCAGATGAGCGTGATCGTCGCCGGCGACGCCAAGGCGATGGGCGAAGGCCTGTCCAAGGCCGCGCCGAACGCGACGGTCATTCCCGCCGCCAAGCTGGATCTGGATGCGCCCGGCCTGACCAAGTAGGCCGTCCGCGCTCCGGCGACGAAAAAGGCCGGCCGCTGTCGCCAGCGGCCGGCCTTTCCATGGTCGCCCAGACCTTGGTCAGCCCTTCTTGGCCAGCAGATCACGGATCTCGGTCAGCAGGGTCTGTTCAGGCGTGGGCGCAGGCGGCGCGGCGGGCGCCGGCTCGGCCGCGTCCTGGCGGCGGATCTCGTTGACCAGCTTGACCAGCAGGAAGACCACCGTGGCGACGATGAAGAACTGGATCACGGTGTTGATGAAGGCGCCGTACTGAATCGCCACCTTCTCGATCGCCTCGGTCGCCGGATCTTCGGGGCGCAGCACCCATTCCAGCTTCGAGAAATCCAGACCGCCGGTCAGCAGGCCGATCGGCGGCATGATCACCTGATCGACCAGGCTCTTGACGATGCCGTTGAAGGCCGCGCCGATGATCACGCCCACGGCCAGATCGATGACGTTGCCCCGCGCGATGAACTCGCGGAATTCCTTGACCACGCTCATGACAGAGCACTCCCCACACAAATCAGCGTGGGCGAAGCTGCGGGCGTTCGCGACCTGGGGTCAAGCCCAGGTCATGATTGTTGTTATTCGTCGCCGTCGGCGTTGAGGCGCGCGCGCAGTTCCTTACCGCTCTTGAAGAACGGCACGTGCTTGGCGCGGACATCCACGGCTTCGCCTGTGCGCGGGTTGCGGCCGGTGCGCGCCGGGCGCGAACGCACCGACAGGGCGCCGAAGCCGCGAAGCTCCACACGGCCGCCGTCTTCCAGGGCCCCGATCATGCGTTCCAGGATCACGCCGACGACGCGTTCGACATCCTTCTGCGTCAGGTGCGGATTTTCATTCGCGAGCCTGGCGATGAGTTCGGACTTGATCATCGAAATCCCCGGAACGCCCCTGGGAGGAGAAAGGCGCGAGCGGACCTTTGCCCAACGACGGCTGAGTCTTCAAGGGGTTGCATGAAATTCTCGAACGCGGTTCGGTTAATGCGTAGGGATGCGGACGATCACATCCCCTTCGGCGCGCGGACGATCTGAGGCTCTCCCGCCAGGCGCCTAAGCGTCTTGTTGGCCTCCTCGGCCTGACTGAACGGGAGCTCCCGCGCAAGGCTGCGGTTCGATTCCGAGAACCTCGCGACACCGTCCTTGATCACGGCGGTCTTCGAGACCTCGCGACTGGCCAGCACGCCCGTCCAGTTCGGCCCCTTCACGGAGAAGCCCTCGCCTTTGCCGGGAAGCACGATCTCGACAACGCCGGCCATATAGGTCGGAAAGGCGATCATGAAGGGCGCATCGCTGTTGGGGCCCGGCTCGCGGCGCGGAAAGGCCGACACCTTGCCCGAGCCCGAACCAGGAATATGGAACTCACGCACCCCCAGATCGTCGTTCATCTTCCAATCCAGGTCGGCCGTGCCGCCCAATGTGATCCTGGCTTCGCCGTTCGGGGAAACATCGAAGTCGATCTTTTCGATGTTCACCCAGCTCATCGTGGACGAGGTGCTTTGCTTCAGGCCGCGTTCGATATCGGCCCGCGGCGCGGTGCGCAGAGCGCGCGCAAAGCTCAGCGCCGCGTCGCCCCGGATCACCGTGGTCATGGTGATCGGCGCCGGCTTGTCGAGCCCACCCGAAGCATCGATCCGGATCAGGCCGTCGGTGTCCGGCTTGCCAAGCGGCGTCTGAACAATCTCCTCCAAGGCCGCGCCGTTGGCGCGCAATGGCAGGGCCCAACGGAAAGGCGGCGGCCGCAGGCCGTCGATGTCGCCCACGTCGCCCGAACGTGTGCCGTCCAGCCAATAGCTCCTGCCGGCGATACGGGCCCGAACCAGCACGTGGTTGAACAGCGCCGCCGACGGCAGTCGCTCCTCCAGCCCGTCGCCGCCGGTGGTGGAGACCAGCACGGGCTCGGCCTCGACCCCGAGTTCGCGTAGGACCGCCAGCAGCAGCACCGTCTTGCCCTTGCAGTCTCCGAAGCGACGGGCCCAGGTCTCGTTGGCCGAGGCGGGCTTGTAGCCGCCGTCGCCCATGCCAAGGAACAGATAGCGCGTCTTGTCCTCGACCAGTTGGAGCGCCTTGAACGCGCGGATCTTCGGGTCGGCGCTGGCCGCCGCGATCGCCGCGATCTCTGGCCGCAGCGACGAGTCCGCCGACAGTTCCGAGGCCTTGGCGTAGAGGGGGGCCATCAGGCGCGAGATGTCCGCCCAGCCGGTATAGGTCGTCGCCTCCAGAGCGCCCAGCCGCTGGAACCGCGCCGGCGCGCCGATCGGCGTCTTCGGCGGCTTGACGCTCGCGACGTCGACCATGAGCTCGTTGATCTTGCCGGTCTTGGAGAGCTTGGGCTGCGGGAAGCCGGGCGTCGTTCGCCAGGTCAGAGGCGTCCCGTCGGGCCACAGCAGGCGTACACGGAACCGACCGGCCACGCCGCTCCAGGCCATGTTCTCGAAGTCGTTGGTGCGGCCGTCCAGCAGCGCTTCCCTGTGCTCCTGGGTGTAAGACCAGTCGACCACGTCGCCGACCTGGAGGTCCTTGATCTGGATCGTCGCGCTCATCCGCCCGTCCAGCATGGCGCGCTCCAGGTTCTTCTCACGGCGCAGCACCAGTACGTCCTGGCCTTGCTTGAGAAGATCGATCCGCCGTCCATCGCGGATGATGGCGAGGGTATGGAGCGTGACCTTGTCGCGGACGGGGTCCCAGGTCACCGAGCGCGATCCGCCTTGCAGCCCCTCGGGCTTGAGCACCTTGACGACGCGACGAACGTAATAGGCCGAACCGGTGTTGTCGTGCTGGGACTGGTTGTCGTTCAACAGCAACTGGTTCGACGGCGCCTGGTCATCCTCGGGCGGGGCGGGAACCTCCGCCACCTGCACCCATCTGGCCGGCGGACCATAGCTGGGCTTCTCGTCGGCCCAAGCCGAGCCCGCCAAGACGGCGATGGAGCCCACGGCGACGGCCGCGCCTTGCAAACCCCGAAACCAAACGCCCCGCACGAACACCCCCACAAACTCAACCCTCGAGCGTTGTGGCAGAATCTCGCGCAAAAGAAAACGGCGGCTGGATCGCTCCAGCCGCCGCCAACTTCAACGTCTATGGAAGACGAAGCTTAGTCCTTCGAGGCCCGCTCGCGCAGGGCCGCGCCCAGGATGTCGCCCAGCGAAGCGCCGGAGTCCGACGAGCCGAACTGCTCGATGGCTTCCTTCTCTTCGGCCATTTCCAGCGACTTGATCGACAGCGAGACGCGGCGCGCGGCCTTGTCCACGTTGGTGATCTGGGCGTCGACGCGGTCACCCACGGCGAAGCGCTCCGGACGCTGCTCCTGACGATCGCGCGACAGATCCGACTTGCGGATGAAGGCGGTCATCGGGGCGTCGTCTTCACCGAAGCGGACTTCGATGCCGCCCGAGGTGACTTCCGTGACGGTGACGGTCACGGTCTGGTTCTTGCGGTAGGTGTCGCCCGACATCGGGTCGCCAGCCAGTTGCTTGATGCCCAGCGAGATGCGTTCCTTCTCGACGTCGACGTCGAGAACCTTCGCCTTGACCATGTCGCCCTTCTTGTAGCGGGCCATGGCTTCTTCGCCCGGGACGCTCCAGTCGATGTCCGACAGGTGCACCATGCCGTCGATGTCGTTGTCGAGGCCGACGAACAGACCGAATTCGGTCGCGTTCTTGACTTCGCCTTCGACCGACGAACCGACCGGGTGGGCTTCCAGGAAGGCCTCCCACGGGTTGGCCAGGGCTTGCTTCAGGCCCAGCGAGACGCGGCGCTTGGACGGATCGACGTCCAGGACCACGACGTCGACTTCCTGCGAGGTCGAGACGATCTTGCCGGGGTGGACGTTCTTCTTGGTCCACGACATTTCCGACACGTGCACCAGGCCTTCGACGCCGGCTTCCAGCTCCACGAAGGCGCCGTAGTCGGTGATGTTGGTGATGCGGCCGGTGAACTTGGCGCCGACCGGGTACTTGGCTTCAACGCCGTCCCACGGATCCGACTGCAGTTGCTTCATGCCGAGCGAGATGCGCTGGGTGTCCGGGTTGATCTTGACGATCTGGACCTTCACGGTGTCGCCCACGGCGAGCACTTGGCTCGGGTGGTTGACGCGCTTCCAGCTCATGTCGGTGACGTGCAGCAGGCCGTCGATACCGCCCAGGTCGACGAACGCACCGTAGTCGGTGATGTTCTTGACGACGCCTTCGCGGATTTCACCCTCTTGCAGCTGCGACACCAGTTCGGTGCGCTGCTCGGCGCGGGCTTCTTCCAGGATGGCGCGACGCGAGACGACGATGTTGCCGCGCGGACGGTCCATCTTCAGGATGGCGAAGGGCTGTTCCTTGCCCATCAGCGGGCCGACGTCGCGGACCGGACGGATATCGACTTGGCTGCCCGGCAGGAAGGCCGAGGCGCCGCCGAGGTCGACGGTGAAGCCGCCCTTCACGCGGCCGACGATCGCGCCCATGACGGGCTCGTTACGGGCGTAGACGCCTTCCAGACGGGTCCAGGCTTCTTCGCGCTTGGCCTTCTCGCGGCTGATGACCGCTTCGCCCATCGCGTTTTCGAGGCGTTCCAGGAAGACTTCGACGGTGTCGCCGGCCTTCACGGTGGCCTTGCCGTTCTCGTCGACGCCGAATTCCTTCAGCTGGACGCGGCCTTCGGTCTTCAGACCGACGTCGATGATGGCGAAGTCCTTTTCGATCCCGACGACCTTGCCCTTGACGACGGTGCCTTCCGCGAAGTCGCGGCCGCCCATGGAGTCGTTGAGGAGCGCTTCGAAATCGTCGCGCGTCGGGTTGAAGCTCATATCGTCAGCCATGCTGATCTTTAGTCTCGTAGGTTGGGGGAAGCCCTTGGATGAGCGCCGCCGGAAAGACGGTTCTCGGGATTCCGGATGAAGTGGGTTTGAAAGCGGGCCCGCGATGTTCTCGATCGCGGCGAGGCCGGCGGTGGATTTGCCCCTCCGGCTAGAGCCGGTGACGGGCGCGCGCGTCCTCGACGATACGGCGGGCCGCATCGAAGGCCTGCTCTATAGTCATTTCCGACGTGTCGAGCAAGACGGCGTCGGCCGCCTGGGTCATCGGCGCATCCTTACGGCCGCCGTCTCGAGCGTCGCGCTTGTGAATGTCGGCCAGAATATCCTCGAAGGCGACGTCCTCGCCCTGCCCCGTCAGCTGCTTCCAGCGGCGCTCGGCGCGCACCTCGGGGCGGGCGGTGACGTAGAGCTTGGCCGGGGCGTGCGGCGCGATCACCGTGCCGATGTCGCGGCCGTCGATGACCGAGCCCGGCTCGCGCGCGGCGAACGACTGCTGCAGGTCGAGCAGGGCCGCGCGGACCCCCGGATGCACCGCGCAACGGCTGGCGGCCTCGCCGGCGGCGCGGGTTCGCACCTCGGCCCGGTCCAGCGCCGATAGGTCAAGCGACCGCGCCACGGCCTCCGCCGCGATCGGATCGTCGAGATCGCCCGCGCCGTCCAGGATCGCGACGCCGACCGCGCGATAGAGCAGGCCGGTGTCCAGCAGCGGATAGCCGTAAAGCGCCGCCAGGCGCCCCGCGATCGTGCCCTTGCCAGACGCGGCCGGCCCGTCCACGGCGATCACGAAGGCCATGCTCAGGCCTCCGAGAGCGTCGCGCCGAGACCTCGCATCAGGTCGGCGAAGCCGGGGAAGCTGGTGGCGATCATGCCGGGCTCATCGACCGCGACCTCGCTCTGGGCGGCCATGCCCAGGATCAGGTGGCTCATGGCGATCCGGTGGTCGCCGTGGGTGTGGACCAGGCCGCCGCCCCGCACAGGGTGGTTGCCGCCCATGGTCCCGACCACGGTCATGCCCTCCGGCTCTTCCTCGACCGTGACGCCGCAGGCCTGAAGGCCCGCTGCAGTCAGGGCGATACGGTCGCTTTCCTTGACGCGCATCTCACCGATGCCGCGCATGACGGTCGGACCATCGGCGAAGGCGGCCGCCACGGCCAGGATCGGATACTCGTCAATCATCGCCGGCGCACGCTCGGGCGGCACGACCACGCCCTTGAGCTGCGAATAGCGGGCGGTGATGTCGCCGACCTCTTCCCCGCTGGCGACGCGGACGTTCGAGATGACGAGATCCGCGCCCATCTCCTGCAAGGTTGTGAACAGGCCGGTGCGCAGCTCGTTGAGCATCACCCCCTCGACCGTCACCGCCGAGCCGGGAACGATCAGGGCGGCGACCAACGGGAAGGCGGCGGACGACGGATCGCCGGGCACGGCCACATGGGTTCCAGCCAGCTTCTGGCCCTCGGGCAGGCGGATATGGCGGATGCTCTTCTCGCCCGCGACACGATCCTCGACGATCACCTCGGCGCCGAAGGCGCGCAGCATGCGCTCGGTGTGGTCGCGGGTGGCCTCGGGCTCGATCACCTCCACACCGCCTTCGGCGTGCAGGCCGGCCAGCAGGACGGCCGACTTCACCTGCGCCGAGGCCATGGGGAGGGTGTATTGCAGGCCGCGCAACGACCCGCCTTTCAAAGTCAGCGGCAGTCGCCCCTTGTCGCGGCCCAGCCAGGTCGCGCCCATGCGGGCCAGCGGGTCCAGCACGCGGCCCATGGGGCGGCCGCGCAACGACTGGTCCCCGGTGAAGGTGGCGCACATCGGAAAGCCCGCCGCAGCGCCCATGATCAGGCGCACGCCGGTGCCGGCGTTGCCGCAGTCGATGACGTCGGAGGGCTCCTCGAAGCCGCCCTTGCCCTCGATGCGCCAGCGACCCACGCCCTCGCGTTCGATCCGCGCGCCGAAGGCCTGCATGGCCCGGGCGGTGGCGAGAACGTCGTCGCCCTCCAGAAGACCCTCGACCGTCGTCGTCCCGGTCGCGAGCGCGCCCAGGATCATCGAACGGTGCGAAATGGACTTGTCTCCCGGAGCGCGCACGATCCCTCGCAGAGCGCCTCCGGGAGCGCTCTTCAATCCAGCCAGCGACATGCCGAAACCGGCTCCTTAGTATTTGGTGGTTTTCGCGAAGGGGTTTGCTTTTGACAGCGGGCTCTCGCCATGGCAAGTCACCCGCCGCTTTTCCCATCAGGATCAAAGGGTCGCCAACTTGGCCAATCCCGACTTGGGCGCAAAACAAATCTGCCCCAACTGCCAATCGAAGTTCTACGACCTCAACCGTCGTCCCGCCGTCTGCCCCAAGTGCGGTGAGCAGTTCGACCCGGAAGAAGCGCTGAAATCGCGCCGCGTCCGGGCTCGCGCCGTCACGCCGGACTATGACTCCGACGACGAGAAGGAAGTGGTCGCGCCCAAGGAGGTCGACGGTTACGAGGACGAAGTCGACGACACGCCGGAAATCGACGAGGCCGCCGAGGCCGACGTCGTCGAGACCGACGACGAAGACGTCGATCCGGGCGCGCCGACGCCGGCCGGCGGTGACGACCTAGGCGTCGACTTCGCCGAGGACGAGGACCTAGCCGAGGACGCTGACGACGTTCCGTTCCTGGAGGACGAGGACGATGACGACATTCTCGACGAGGAGATCGAAGGTCTCCCGGGCGAGGGTGACGACGACTGATCCAGCGGACAGCCGGCTTCGATCCTGTCGAAACCGGCTGTCCACAGGCGTTTTTGGGGCTGCGACATTTTTCTCGAAAAAAGTTCGAGAAGAGACTTGATCCCAAAAAAATCCCGGACTAGTTTCCGCGCCTCTTCGGGGGGCGACGCAAGTCTGAAACGCCGAAGAGACCAAGGATTTCCGAGAGTTACCGTTAGGTTTTCTCAGAAATATTTGGGGCTATAGCTCAGCTGGTAGAGCGCTTGAATGGCATTCAAGAGGTCAGCGGTTCGACTCCGCTTAGCTCCACCATCAAGGCCCGGACGGAAACGTCCGGGCCTTGCCCATTTTAGCGCCCCGCACATCCCCTCCTCTTGAACCGAGCGTTACCGCGCGCCATGTCTGGAGTCGTGTCGCGGCGATCGGCGCCGATCCTCGGGCCTGCCGCCGCGAACGAAGTCGCTTCAGCGAGGACTTCGCGATGACCCGGACGATCCTGTTCGACAGCCCCTTCCTGCTGGGCTTCGAGCATACCCGAGACCTGATCGAGCGCGCCGCCAAGGCCGCTGCGGAAAGCTACCCCCCGTACAATGTGGAACAGGCCGATCATGGCGGCGTGCGCATCACGCTGGCGGTGGCCGGCTTCGCGCCCGACCAGTTGCATGTGACCGTCGAGGGCGGGCAGCTGGTCGTCGCGGGCAAGCGCGAGAGCGCCGACGGCCGATCCGAGGCCGAGCGCGCCTTCCTGCATCGCGGGATCGCGGCGCGTGGCTTCGTGCGCACCTTCGTGCTCGCCGAGGGCATGGAGGTTACGGCCGCCACGCTGGAGCACGGCCTGCTGCACATCGACCTGGCCCGCCCGGCTCCCGAACGCCTGGTTAAGAAAATCCCGATCCGCAGCGCGGGCTGAAAACGCCGCGCGGAACCCGCCTTGGGCCGCGGCGGTCTGAACCGCGCGGAGTACAGCGCGTTCCCTCAACGAAGGAGGTGGTCTTATGACGCCCAACACCCAACATGGCCGGCCTTTCACAAGCGAGGCCTTCGCAGCCCTTGGCGCGCCGGAGCTTGTCTATGTCAGGCCCATCAAGGCCGCCGAAATTCTGGCCGACGCGCCTGAAGGCGTCGAGGACTTCAATCTGTCGCCCGATCAGACGCTCTACGCGGTGTGCCGCGCCGATGGCGCGCGTCTGGCGGTCATGATCGACCGCGATACGGCGATCGCCGCCGCGCTCGCTCACGAGCTGGCGCCGGTGTCCGTCCACTAAATCAGGAACGCCCTCAGGCGGCGGTGCTGGCCGGCAGGTCCGTGAGCAGGACGTGGATGGCGTCCGCCGAACGCGCCTGTCTCAGCGCCGACCGGAGTTCGGGCTGGCGCATCATCCGCGCGACCCGGGCCAGGGCGCGCAAGTGCTGGGCGTTGGCGTCGCGTGGGGCGAACAGGGCTACGAGAAGGTCGACGGGCTTGTCGTCGAGCGCGTCAAAGGCCACAGGCGTGTCCAGCCTCACCACGACCGCGCGCACCCGGTCCAGGCCCTCGACCCGGGCATGGGGAATGGCCACGCCCTCGCCGACGCCCGTCGAGCCGGCGGCTTCGCGCTCGACCAGTCCCTCGAGAACCGCTTCGGGATCGACGCCGAGCACCCGGCCGGCGATGTCCGCGACCATCGACAGGACCTGGCGCTTGCCGGGCGCGCTGGCGCGCAGCGCCACCGCTCCGGGTTCGAGAAGATCGCCAATGGTCATGGACTTCCAACGCTCGCTGTTTTCCGACCGCCTTGGCGCCGTCGACGGAAATCACCGACGGCGCCAAACCATGACACGGTCTGGTTAGCTCGCGGTTGACCCGTTTCCGTTCGACTTCGTGCGTTCGGGGTCGATCCAGCCGATATTCCCGTCTGGACGTCGATAGACCACGGAGATCCCCCCATGGGCGGCGTTCCTAAACACGATTGCCGGGTATCCGGTCAAGTCCAGTTCCATGACAGCCATGGAAACGGTCATCGTCTTCATCGCGGCCTGGGTTTCCGCAATGACCATCGCCGCGGGCGCGCCCGTCGGGTGGTCGTCTTCAACATCCCAGCCTTCGTCGATATCGTCGCCTTCAGGCGCCCGGAGGACGAACATCGCGGCGTTCTCGACCTTCTTGGCCGTCGCCGCCGCAGAGTGGCTCTTAAGTCGCCTCTTATAGCGCCTGATGCGCGTATCGATCTTGGCCAGGGCCGCGTCGAAGGCGGCGTGCGCGTCGCCGCCGGACCCGTGGCTGATAAGCTGCTGACCTGAAGCCAGCTTGACCGAGCAATCGACACGGAAGGCGTAGCCGTCCTTGCTGACTACGACCTCGGCGGCTCCGCCGCGATCGAAGTATTTGCCGATGCTTTGAGCGATTTCGTCGGAGACTCGCGCTCGCAGAGCCTCACCAACGTCGACATGCTTGCCGGAGACTTGGACTTGCATACCGATACAACGCGCCTGTCGCAGACGGGTGTCAAGCGGCGCTTTCGTGGCTTTTGAGCGACCTCAAATGAGCCCCGAAAATACCCCCAGAAGTTTGCGGACAGTCAGCACAACGACGTGGGCGCTGACGAACAGAAGCGCCCCGCTGCCCATAGCCATCAGATAACCCAGCAGGGCCAGGATTCCGTCGCGCTGGAGCAGCGCCAGGGCCAAAACGGCGACGGTGGCGCCAGGGGCCAGATTGCCCAACGGTATGGGCAGAACCAGCACCAGGGCCAGCAGGGTGCAGACCACGCCGATCGCGCGTTCGCCCAAGGGTGCGAACAAAGGCCGCAGCCTTGGCCGGGTGATCAACTCCATGCTCCGGACGATCGGGGCGAGGCGGCGGAAGAGGCCGCGCAGGTCGTCGCGCTTCAAAGGCTTTTCCATCAGGCCCCGCGGGAGCCACGGCGTGTCCGCGCCCATCGCGATCTGCGGGGCCAGGAACAGGATCGGCAGCGACAGAATGGTGGAAGACCCGGGCGGAAGCGGCAGGGTGTTCAGGAGACCGAACACCAGCAGCATCGCGCCGAACGCACGGCTATCGAACGCCGCCAGCATTTGTCCGACGGTCAGGGTGGGGCTGGCGTCCTCGCCAAAGCCCTCGATCACGTCCGCCAGGCTCTTTTCGCTCATCAAATCCTCTCGGCCCGCACGGGAACGCGCGGGAGACGAAAAAGAGGCGGGATCAGACCGCCTCTTTCATCAGGCGCCGCCGCTCCACCGAAGAGGGGATCCGCATGGCCTCGCGGTACTTGGCCACGGTCCGACGGGCGATGTCGACCCCGGCCGCCTTGAGAATCTCAACGATGCGATCGTCGGAGTGGACGTCGGCCTCGCACTTCTCGGCGTCCACCAGGCCCTTGATCTTGTGACGGACGCTGGCGGCCGAGTGGGCCTCGCCGCCTTCCGAGGACTGGATGGCGGAGGTGAAGAAGAACTTCAGCTCGAAGACGCCGCGCGGGGTGGCGATGTACTTGTTGGAGGTGACGCGGCTGACCGTGCTCTCGTGCATGCCGATCGCGTCGGCGACCGTCTTCAGGTTCAGGGGACGCAGGTGCTCGACGCCGAACGCTAAGAAACCGTCCTGCTGGCGCACGATCTCGCTGGCGACCTTCAGGATGGTCTTGGCGCGCTGGTCCAGGCTTTTCACCAGCCAGTTGGCCGAAGCCATGCAGTCGGCGACGAAGGTCTTCTCCTGATCGCTGCGCGCCCCCTTCGAGACGCGGGCGTGGTAGCGCTGGTCGACCAGCACGCGCGGCAGGGTGTCGGTGTTGAGCTCCACGTGCCACATGCCGCCCAGCCCCTCGCGGACCATGACGTCGGGCACCAGGGTCTCGGCCGGCTCGCTGTGGTAGGCCGCGCCCGGACGGGGATTGAGCGACCGGATCTCGGCGATCATGTCGCGCAGATCTTCATCGTCGACACCACAGATCCGGCGCAGACTCGCCAGATCCCGTTTGGCCAGCAGCTCAAGGTGATCGAGCATCGCGGCCATGGCCGGGTCGTAGCGGTTGAGATCCTTCAGCTGCAGCGCCAGACACTCGCGCACGTCGCGGGCGAAGACGCCGACCGGCTCAAAGCCCTGCAGAACCGCCAGGATCTCCTCGACAAGCGCCAGTTCGCAACCCAGGCGCTGAGCCAGCTCGGTGATGTCCAGGCGCAGGTAGCCGCCCTCGTCGACCGCGTCGATCAGGATCTCGGCCACCGCGTTGCGCGCCGGCGACAGCGCGGCCTGGACCAGCTGGGCGCGCAGGTGCGCAGCGAGGGTCGGTGTGTCGGTGAGGGCGCGTTCATAACCGTCGTCGCTCTCGAACGAACCGCCGCCGCCAGCGCGCGACCAGTCGATCTGGCCGCCCGCGTGCTCGGCTTCCGCGCCGTCGCCCGTAGCGCGTTCGCCGGGCGAGACGTCCTCGGACGGGGCGTCCATCTCGCGGCCGGCCGTGGTGTCGGCGACCGCGTCGACCTGGGTCAGGCTGGCGTCCTGCGGGGCTTCGACCTCGCCCGTCGGCTCGTGATCGCCCTCATCGCGTTGCAGGAGCGGATTGCGCTCCAGCTCCGCCTCGACGAAGGCGTCGAGTTCGATGTTCGACAGCTGCAGCAGCTTGATGGCCTGCTGCAGTTGCGGGGTGATGACGAGGCCCTGGCCCTGCCGGAGCTCTAGTCGGTGGCTGAGCGCCAATGCGCCCTCCTGACGTACGAAAAACTTCGAGCGCCATTGAAGAGCGGTTCTGGTTAACGGGTCGCCAACGCCTGCAATTATCGGGCCGGTGCGACCATCTGTGCCGAAAAGCGCTTAGGCCTTGCTAAACAAGACTTTAATCGCCGAGACGCGGCTCGGTGAAGCTCTCGCCCAGATAAACGCGCTTCACTTCCGGGTTTTCTACGATCTCGCGCGGCGAGCCTTCGAACAACACTTCGCCCGCATGGATGATCGACGCGCGGTCGATGATGTCGAGCGTCTCGCGGACGTTGTGGTCGGTGATCAAAATGCCGATACCCCGCCCCTTCAGATAGCCGATGACCTCGCGGATGTCGGCGATCGCTAAGGGGTCGATGCCGGCGAAGGGCTCGTCCAGCAGCATGAACGAGGGTTCGCTGGCGAGGGCGCGGGCGATTTCTACGCGGCGGCGCTCACCGCCCGAGAGGGCGACGGCCGGAGACTTGCGGATATGGGTGATCCGCAGCTCCTCGAGGATGCTCGTCACCTGCTCGCGGGCCTTGCGCGGGTCGCGCTCGCGCATTTCGACCACGGCCATGACGTTCTGTTCGACCGTCATGCCCCGGAAGATCGAGGCTTCCTGCGGCAGATAGCCGACGCCAAGCCGGGCGCGCTGGAACATCGGTTGGGCCGTGATGTTCTCGCCGTCCAGATAGATCGCGCCGTAGTCAGCGGCGATCAGGCCGGTGACCATGTAGAAGCAAGTCGTCTTGCCGGCGCCGTTGGGGCCCAGAAGACCCGCCACCTCGCCGCGCTTCAGGCGCAGGGACACGTTCTTGACGACCGGACGGTCGCCGAACGACTTGCCCACGGAATCGACGAACAGGCCGTCCATGTCGTTGGAGGTCAGGGTCATCCGTGATCCTAGCGCTGCTCGGCCGGCGCGTCGGACTTCGGGGCGTCGTCCTGATAGAACACCGCGCGCACGCGACGCTGGGCGCTGCGCCCGGTGCTCGTCGACTCCAGCTTGGCGTCGTTGGTCTTGGTGTTGACGGTCAGGCGATCGCCGCGGGCGACGTCCTTGCCCTTGACCACGATGACGTCCCCGGTGAGGACCGCCGTGTTGTTGCTGAACGTGTAGACGGCGCGATCGCCGCGAGCGTTCTGCTGGTCGCTGACGAGGTAGACGGTTCCCTCGGCCTCCATGCGCTCGGCGGAACCGCACGCATTGGCGTTCTCAGCCGTGGGGCGCTTGGCGTTGTAGATCGTCACCTTCTCGGCGCGCAGCCGCGACCGGTTCTGCAGGATCTCGACCCGCCCCGTGAAGATGATGAGGCACTTGCTGTTGATCGTTTCCTGATTGTCGGCGGAGACGTCCACCGGCGCGCTGGATCCGCCCTGCTGAGCAAAAGCCGCTCCGCCGGCGCCCACGCCAGACAGGATCAACGCGGTCATCGCCGCAGCCGTCCATCGCTTCATCAGAACCATGTCCTCATCCGTCGCGGTCCGCGTCCAAAGCGAACCCGCGCCATTTCTCTTTACTGCCGTTCGAACCGCGCGCGAACCCCGCCCCGGAAAACGATGCGATCGCCCTTGTCATATACGGAGTAGGCCTGGGATTGCACCTGTCCGCTGGGCCCTTCGCCGTTCATCAGGGTCTCGCCGGTCACGTCGCCCGTGCGGGTGTCGACGAACGACTCCTCCGAGGCGAAGCGATAGCCCGTTCCGTCATCGAGGCGCACATCGTCCTTGAGGTTCAGACCGAAGGTGTCCTGCCGATAGATCCCATGCTTGGCGGTCATCCGCGTCGGAGTCGGCGAGCCCGGGTCCAGCGTCAGCGCCGGCTCTTCCAGGATGATGCGACGCGGGTCGGCGTCGTCCCGGATCGCCGAACGCGCCGTGATCATGAAACTGCGGCCGTCCGTCGACTGTCCGTAGAACCTGGGCGTGATCAGTCGGATTTCGGTGCGGGCCTCGGCCGGGGCCCGGGCGGCGGCGGTATAGGTTCGCCACCCGACCTGGGCGGTCACCGCAACCAGCAGCACCCCGATCGCGGCCGGCAGAACGACACGCGCCGCCCGCACGCGGCGCGAGCGACGGCGCCAGCGCGCGAGGTCGGCGCTCATCGATCGTCCGGTCATGACCGCGGCGGTCTGCATCAGGTCCTCAGGTGTGAGCGAAGATGTCCATCTCCTCCCAGCCAGCCAGATCCAGCGAGGCGCGGTGGGGGAGATAGTCGAAGGCGTGTTGGGCCAGGGCCATACGGCCCTCGCGCTCGAGCATGGCGTTCAGCTTCAGGCGCAGCGCGTGCAGGTGCAGCACGTCGGAGGCGGCGTAGGCCACCTGGTCGGCGCTCAGCGACGGCGCGCCCCAGTCCGACGACTGCTGAGCCTTGGACAGCTCCACGCCCAAGAGTTCGCGCGTCACGTCCTTCAGGCCGTGGCGGTCGGTATAGGTGCGAGCCAGCTTGCTGGCGATCTTGGTGCAGTAGACGGGCGCGGTCACGACCCCCAGATGGAGTTCGAACATGGCGATATCAAAGCGTCCGAAGTGAAAAAGCTTCAGAATCTTCGGATTCGTCAGCAGCGCCTTGAGGTTCGGGCAGTCATAGGCCGGACGGTTCAGGCGCACGACGTGCGCGTCGCCGTCGCCGGCCGAGAGTTGCACCACGCAGAGCGGGTCGCGTCCCAGGCGCAGGCCCATGGTCTCCGAATCGATCGCGATGATCTCCGCGTCCGCGAAGACGCCGTCGGGCAGATCGCCCTCATGAACGAAATTGGCCAACTCTAAGACGTCTCCGGCGAAGTCTCGGCGCATCGACGCGCCGAACCACGCGCTCGATGTAAGCGCGCGACACTTATACTCACGATGAACGGATTAGCTATCCGCCGTACTACCGGCGCCACCCCGAGCTCCGCAATGAAGCCAGACAAGGGGTGGTGCCCAGGAGAGGACTCGAACCTCCACGACCTTTCGGTCACTGGCACCTGAAGCCAGCGCGTCTACCAATTCCGCCACCTGGGCCCGCTGTCGCAACCGGTGAGGTCGCCGCGAGGCCGGGACGTTTAGGGAAAGCCTCCGGCCGCGTCAACAGCGAAAAAACGACAAATCGTGATTTCGTTGCGAACCGGCGCGCGGTCGTCTAATTCCGGCCTCATCGCATGTACGAGGAATGATGATGCAAGGTCTGGTCACGGTGTTCGGCGGCTCCGGTTTCGTGGGCGGTCAGGTCGTGCGGGCGCTCGCCAAGGCGGGCCATCGCGTGCGGGTGGCCGTGCGCCAGCCCAACCTCGCCTACAAGATGCGCATGCTGGGCGACGTCGGTCAGATCGAGGTGGTCCAGGCCAATGTCCGCAACCCGGCCTCGGTGTCCCGCGCGCTGGACGGCGCCGAGGCCTGCGTGAACCTCGTCGGCGTGCTGTTCGAAAGCGGCCGCCAGAAGTTCCTTTCGGTCCACGCCATGGGCGCACGCAACGTCGCCGAAGCCGCCGCGAAGGCCGGCCTCAAACATCTGGTCCATGTCAGCGCGATCGGCGCCGACGTTAACAGCGCCGCCAAGTACGCCCGCTCCAAGGGCGAAGGCGAAGCCGCCGTGCGCGAGGCGTTCCCGAACGCCACCATCGTCCGCCCGTCGATCGTGTTCGGCCCCGAGGACGACTTCTTCAACCGCTTCGCCCAGATGGCTGCGCTGGCCCCGGTCATGCCGCTGGTCGGCGGCGAGACGCGCTTCCAGCCGGTATTCGTCGGCGATGTCGCGGCGGTGATCGCCAAGGCTGTCGCCAGCCCCGCCGCTGCGGGCGTGACGTATGAACTGGGCGGCCCGACCGTCTATACGATGCGGGAAATGCTCGACCTGATCCTGCTGGAGACCGGTCGCAACCGTCCGCTGATCCCCCTGCCCTGGCCGGTGGCGTCGTTGATCGGCTCGCTGGGCGACCTCGTTGCGGGCGTCATCCCGCCGCCGCTGACCTCAGACCAGGTCGAGATGCTCAAGAGCGACAACGTCGCCGAACAGGGCCTGCCGGGCCTCGCGGAAGTCGGCGTGATTCCCACGGCGGTCGAGGCCGTGGTCCCGAGCTACCTTTATCGCTACCGCAAGGGCGGCCAGTACGCCGAGACGCCGGCCGGCGCGTTCTGAGGCCGGACGCCGGATCGAAATCAAAAGGGCGGGCGCCGCGTGGCGCCCGCCCTTGTTGTTTGGATGTCAGGCCTGCTCAGCGGGCCAGGTTCAGCGCGATCAGCCCCCCGACGCCGACGACGATCCGCCACCAGGCGAACGGCGCGAAGCCGTGCCGGGTGATGAAGTCCAGCACTGTCCTGACCACGAACACGCCCGAGACCAGCGCCGCCACGAAGCCCAGGACGATCAGGCCCAGATCGTTCGTGCTCAGTTTGTCGATGTTCTTGTAGAGGTCATAGGCGAAGGCCCCTGCCATGGTCGGCATGGCCAGGAAGAAGCTGAACTCCGCAGCCGAACGCTTGTCGCACTTGAGCAGTAGCGCCCCCGCGATGGTCGCGCCCGACCGTGAGACGCCGGGAATCAGGGCGATGCACTGGAACAGGCCGATCAGGAAGGCCGTCTTCAGCGGATAGTCGGCCACATCGGTGTAGCGCGGCTCCAGCTTCATCCGATCCAGCCCCAGCAGGATCACGCCGCCGACGATCAGGGTGACGCAGATCAGGGTCGGGCTCTCGTACAGCACGGTCTTGATGTAGTCGTGGGCCAGCACACCGACCAACACCGCCGGCAGGAAGGCCAGCAGCACGCCCATGACGAAGCGGCGTGAGCTCGGATCCGTCGGCAGGGTGGTTACGAGACCCCACAAGCGCCCGAAGTAGACGCTGGTGATCGCCAGGATGGCGCCGAGTTGGATCAGGACCTGAAATGTGTTGCCCGGGCTGTGGAAGCCCAGGAAGTGGCCCGCCAGCAGCAGGTGCCCGGTCGAGGAGACCGGAATGAACTCCGTCAGACCCTCGATCAGGCCCAGTACGATCGCGATCAGCCAATCCGGCATGGACGCCCCCAGAAGTGACCGCTTCGGGGTGCGCCCGACTTGGTAAACTTCGCGTTAATCCACAAATTGGACCATTTCAGTCCCTAAATGAGATCGGTTCGCAATAGCATGGTCACGATCAGGGATATAATCGTCTACATTTTTGACGAAAGCATTCTTCTTCCACCAAAGAGTCCTTAAGAGGCCGGCCAGAGCAATTTTTCTCCCAATCCGGGGGCGAGGGAAGTCGCATGGCCGAGCGCATGCTGAAATTCACGACGGTGGCCCGCAAGACGCCTGAAAAGCGCGCGGCTGCTGAGCGTTCGGGCGATTTCCATGAGATCTACGCCGACTTCATCGACGCCAAGGCCACCGAACAGGCCTCGCGCTGCTCGCAATGCGGCGTGCCGTTCTGTCAGACGCACTGCCCGCTGCACAACAACATACCCGACTGGTTGCGGATGACCGCAGAGGGGCGCCTGGAGGAAGCCTACGCCCTTTCGCAGGCCACCAATTCCATGCCGGAGGTCTGCGGTCGGATTTGCCCGCAGGATCGTCTGTGCGAAGGCAATTGCGTCATCGAACAGTCGGGCCACGGCACCGTGACCATCGGCTCGGTCGAACGTTACCTGACCGACAAGGCCTGGGAGATGGGCTGGGTCAAGCCGCTGGTCGCCGGCCCCGCGCGCGGTCAGTCGGTCGGGGTGGTGGGGGCGGGTCCCGCCGGCCTCGCCGCCGCCGAGAAGCTGCGCGAAGCCGGCTATGACGTCACCGTCTATGACCGCCACGACCGGGCCGGCGGCTTGCTGATCTACGGCATCCCCGGCTTCAAGCTGGAGAAGGACGTCGTCGAACGCCGCACCCAGCGCCTGGCCGAGGGCGGGGTCGAGTTCAAGCTGGGCTTCGAGGTCGGCAAGCACGCCACGCTGGAAGACCTGCGCGCCCAGCACGACGCGGTTCTGATCGCCGTCGGCGTCTACGCCGCGCGCGACCTGACCGTCCCCGGAAGCGGCAGCACGGGCGTCGCGCCCGCGCTCGACTATCTGATCGCCTCCAACCGCCTGAACCTCGGTGACTCTGTTCCGGCCTTCGACTCCGGCGAACTGAACGCCGAGGGCAAGGACGTGGTCGTGGTCGGCGGCGGCGACACCGCCATGGACTGCGTGCGGACGGCCGTGCGCCAGGGCGCCAAGTCGGTCACCTGCCTCTATCGCCGGGACAAGGCCAACATGCCCGGCTCGATGCGCGAAGTCGCCAACGCCGAGGAAGAGGGCGTCACCTTCGAATGGCTGGCCGCCCCGCGCGCTCTGTCGGGCGAGGCCCAGGCCGTCACCGGCGTCCGCGCCATCCGCATGCGCCTGGGCGCTCCGGATGCGTCCGGTCGCCAGAGCCCTGAAGAGATCCCCGGCGGTGATTTCGATCGTCCGGCCCAGCTGGTCATCAAGGCTCTCGGCTTCGAGCCCGAAAACCTGCCGGAACTGTGGTCGGCGCCGGAGCTGAAAGTGACCCGCTGGGGCACCGTGAAGGCCGATGTCCGCAACCAGATGACCAATCTCGACGGCGTGTTCGCCGCCGGCGACATCGTGCGCGGCGCCTCGCTCGTCGTCTGGGCGATCAAGGACGGCCGCGACGCCGCCGACGCCATCCACCGCTACCTGCTGGCCAAGGCGTCCTCGACGCTGATCGCCGCCGAATAAGAGAGGACCAGGATCATGAGCCAGATGGACCTCTATCTGAAGAACCGCCAGGCGCTGATCGACGGCCACGCCTATGACCCCTCGACCGAGCGAGACGCCTGCGGCGTGGGCCTCGTCTGCGCCATTGACGGCCAGCCGCGCCGCGAAGTCGTCGAACTCGCGATCAAGGCCTTGAAGGCCCTGTGGCACCGGGGCGCCGTCGACGCGGACGGCAAGACCGGCGACGGCGCCGGCGTGTTGGTCAGCGTTCCACAGGACTTCTTCGTCGACCAGGTGCGCCGCACCGGCCACGCCCTGCGCCAGGGACCGATCGCCGTGGGCCAGGTGTTCCTGCCCCGCACCGACCTCGGCGCTCAGGAACTTTGCCGGACGATCGTCGAGGCCGAGGCCCTGCGCTTTGGCTTCTACATCTATGGCTGGCGCCAGGTGCCGGTCGACACCTCGGTGATCGGCGAGAAGGCCAACGCCACGCGTCCCGAGATCGAGCAGATCATGCTGGCCGCCCCGGCCGGTCTGGAAGGCGAGGCCCTGGAGCGGGCGCTGTTCCTGTGCCGCAAGCGCATCGAAAAGCGCGTCCACGCCCAGAACGTGAGCGACTTCTACATCTGCTCCTTCTCGGCCAAGTCCCTGATCTACAAGGGCATGTTCCTGGCCGAACACATCGACGCCTTCTATCCCGACCTGAAGGACGAGCGCTTCGCGGCCGCCGTGGCGATCTTCCACCAGCGCTATTCGACCAACACCTTCCCGCAGTGGCGCCTGGCCCAGCCGTTCCGGATGCTGGCCCACAACGGCGAGATCAACACGATCAAGGGCAACATCAACTGGATGAAGTCCCACGAGATCAAGATGGCCGCTCAGGCCTTCGGCGAGTTCGGGGACGACGTGAAGCCGGTGATTCAGCCGGGCGGCTCGGACAGCGCCAATCTCGACAACACCTTCGAGGTGCTGGTGCGCGCCGGGCGCGACGCGCCGATGGCCAAGGCCCTGCTGGTGCCCGAAGCCGCCAACCCGAAGATGAAGGACGCCCACAAGGCGCTCTATTCCTACTGCAACGCCGTGATGGAGCCGTGGGACGGTCCGGCCGCCCTGTGCGCCACCGACGGCCGCTGGGTCGTGGCCGGCAAGGACCGCTCCGGCCTGCGGCCGCTGCGCGTGGCCTATACCGACGACGGCCTTGTCATCATGGGCTCTGAAGCCGGCATGTGCGGCGTCGAGGAGGCCCGCATCACCCGCAAGCTGGCGATCTCGCCGGGTCGGATGCTGGCCATCGATCTGGCCGAAGGCCGTCTCTACGGCGAGGACGAGATCATCGACGAACTGGCCGGCCGCCACCCCTACACCGAGTGGCTGGGCAACATGGTCGACCTCGAAAAGGAGATCGGCCCCGGCCCCGAGCCGCGCAAGTTCGGCCGCGAGGAGCTGACCCGTCGCCAGGCCGCCGCCGGCTATAGCCTCGAAGACCTCGAGATGATCCTCGCCCCGATGGTCGAGGAGGGCAAGGAGGCCGTCGGCTCGATGGGCGACGACACGCCGCTGGCGGTGCTGTCGGAGAAGTATCGCCCGCTCAGCCACTACTTCCGCCAGAACTTCAGCCAGGTGACCAACCCGCCGATCGACCCCCTGCGGGAGACCGGCGTGATGAGCCTGAAGACCCGCTTCAAGAACCTCGGCAACATCCTGGCCCAGGATGCGGCCCAGGCCGACGTTTACGTGCTGGAAAGCCCGGTGCTGACCACCGGCATGTACGAGCGCGTGCGCGGTCTGCTCGGCGAGAAGAACGTGGCGGTCATCGACTGCACCATGCCGCTGCCGGCCGAGGAGGCCCGCGCGGGCGACGCCCTGCGGGCCAATCTCGACCGCATCCGGGCCGAGGCCGAGGACGCCGTGCTGCGCGGCTGCGGGGCGATCGTGCTGACCGACGAGGCCAGCGACGCCGAGCGCGTGGCCCTGCCGATGATCCTCGCCACCGGCGGCGTCCATGCTCACTTGGTGAACAAGGGCCTGCGGTCGTACGTCTCGATCATCGTGCGCTCGGCCGAGTGCCTGGACACGCACTATTTCGCGGTGCTGGTCGGGGTCGGGGCGACGGCGGTCAACGCCTATCTGGCGCAGGAGAGCTTCCAGGATCGCCTGGAGCGCGGCCTGATCGGCGACAAGTCGCTGAAGGACGTCTGCCTGAACTTCAAGGGCGCCATCGAGGGCGGCCTTTTGAAGATCATCTCCAAGATGGGCATCAGCGTCATCTCCTCGTACCGCGGCGGCTACAACTTCGAGGCCGTCGGCCTGTCGCGCGCCCTGGCGGCCGAGTTCTTCCCCGGCATGCCTTCGCGCATCTCGGGCATCGGCCTGGCTGGTATCGAGAGCAAGACGGTCGAGCTGCACCGCAAGGCCTGGGGAACGCCTGCCGTCACCCTGCCGGTCGGGGGCCTGTACAAAGCCCGTCGCTCGGGCGAGGCCCACGCGTTCGAGGCGCGCCTGATGCACACCCTGCAGACGGCCTGCGACACCGGCGACTATGAGTTGTACCGCCGCTGGTCCAATGGCCTGCGCACGCAAAAGCCGATCCAGCTTCGCGACCTCCTGGACTGGCGCTCGGATCGCAATCCGATCGCGACCGACGATGTCGAAAGCGTCAACGAGATCCGCAAGCGCTTCGTCACGCCGGGCATGAGCCTGGGCGCTCTGTCGCCCGAAGCCCACGGGGCCCTGAACATCGCCATGAACCGCATCGGCGCCCGCTCGGTCTCGGGCGAGGGCGGCGAGGACAGCGCGCGCTACAAGCCGCTGCCGAACGGCGACAACCCCAACAGCGCCATCAAGCAGGTGGCCTCGGGTCGCTTTGGCGTCACGGCCGAATACCTGAACCAGTGCGTTGAGCTGGAGATCAAGGTCGCGCAAGGCGCCAAGCCCGGCGAGGGCGGCCAGTTGCCCGGCTTCAAGGTCACCGAAATGATCGCCCGCCTGCGTCATTCCACCCCTGGCGTGATGCTGATCAGCCCGCCGCCGCACCACGACATCTACTCGATCGAGGACCTGGCCCAGCTCATCTACGACCTGAAGCAGATCAACCCGATCGCCCGGGTCACGGTGAAGCTGGTGGCCGCCACCGGCATCGGCGCGATCGCGGCCGGCGTGGCCAAGGCCAAGGCGGACGTGATCCTGGTCGCCGGCGGCGTCGGCGGCACGGGCGCCTCGCCCCAGACCTCGGTGAAGTACGCCGGCGGTCCGTGGGAGATGGGCCTGTCGGAAGCCAACCAGGTGCTTACGCTGAACAACCTGCGTCACTCCGTCGTCCTACGGGCCGACGGCGGCATGCGCACGGGTCGCGACATCGTCATCGCCGCCATGATGGGCGCCGAGGAGTTCGGCATCGGCACCGCTTCGCTGGTGGCGATGGGCTGCATCATGGTGCGCCAGTGCCACTCCAACACCTGTCCCGTGGGCGTCTGCACCCAGGACGAGGCCCTGCGCGCCAAGTTCACCGGCACGCCAGACAAGGTTATCAACCTCTTCACCTTCATCGCCGAAGAGGTGCGCGAAATCCTGGCGGGCCTGGGCTTCAAGAGTCTGCAGGAAATCGTCGGCCGCACCGACCTGCTGGCGCAGGTTTCCCGCGGCGGCGAACATCTGGACGACCTTGACTTGAACCCGCTGCTGGTCCGCGCCGATCCTGGCGCGAACAAGCCCTACTGCACGGTCGAGGGCCGAAACGCAGTGCCGGATACGCTGGACGCCCAGATCGTCCGCGACGCCGCCCCGCTCTTGGAGCGCGGCGAGAAGATGCAGCTGACCTACACGGTCCGCAGCACCGCCCGCACCATCGGCACGCGCACGTCCAGCCACATCGTCCGCAAGTTCGGCATGAAGGGCCTGCCGTCCGGTCACCTGACCGTCCAGCTGAAGGGCTCGGCCGGCCAGAGCCTCGGCGCCTTCGCGGTCCAGGGCCTGCGGATCGAGCTGACCGGCGAGGCCAACGACTATGTCGGCAAGGGCCTGTCGGGCGCGACCATCGTGATCAAGCCGGCCCGTGGCCTCGCAGCGCCCGAGACCAACACCCTGATCGGCAACACCGTGCTGTTCGGCGCCACCTCGGGCCGGCTGTTCGCGGCGGGCCAGGCGGGCGAGCGTTTCGCGGTCCGCAACTCCGGCGCCACCACGGTGGTCGAGGGCTGCGGCGCCAACGGCTGCGAATACATGACCGGCGGCCAGGTGGTGATCCTGGGCCCGACCGGAAACAACTTCGGCGCGGGCATGACGGGCGGCATGGCCTTCGTGCTCGACCAGCACGACCGCTTCCAGGACAACATCAATCCGGACAGCATCGTGGTGCAGCGCCTGGCCTCGCCCTACTGGGAAGGCGTGCTGCGCTCGCTGATCGCCGAGCACGCCCGCGAGACGGACTCCGCTTTCGCCGCGTCGCTCCTCCGGGATTGGGACCGAGTCCGTGATCAGTTCTGGCAGGTGTGCCCGAAGGAGATGGTCAACCGTCTGCCCCAACCTCTGGCGGCGGAAGAAGCGGTGCACGAACGCGCCTGACGCCAGACGGACCTGGAAGAACGAGAACGCCGCCGGGGCCCGACAGCCTCGGCGGCGGCTTTCGTTCAGGCGGCCGCCTTCGCCACGCGCAGCTTGAACGTCGCCCGGGCCCGGGCGACCGGAACGCCGTCGGCGCGCACTGTCGCCTCGGCGAAACAGATCGAGCGTCCCAGCTTGACGAAGTCGGTATCGAACTCCAACCACTGCCCCAGCCGCGCCGAGCCCAGATAGTCGAGCGTCAGCGACACCGTCACCAGACCCTCAGTCGCCATTCCGGCCCGCGCCAGATTGACGCCCAGAGACAGGCCCATCGCATTGTCGGCCATGGTCGCCAGGAACCCCCCATGCGGCATATGTCGGGAATTGCAGTGCGGCTCGCGCAAGCGCGTGGCCAGCACCAGACGATCTTCGGCGACGCGCGCGTAGAGCGGCTCCCACGGCTCGGTGATCGGACTGCGCCGCCCATGCGTCGAAAAGCCTTCGGGAACAATGTCGTCCATAACGGCCTCGCGGAAATCAAACAACTGTTTTAATCTACCACGACCTCTGGCCTTGCACGAGAGGCACAAGGCGGGTCGTTATGGGCCAACGGCTGAACGGAAAGGGGCGGCTCGACATTCCATGTCCATGCGCGCCTTTGCTCATCTGCTGGATCGACTGTCGCTGACCAGCTCGCGTAACGCCAAGCTGACCTTGATCCAGGATCATCTTCGCCAGACGCCCGATCCCGACCGAGGCTATGCGCTCGCGGCCCTGACCGGCGCGCTGTCGTTCAACGCCGCCAAGCCGGCCTTCATCCGCAAGGCGATCGAGGCGCGGATGGACCCTCAGCTGTTCGCCTGGTCGTACGACTTCGTCGGCGACCTTGCGGAAACCGTCTCGCTGGTGTGGCCCGCTCAGCCAGGCGCCAACCGTCCGCCAGAACTCTCGGAGGTCATCGACGCCCTGCATTCGGCGTCCCGCGCCGAGGTCCAGCGCCTGATCGAGGGCTGGCTGGACGCTCTGGATCCCGACGGGCGCTGGGCGCTTTTGAAACTGATGACCGGCGGCCTCAGGGTCGGCGTGTCGTCGCGACTGGCCAAACAGGCCTGCGCCAACCTCGGCGGCGTCGACATCGGCGAGATCGAGGAGGTCTGGCACGCGATGACGCCGCCCTATGGCGACCTCTTCGCTTGGCTGGAGGGTCGTTCGGAGCGGCCGTCGCCAGACGCGCCGGGACGCTTCCGGCCCGTGATGCTGGCCCAGCCGATCGACGAGGAAACCGACTTCCCCAAGCTCGATCCGGCGGACTACGTCGCCGAATGGAAATGGGACGGCATCCGCGTCCAGGCCGTGTCCGAGCGCGGCGAGCGGCGGCTCTATACCCGCACGGGCGACGACATCTCGGCCAGCTTTCCCGACGTCGTCGCGGCGCTGGACTTCGAGGGCGCGATCGACGGCGAATTGCTGGTGCTGCGCGACGGCGCCCTGGCCTCGTTTGGCGATCTCCAACAGCGGCTGAACCGCAAGACCGTCGACGCCAGGCAGCTGGCGAACTTCCCGGCCGGGATCCGGGCCTACGACCTGCTGATGGACGGCGAGACCGACCTCCGCGCCCTGCCCTTCGCCGAGCGGCGCGCGCGGCTGGAGATGTTCGTCGGCCGCCTGGCGAGCACGCGGATCGACCTGTCACCGCTGCAGCCCTTCGAGACCTGGGAAGACCTCGCCGCGCTGCGCCGCGACCCGCCGGAGGGCGACGCGCGCCTCTCCGAAGGCCTGATGCTCAAGCGCCGCGACAGCGTCTATGAACCTGGCCGCCCCAAGGGCCCGTGGTTCAAGTGGAAGCGCGATCCGCGCCTGATCGACGCGGTGCTGATGTACGCCCAGCGCGGGCACGGCAAGCGATCGAGCTTCTATTCGGACTACACCTTCGGCGTCTGGCGCGAGAACGAGGAGGGCCGCCGCGCCCTCACCCCGGTCGGCAAGGCCTATTTCGGCTTCACCGACGAGGAACTTAAGCGGATCGACAAGTTTGTCCGCGACAACACCGTCGAGCGCTTTGGCCCCGTGCGGTCTGTCCGCGCCGAGCTGGACTTTGGCCTAGTGTTCGAGATCGCCTTCGAAGGCCTGCAGCGCTCCAGCCGGCACAAGTCAGGCGTGGCCATGCGCTTCCCGCGCATCCATCGCATCCGGTGGGACAAGCCGGCGCGCGAGGCGGATGATCTCAAAACACTAGAGGCGATGATCGACTAGGGGCTGACGTTCATATCTCGTTTGCCTTGTACCCCTACGTCAGGTTGCGAGGAGTTCGCCCATGTCGCCGGTCCTTGCCTCTCTGCTGCCGTTCCTGCAGGCCAACGCCAACGAGCGCTATCGCCAGGCCTATTCGCGGATCGGCCTGACGATCCTGTTGAGCTGGGCCCTGCAACTGATCGACCGCGCAGACCTGATCCTCCCCTGGCTGGCGGCGAGCCTTTCGGTGCAGGCGCTGGAATTCTTCGCCGTCCGCCCCTTCGCCAGAGGCCAGCTGCCGCAGCGGGGTCTGGAATCCCGGATCGTGCTGATGCTGGTCGCCATGGTGGCGATGGCCGTAGTGCATGCGGGGTCGGTGCTTATCCTCTGGGTCAGCGGCGAGCCGCCGCTGATGGCCCTGGCCTTGATGGTTCTGGTTGGGGGCGTGCTGAACAACGTGGGTTCAGGCGTCGACAGCCGGATTCTCTTCTATCTGGGCGCCACGCCCTACGCGCTCAGCCTGGCCGCGACGCCGGCGCTCATCTGGCGCCAGTCGCACCAGCAGGTCATGATCCTGGCCGTCTCGGTCGCCTTCTTCATGCTGGCGGTTCACACGATCTGGACCCGGATGCATCGCAACCGCCGCGCGCTCGTCGCCGCGCGAGAGGAGGCCGACCGCCGACGCGCGGAGACCGAGGAAGCACTGTCCGACCGCACCGCCATGGCCGCCATCGTCAGCCACGAACTGCGCACGCCGCTGTCGGCCATTCTGGCCGGCGCGCACATGATCCGCGTCGGATCCTCGCCTGAGCAGACCCGGGCCACGGCCGATCTGATCATCGACGCCGGCCACCTGATGACCGACCTGCTGACCGACATGCTGGATCAGGCCAAGATCGAAGCGCGGGCCATGAGCCTTGAGGAGCGTGACTTCGACCTCCTCGGCGCCGTTCGCGACGCCGGGCGGTTCTGGACCGCCAACGCACGGGTCAAGGGCCTCACCTTGGTGGAGCCGCCGAAGGACCAGCCTGCGGTGTGGGTGCGCGGCGACCCCTTCCGACTGCGTCAAATCCTCAACAATCTCTTGTCCAACGCGGTGAAGTTCACGGACCATGGGTCGATCGTCCTGCGCGTGAAAGCCGAGCCCCCTGCTGGCGAGCGGGTCGGGATCGTGATTGAAGTTCAGGACAACGGCCCCGGCATTGCCGAGGAGGCGATGAGCCGCCTCTTCACCCCCTACGCGCAGGCCTCCCTGGAAACTGCACGAACCTATGGCGGGACAGGGCTGGGTCTGGCGGTCAGCCGCCAGCTCGCCCGCCTGATGGGCGGCGAACTGGAAGCCCGTCCGGGAGCGCCGCGCGGCGTCATCTTCCACCTGAACCTGGACCTGCCGCAGGGGCGCGAGGAGGAGGGCCCGCGCGCCTCCGCGACGCCTGAGCCCCGCGCGCCCGACCTCAAGGCGCTCAAGATCCTTGTGGTCGACGATCACGAGGTGAACCGGCGCACCCTGGCGCTCGTGCTGGAGCCGCTGGGCGCGGACCTGACCACCGCGCCCGACGGCCTGGAAGCGCTGGCGGCGTTGGAGGCTCAGGCGTTCGACCTAGTGGTGATGGACGTCAACATGCCCGGGCTGGATGGTCGCGAGGCGACGCGACGCCTGCGCGCCAGCAGGGGTCTCAATTACGACACCCCGGTGATCGGCTTCAGCGCCGGCGTGGCCGATCACGAGGTCGAGGCCTGTCACGAAGCCGGCATGACAGACTGGATCGCCAAGCCCCTCGACATCCGCGCGCTCTACGCCGCGCTAGCCCGCGCCCAGGGTTCGCGGCGCGACGCAGGCCGAAGCGTCATCAGCCGTTGAAGGCGCGGATCGCGTCGATGATCTTCTGCTGGTCGTCAGCGCCCAGATAGGGGTGCATCGGCAGCGCCAGTACGGTTTGCGCCTTGGCCTCCGTGACCGGCAGGCCGCCGGCGCCGCGCGGGAACTGGGCGTAGGGCGCCTGAACGTGCATCGGGACAGGATAGTAGACCGCCGTCGGCACGCCCTGCGCGCGCAGATGCGCCGCCAGGCCGTCACGGTTCTCATGCTCGATCACATACTGAGCCCAGACCGAGACACCGCCCTCGATGACCGCCGGCGTCGAGATCACCGCACCCTTGAGGCCCTCGGCGTAACGGTCGGCGACGACCTGCCGCAGCGCGATCTCCTCGGCGAAGATCGCCAGCTTTTCGATCAGGATCGCCGCCTGGATCGTATCGAGCCGCGAGTTCATCCCGATCCGGGTGTTCAGATACTTCGGATCGTGGTCGAAGGTCTTGCCCGCGAGGTCCGGACCGACCGCCTTGCCGTGGACGCGATAGCTGTCCATCAGGTCCCAAAGCGTGGCGTCATTGGTCAGCACCGCGCCGCCGTCGCCGTAACAGCCCAGCGGTTTGGCGGGGAAGAAGCTGGTGGTGGCGACATCCGCCCAGTGCAGGGGGTGTTTGCCGTTCAGGGTGCAGCCGAAGCCCTGGGCGCTGTCGGCGATCAGCTTCAGGCCCTCGCGGTCGCAGATGGCCTTGATGGGCGGATAGTCGGCCGGCTGACCGAACAGGTCGACGGCGATCACCACCTTGGGCCTCAGCTTGCCCTCAGCCTTCACGCCGGCGATGGCGGCCTCCAGCTTGGCGGGGTCGAGATTGTAGGTGTCGGGCAGCACGTCGACAAACACCGGCGTCGCGTCGACCCACGGCACGACCTCGGGCGTCGCGGCGAAGGTGAAGGACGGACAGAACACCGCGTCGCCCTTACCAACGCCCCACGCCATCAGCGGCAGGGCGATGGCGTCGGTGCCGTTGGCGCACGACAGGGCAAGCTTGGCCTGGCCGAACGCGGCCAACTGGGCCTCGAACTCGCGCACCTGCGGGCCCATGACGTAGGCGCCGCTATCCAGCACCTTGGCGATGGCCGCGTCGATCTTGTCGCGGATCCGGCGCTGCTGCGCGCCGAGGTCGATGAAGGGCATGCTCATGGGCGGCGCTCTTAGTCAGGCTCGGAGCGGATTTCGAGCCAATTGATGTAACCGACTGTTTCCCGCTGAGGGCAAGCGGAACCATCGGAAGCTTCGCCTCGTTGCCTTGACGCGCGGGGGCGCCTATCGAGAACGCCATGAAGACAAAGCCCAGCATCCTGCCGGCCGATACGCCGTTGCCCTCCCTGGCCAATGTGAAGGCCGACGAGACCATGCTCGGACATTTCCTCGACTGGCTGGGCAAGCTGGCCGTGAACCTGGTGGTCGCAGCCCTGATCCTGGCGGTCACCTTCTGGGCCGCCGGCTGGGCGGCGCGCTTCATGCGCCGCACCCTGACCCGCGTGCATCGCACCAACCCCGATCCGACCCTCGAGAGCTTCGCCGCCTCCCTCGCCCGCTACGCCATCGTGGCCGTCGGGCTCGTGGCCGTGCTGCAGCAGCTTGGCGTGCAGGCGACCTCGATCATCGCGGTCCTAGGCGCGGCGTCGCTGGCCATCGGCCTCGCACTGCAAGGCGCGCTGTCGAATGTCGCGGCCGGCGTGATGATCCTGCTGTTTCGTCCCTACCGTGTCGGCGATGTCATCGAGACCGCGACGCGTCAGGGCACGGTCAAGTCGCTCGACCTGCTGTTCACCGAGATCGCCACGCCCGACAACGTCAAGGTGATGATTCCCAACAGCAAGGTGTTCGGCGATGTCATCCTGAACTACTCCAATCACCGTCATCGACGGGTGGACGTGCTGTTCAAGGTGCCTCTGAAAACCGACCTGGTGGCGGTGCTCAAGCGTCTGCGCGAGCGGGCCGAAAACGACGCCCGCATCCGCCAGGACCCCGCGCCGATGATCGAGGTCACCGACCTTTCAGAAGCCTTCGCCCAGGCGGCGATCCGGGTGTGGACGGCGGCTGCCGATTTCGGTCCGGTCAAGACCGACCTGATGCTGTCGGCGCATCTGCTCGCCGAGGACCCGATGCGGACCGACCTGCCGCCGCCGCGGCCATCCAAGGCCATCGACCCCTCGCCCACCATGCCGGGCGAAGGCGAGCATCACCATCTGCTGGCCCTGATCAAGCCGCGCCGGAGCCGCAAGGCCGGCGTCAAGTCCAAGGCGCCGGCCGACAAGCCGCAATAGCGCGAGGCGATCCTCGCTTAGGCTGCCAAAGGTCCGTCGGCGAGACCTAGAGGATCGACTGACCGGTCGAGGCCCAGTCCTTCAGGAACTGCTCCAGGCCCTTGTCGGTCAGCGGGTGCTTGTAGAGATCGCTGAACACCGCGGGCGGGATCGTCACGACGTCGGCGCCGACGATCGCGGCTTCCTTGACGTGGCCGGCGTTGCGCACCGAGGCCGCCAGGATTTCGGTCTCGTAGCCGTAGTTGTCATAGATCGCACGGATGTCGCGGATCAGGTCCATGCCGTCAAAGCCATAGTCGTCCAGGCGGCCGATGAACGGCGAGATGTAGGTCGCGCCCGCCTTGGCGGCGAGCAAGGCCTGGGTCGGCGAAAAGCACAGGGTGACGTTGGTTTTGATCTCCTCGTCGGCGAAGGCGGCGCAGGCGATCAGGCCGTCACGGGTCAGCGGGATCTTGACCACGACGTTCGGAGCGATCTTGGCCAGCTTCTGACCTTCGGCGATCATCGCGTCGGCCGTGGTGGCCGCCACTTCAGCGCTGATCGGACCCGGGACGATGTCGCAGATCTCGGCGATCACCTCCAGCATCGGGCGGCCCGACTTGGCGATCAGGGTCGGGTTGGTGGTCACGCCGTCGATCAGGCCGGTCGAGGCGAGGTCCGCGATGACCTTGGTGTCGGTGCTGTCGAGGAAGATCTGCATGGGTCTCTTGCGCTGTATTGTAGGGGGGCGTTGGCGGCCGGTTTATCGCGGGCGGGCCGCGCGCGCCAGCGATTAGCCGGGGAGCCCCGCCGCGACCAGCCGATCCGCCGTGCGCTCGACCGCCGGGCGCCAAGGTTCGGGCGTGAAATCGAACACGGCCCGCAGCTTGGCCGTGTCGAGCGGCGAGCGGGGCGGACGGGGCGCGGGCTCGGCGAACGCCGCCTGGGTGGTCGCCTCAAGCCTGGCCTTCGCCAGCGGATCCCGATCGATCGCGGCCTTGGCGAAGTCGAAGCGGCTGGTCTCGCCGGCGTTGGCGAAATGGAACAGGCCAAACGCGGGATCGTCCACAGACGCCTGGGTCCAGCGCGGCGCGGCGCCGATCAGAAAGTCCGCCAAGGCCTCGCCGTCGGTGGGCGAACCGAACTGGTCAGCCACCACCTTCAGGACGTCCCGCTCGCGCGCCAGCTTCAGCATGAAGCTGACATAGTTGCGGCCGTAACGCGAAAAGACCCAGGAGATGCGCAGCACGACGGCGCGAGGGTGGGCCAGAACCGCCTGCTCGCCGGCCAGCTTGGAGCGGCCATAGACATTGATCGGCTCGGGGCGATTGGTCTCGACATAGGGACGATCGGTCCGGCCGTTGAACACCGCGTCGGTCGACAGATGCACGAACGGCAGCCCCCGCTCGGCGCAGGCGGCGGCCATGACGCCGGGGGCCTGCGCGTTGACGGCGAAGGCCGAGTCGGGCGCAGCCTCGGCGGGATCGACCTGGGTGAAGGCGGCGGTGTTGATCACAAGATCGCAGTCTGCGGCCAGGATCGCGGCGCGGACGCGCTCGGGATCGGCAACGTCGCAATCGGTGCGCGACAAGGCGGTCAGCGCCGCCCGCCCCTGCGCCGCGACCCGCATCGCGGTGGCGACCTGACCCGTCTGGCCGAACTGTAGAATCCTCATCTCAGCGCCGGAACGCGATCACCCAGCACGGAGGCTACGAAGTCTCGCAGGCTGCCGCCTTCGAACAGATAGCCCGGCACGCCCGCGCGCCGCCCGGCCTCGACGTCGATGTCGCGGTCGCCGATGATCACGGCCGCCTCGGCCGACAGTCCCCAGTCGGCCAGGCCGCGCAGGATCATGCCGGGATTGGGCTTGCGGTCCGGATGGTTGGCGACCCGATAGGCCTCGACCACCGCTGTCTCGTGAAAAGGGCAGTAGTAGAAGGCGTCGATCCGCCCGCCCACATCGGCCAGCTGCGCCTGCATGGCCGCATGGAAGCGTTCCAGCGCCGCCTCGTCGAAATAGCCGCGGCCGATCCCGGACTGATTGGTGACCACCAGCACGGTCAGTCCCGCTCGCGTCATCGCCGCGACCGCCTCGCGGGCGCCCTCGATCCAGTCCAGCCGCGCCGGATCGTGCACGTAGCCGTGATCGACGTTGAGCACGCCGTCGCGATCGAGGAACACGGCCTTGAGCGGCGGAAGAATGGTCTGACGGGTCATGGCGGAGCACTAACCGGCCGGCGAGCGGTCGCCAAGTCGCCGTCTTGGCCTTGGGCCGCAACCTCCCTAGAAGGAAACGCCGATGGAGCTCCCGATGACCGACGCCTTCGCCGACGCCGCCCGCCTTCGCGATCGCCTGAAGACCTGGGCGGCCGAGACCGCCTATCCGATCTGGTGGGAGATCGGCGCGGACCGCTCGAAGGGCGGCTTCTTCGAGAAGATCGACCTTGAGGGCCGCGCCGTTGACGGACCTCGACGCGGGCGGGTTCTTCCGCGCCAGATCTATGCCTACGCCATCGCGGGCGAGCTGGGCTGGCGGGGCCCCTGGCGCGCCGCCGTGCAACACGGGCTGGACTTCTTCCTGTCGGCCTATCGCCGCGCCGACGGCCAGTTCCGCACCCTGGTGGGCCCCAGCGGCGAAGCCCTGGACGACACCGCCGACCTCTACGACCAGGCCTTCGCGATCTTCGCCCTGGCGGCGGTGGCCAAGGCGCTGCCGGAGCGCGCGGAAGACGTTCGTAGCCTCGCCCTTGTGGTGCGCGAACGCCTGATCGCCGAGCGCAAGCATCCGGTCGCGGGCTTCCACCAGGCGAACCCGCCCACCGCGCCGTTACAATCGAACCCGCACATGCACCTGTTCGAGGCGATGCTGGCGTGGAACGAAATCGACGCGGACCCGGCGTGGCTCGCCCTGGCCGACGAGATCGCCGAACTGGCCCTGGCCAGATTCATCCACGCCGAGACGGGCATGGTCCGCGAGTTCTTCGACCTCGACTGGAACCCGGCGCCGGGCGTCGAGGGCCGCATCTGCGAGCCGGGGCATCAGTTCGAATGGGGCTGGCTGCTCTTGCGATGGGGCAAGCTGGCCGGTCGCCCCGACGCGACGGCCGCCGCCCTGAAAATGATCGACGACGCCGAGAAGCTGGGAACCGATTTCGCCCGGGGCGTCGCGATCAACGCCTTGCTGGACGACTATTCCGTCCACGACGCCGCCGCGCGTCTCTGGCCTCAGACCGAACGGATCAAGGCGGCGGTGCTCGCCGCGGAGACCACCGGCGACGCCAAGTATTGGGAGATGGCCGTATCCGCCGCGGTCGGCCTCTTGGCCTATCTGCGCACGCCGGTTCCGGGCCTTTGGCGCGACAAGTACCTGGCCGACGAGACCTTCGTGGAAGAGCCGGCCCCAGCCAGCTCCTTCTACCACATCGTCCTCGCGATCCTGGAGATGGACCGCGTGATCAGCGCGGCCGCGTGACCAGCAGGGTCGCGGCGCCGATCGCGCGGGCCTGACCCTCGACATCCAGCGTCAAGAGCGCTCCGGCGGCGTAGACCTCGCCGCCCATCTCGATCACACCCTCCAGAAGTTGGATCGTCGAGACGGGCAGCAGCACCGTCTCGCCCGCCGACCAGCGGCGCAGTTCGACGTCGAAACCGTCGGTCGAGACCAACGTTTCGGCGCCGTTCGAGACGGCGTTCTTACGCGAGGCGATCGAACGACCCTTGGCCTTGAGGCCGTCCACGAGCGTCTTGACCGCCTGGCTGTCCTTGCGATGGCAGACCAGCACCGCGTCAGGCTCGGCCACCACGACGATGTCGTTGACGCCGATCACGCCGACATAGGGTCCGGTCGACCGCACCAGGACATTGGACGATCCGTGCAGCTCGACATCGCCCGCCCAGGCGTTGCCGTCGTCGTCGCGCGTCGAGGCTTCCCAGATCGCGTCCCAGGCCCCCAGATCCGACCAGGCGAACGCGGCCGGCGCCACGGCGGCCTTTTGGGTGCGTTCCATGATCGCGTAGTCGAGCGAGATCTTCTTGGCCTGGGCGAAGGCTTCGCGGTTGAGCCTGCCGATCCCAGCCTCCAGCGCCAGGCCGGCGACACAGCCCCTGGCGGCGGCGGCGACCGTGGGCTCGAAGACGTCGAACTCGGCCAGCAGGGTCGAGGCCTGGAAGGCGAAGTTGCCGCTGTTCCAGAGATAGCCCTCCAGCAGGTAGCGCTCGGCGGTGGCCTGGTCGGGCTTCTCGACGAAGGCGGCGACTTCGCGCACCGAACCGTCCAGGAGCGGCGCACCGGGACGGATGTAGCCAAAGCCCGTCGCCGGAACCGTCGGCTGCACCCCGAACGTGACGATATAGCCCTGCTCGGCCGCCCTGGCGGCGGTGACAGCCGCTTGCTGGAAGATCTCGGGCTGGGCGATGTGGTGGTCGGCGGCCAGCATCAGGACCACGCCGGCCGGGTCCTGAGCCTGGACATAGGCGGCGGCGGCGGCCACGGCCGGCGCGCTGTCGCGGGCCTCGGGCTCGACCAGGATCGTGGCCCAGGCGCCGATCTCGGCGGTCTGCTCGGCCACGAAAGCGACCATCGCCTCGCCGGTCACGACGACAACCTCGGCCACGCCAGGGATGTCCTTCACGCGCAGGACGGTTTCCTGGAACGAGGAGCGGTCGCCGACCAGCTTGAGGAATTGCTTGGGCTGGTCGCTACGCGACGCGGGCCAGAGACGGGTGCCAGAGCCCCCGCACAGGATCACCGGATAGATCGCCGCCAAGACTTGTCCTCGTAAACAGCCGTCTTCGCCCCTGATAGGGCTCTTGCGCCGCCTGCTTAAAGGCAAAGCCGACAGTAACGAAGGTTTTTCCGCAAAGGGGGGATTTCCTCAGGCGGGCACGCCCGCGCGCAGCTCGGACAGCCAGGCGTCGGCGGTGACGTCCGAGGGCATCCGCCAGTCGCCCCGGGGCGACAGCGCGCCGCCCGACGAGATCTTCGGCCCGTTCGGCACGGCCGAGCGTTTGAACTGGTTGGCGAAGAACCGCTTCAGGAACAGCTCCAGCCAGCGCTTGATCTCCGGCAGATCGTAAGCGCGGCGCGCGGCTTCGGGCAGGCCCGCGGGCCAGGCGCCGCAATCGGCGTCACGCCAGGCGCTCCAGGCCAGGAACGCGATCTTGGACGGCGCCATGCCGTAGCGGGTCATGTAGTAGAGATTGAAGTCCTGCAGGGCGTAGGGACCCACGAAACTCTCGGTCGCCTGGACCTCTTCCCCCGGCACAAGCTCCGGCGAGATTTCCGTCGCCAGGATATCCTCGAGCAGGGCCGCAGCGTCGGCGTCCACGTCGCCAGAGTGAGCCACAAAGCGGATCAGGTGTTGGATCAGGGTCTTGGGCGCGCCGCAGTTGGGATTGTAGTGGCTCATGTGATCGCCGACGCCGTAGGTGCACCAGCCCAGCGCCAGCTCCGACAGATCCCCGGTGCCCACCACGAGGGCGGCGTTGTAGTTGGCCAGCCGGAACAGGTAGTCAGTGCGCAGCCCGGCTTGGACATTCTCGAAGGTCACATCGTAGACGGGCTCGCCGCGCCCGAACGGGTGATCCAGATCCTTCAGCATCTGGGTCGCCGCGGGCCGGATATCGAGTTCGGCGGCGGTGACGCCCATCGCTGTCATCAGGGCCCAGGCGTTCGACTTGGTCCGGTCCGAAGTCGCGAAACCCGGCAGGGTGTAGGCCAGGATATTTGTCCGCGGCAGGCCGAGCTGATCCACGACCTTGGCGGCCACGAGCAGGGCCTGGGTCGAGTCCAGCCCCCCCGAAATGCCGATCACCAGCTTCTTCAGGCCCGAGGCCTCCAGGCGCCGCGCCAGGCCCTGGACCTGGATGTTGTAGGCCTCATAGCAGTTTTCGCGCAGCTTGGCGGGATCGGACGGGGTGAACGGAAAACGCTCGATCGGCCGGGCCAGCGCCAGATCGCCGACAGGCGCGGCGAACGTGAACGAGGCAATCCGAAACGGCGTCTTGGCCGGCGCGAGAGCCATCGCATCGCCGAAGCTGCCGACGCGCATCCGCTCCTGCCGAAGGCGCTGGACGTCCACATCGGCGAAGGTCCAGGTCGGCCCGGTCGAAAAGCGCGGGGTCTCCGCGAGCAGGGCGCCCATCTCGTGGATATCCACGTGGCCGTCCCAGGCCAGGTCGGTCGAGCTCTCTCCCGCCCCGGCCGCCGAATAGACATAGGCCGCGATCATCCGGGAAGCCTGGCTGGCGCAGAGCAGGCGCCGTGTTTCGGACTTGCCGATGGTGATGTTGCTGGCCGACAGGTTCAGCAGGATCTCGGCCCCGGCCAGGGCCTGGGCCGTGCTGGGCGGGGTCGGGGTCCAGAGATCCTCGCAGATCTCGACGCCCACCGTGAAGGACGACACGCCCTCGCCGCGAAACAGGATGTCGGTCCCAAAGGGGACCGACTGGCCGGCCAGATTCAAGGTCTTGCCCGAGACACCGGCGCCGGGGGTGAACCAGCGCCGCTCATAGAACTCCCGATAGTTGGGCAGGAAACTCTTGGGAATGACGCCCAGGACCTTGCCGCCCTGAACGGCGATGGCCGTATTGTAGAGGCGCCCCCCGTCGCGGATCGGGCCGCCAACCACGATCATCGGGGCAAGATCGGCGCTCTCTTCCGCCAGGGTCGCGATCGCGGCCTCGACGGCGTCGAGCAACACATCCTGCTGCAACAGATCATCGATGGTGTAGCCCGTGAGACCCAGCTCCGGGAACACGATGACCGCCACACCGGCGTCATGGGCGTCACGCGCTAGAGCCAGGATGTTCCGGGCGTTGGTCGCCGGATCCGCCAGCTTGACCTTGGGTACGGCGGTGGCCACACGCACGAACCCGTGGCGGTAGGGCGAGAAGAACGACGGACGACCCAAGGGACCAGCCTTTCAGGTTATGCTTAAACTGAGCATAAGTCTTATTCCAGCTATAAACCCTGCGGGCCATGTTGCAAAGCGCCCACGAGACAGGCTCCGCGCCGCTTAAGCGGCTCCGCGCGGGTTGACCCTCGGGGGTTCCCATGCGAGTGCGCCCCTCGCGCAGCCCTGCAAAACATACAAAGACGGAAGCCCTCATGCCCGTTTCGCCCATCAAGATGGCCGACGCGATCCGCGTCCTTTCCATGGACGCCGTGCACAAGGCCAAGTCCGGACACCAGGGCATGCCGATGGGCATGGCCGACGTGGCGACGGTCCTGTGGGGCAAGTTCCTGAAGTTTGATGCGTCCAAGCCCGACTGGGCCGACCGCGACCGCTTCGTGCTGTCGGCCGGCCACGGCTCGATGCTGCTCTATTCGCTGCTGCATCTGACCGGCTTCAAGGCCGTGACGATGAAGGAGATCGAGAACTTCCGTCAGTGGGGTTCGCTGACCCCCGGCCACCCGGAAGTCCATCACACGCCCGGCGTCGAGACCACCACGGGTCCGCTGGGCCAGGGCCTGGCGACCGCCGTCGGCATGGCCATGGCCGAGGCCCATCTGGCCGCGCGCTACGGCTCTGATCTCGTCGATCACCGCACCTGGGTGATCGCCGGCGACGGCTGCCTGATGGAAGGCGTCAGCCACGAGGCCATCAGCATCGCCGGCCGCCTGCGCCTGAAGAAGCTGACGGTGCTGTTCGACGACAACAACACCACCATCGACGGTGTGGCCACGATCGCCGAGACCGGCGACCAGGTCGCCCGCTTCAAGGCCGCCGGCTGGGCGGTGAAGGTCGTCGACGGCCATGACCACGGCAAGATCGCCGCCGCCCTGCGCTGGGCCACCAAGCAGGACCGCCCGAGCATGATCGCGTGCAAGACGCTGATCTCCAAGGGCGCGGGCCCCAAGGAAGGCGACCCCCACAGCCACGGCTACACCCTGTTCGACAACGAGATCGCCGCCTCGCGCGTGGCCATGGGCTGGGACGCTGCGCCCTTCACCGTGCCGGACGACATCGCCAAGGCCTGGAAGAGCGTCGGCCGTCGCGGCGCCAAGGTCCGCAAGGCCTGGGAGGCCAAGCTGGCCGCCTCGGCCGAGGGCGCCGACTTCAGCCGCGCCATGAAGGGCGAGCTGCCGGCCAACGCCTTCGAGGCGCTGGACGCCCACATCGCCAAGGCCCTGGAGACCAAGCCGGTCAACGCCACCCGCGTTCACTCCGGCTCGGCCCTGGATCATCTGATCCCGGCGATCCCCGAGATGATCGGCGGCTCGGCCGACCTGACCGGCTCCAACAACACCCTGGTCAAGGGCATGGGCGCCTTCGACGCCCCCGGCTACGAGGGCCGCTACGTCCACTACGGCGTGCGTGAGTTCGGCATGGCCGCGGCCATGAACGGCATGGCCCTGCACGGCGGGATCATCCCCTATTCGGGCACCTTCCTGGCCTTCGCCGACTACAGCCGCGCGGCCATCCGCCTGGGCGCCCTGATGGAGGCCCGCGTCGTCCACGTGATGACCCACGACTCGATCGGTCTGGGCGAGGACGGCCCCACCCACCAGCCGGTCGAGCACGTCGCCAGCTTGCGCGCCATCCCCAACCTCCTGGTCTTCCGTCCGGCCGACGCGGTCGAGGCCGCCGAGTGCTGGAAAGCTGCCCTGCAGCACCAGCGCACCCCGTCCG
Organism: Caulobacter sp. FWC26; assembly: GCF_002742645.2. NCBI lineage: Bacteria > Pseudomonadati > Pseudomonadota > Alphaproteobacteria > Caulobacterales > Caulobacteraceae > Caulobacter > Caulobacter sp. FWC26. Next base: position 4,383,416 of record NZ_CP033875.1, read on the forward strand.
TGATGACCTTGTCGCGGCAGAAGACCCCGCACGTGCGCACCCAGGGCGGCGACCTGTCGGCCAAGGGCGCCTACGAGCTGCTGGCGGCCGAGGGCGGCGAGGCTCAGGTGACCATCTTCGCCTCGGGCACCGAGGTGGGCGTGGCCGTCGCCGCGCGCGACATCCTGCAGGCTCAGGGCAAGCCGACCCGCGTCGTCTCCACCCCCTGCTGGGAGCTCTTCGACCAGCAGCCCGCCACCTACCAGGCCGCCGTCATCGGCAAGGCCCCGGTTCGCGTGGCCGTCGAAGCCGGCGTGCGCATGGGCTGGGAGCGCTTTATCGGCGAAAACGGCAAGTTCGTCGGCATGAAGAGCTTCGGCGCTTCGGCGCCGTTCGAGCGTCTCTATAAGGAATTTGGCATCACCGCAGAGGCCGTGGCCGAAGCGGCGTCCGCCTGAAACCTGATTCGCGGCGCGATGGACCCACCGTCGCGCCGCTCCTCCATGCGTGCGCAAGCCCTGTGACGTGACGTCGCAGGGCGTCGAAGCGTGAAGGCAAGAAAACGCTGAAATCGCCCCGCCAGGACGGCGTCACTAAACGGGTTAGGGGGTCCTTGGTGGAGCCGAGGGGAATCGAACCCCTGACCTCCTCATTGCGAACGAGGCGCTCTACCATCTGAGCTACGGCCCCAAGGAGCGGCGGAGATACGGCCCCAAAGCGCGCTCGTCAAGCGGCTCCTTCGCTTGCCAGCACGCGCGTGGCGCGGCAAGAAGCGAAAAGTCAGGACAGGACCCTCATGACCGCCCTCATCAACTTCGTGTTCTTCATCCTCGGCGGCCTGCTCAGCCTTCTGTGGTGGGCGATCGTCATCTCGGCGATCCTGAGCTGGCTGGTGGCCTTCGACGTCATCAACCGTCGCAACAACGCCGTGTACCAGATCCTCGACTTCCTCGATCGCGTGACCGGACCGGTGCTGCGCCCGTTCCAGCGCGTGATCCCGTCGTTGGGCGGCGTCGATATCAGCCCGATCATCGTGCTGCTGATCATTTCGGGCGTGCAGAACTACCTGTTGCCGGCGCTGAGGATGACGCTGGTCGGCCTGGTCGGCTGACACTTGGCGCTGAGCCTCGTCGTTCGCCTCACTCCGCGCGGCGGCCGCGACGCCGCCGACGGCTGGGCCTGCGACGGCGATGGCCGCCCCTATCTGAAGGTCCGCGTCAGCAGCCCGCCGGTGGAGGGCGCGGCCAACGCGGCCCTCATCGCCTTCCTCGCCAAGGCCCTAAAAATCCCGCGCTCGGCCGTTCGCGTGGTCTCGGGAGACACCGCGCGGGTCAAGCGCCTGGAGCTGGATGGCGTCGAGGCCGCCGACATCGCGCGAGCCTTCGGCGCGCCGCCGTAGCCGCAGGTTCCGTTTCGGACCGAAGACTTGCCCGTGCAGTGGCAAAAGGGCGCAATTTCCTTCCAAAACCCGTCCCGGGGCCGCCCCATTGACGCGACGGGCGGCTTTCATCTCCTCTTAGCCCTTCGCGCCTAGCCTAGGTTGAAATGGGGTCGCGCGACGATCTCGGGGGGAAGGCGCTGATGAGCGCGATGACAGTGGACAAGGACGTGGCTCGGGCCGTCGCCTCGCGACGCGCCAACATGTACCTGCGCCTCGGCTCCACCCTGGTGATCTCGGTGATTCTGGACGTCTTCGTCGGCATGCGATGGGTCTGGCTCTGGGCGGCCCTGTATACGGCGATCCAGCTGTTAGAAACCCGTCTGGCGGCGTGGCTGGCCGATCAACCGCGCTCCGGTCACGAGCGCTGGCGTCTGGTGTCCGTCACCGTCGCGCCTTTCCTGACTTCGGCGATCTTCGGCTTCCTCTCCATTCCGCTTTTCGCGTCGCACGAGCGCTTCGCCCCCACCCTGGGCGGCATGCTGCTGGCGGGCGCGCTGATGAACGTGGTCATCGTCAACGGCAGCCTGCGCTCGGCCACGATCTCTGCGGCCGCGCCGCACATCATCTATCTGCTGATCATTCCGGTCATCGCCCACGAGGCGAACCCTGATGCGCCGCTCGCCCACGCCTTGTGGCTGGGCGCCCTGCTGCTGATCGCGGCGGTCGCGGTCGCCTCGCGCACGCTAAGCGCCGCGCTGCAGGCCGAGGCCGACGCCAAGACCGAAGCCGAGCGCCGTCGGCACGAGGCCGAGGAAGCTGTCGCGGCGAAGTCGGCCTTCGTGGCGATGATCAGTCATGAGCTGCGGACGCCCATCAGCGCCATCCTCGCTGGCGCGGCGCGCCTGCACGCCGAGGTTCCCGAGCCCAGCTCCAAGATGCACGCGCAATTGATCACCGACGCCGGCGGCTTGATGCGCACGCTTCTGAACGATCTTCTCGACTTCTCGCGCCTCGAAGCCGGCCGCATGTCGGTGGAGAAATCCCCTTTCAACCTGCGCCAGAGCCTGTCGGACACCTTGAGGCTGTGGCGGCCAGAACTGGCGCGCAAGGGCCTTAAGCTTCGCGTCTCCGGTGCATCGACCGTGCCGCAGTGGGTGACCGGCGACGCGATGCGCCTGAAGCAGGTGCTGAACAACCTTCTCTCGAACGCCGCGAAGTTCACGGGCCGTGGCGGCGTCGCCGTCACGCTGGAAACCGAGCACGTCGGCGACCAGGTGCGCCTGATCATCGATGTGGTCGACACCGGTCCCGGCATTCCCGAAGCGGCGATCACGCGCCTGTTCACCCCGTTCGATCAGCTCGACGAGTCCGTGGTGCGCCAGCATGGCGGATCGGGCCTCGGCCTGGCGATCAGCCGCGAACTGGCGCGTCTGATGGGCGGCGACCTGACGGCGGCCAACGAACCCGGCCAGGGCGCCCGCTTCCGCTTGTCCGTTCTCCTTGAGCCCGCCGAGGCGCCCGCGCTGCGCCCTGCAGGGCCCTCGATCAGCGGCTTCAGAGTCCTGGTCGTCGACGACCATGTGGTGAACCGCCGGGCCGTCGAGCTGATCCTGCAGCCGTTCGGCGTGGAGGCCACCTTGGCGGAATCCGGCGAAGAGGCCCTGGAGTTGCTCGGATCAGAGGTCTTCGACGCCGTTCTGATGGACGTCTACATGCCGGGCCTGGACGGTCGCGAGACCACGCGCCGGCTCCGCGCCAGCGCCGGCCCCAATCGCGAAGCACCGGTTATCGCGGTGACGGCCTCGGCCACCGCCAAGGACTGGGAAGCGTGCACGGCGGCCGGAATGAACGCGCACGTCGCCAAGCCGATCGACCCGGCCGAACTGTTCTCGGCGCTGTCTCAAGTGCTGGCGGCGCGGGACGACGCAGGGCGCGCGAAACCGGAAGTCTTGTCGAGCAGCGCCTGAAGACGGGCGACCAGGGCGGCCTCGTCCTTGAAGTCGCATTCCCAAACGGTTTCGACCCGCCAGCCCGCCTCCATCAGCTCGGTTTGCGTCCGCGCGTCGCGCGAGACATTCCGGGCGACCTTGGCCAACCAATAGTCCCGGTTCGCCTTCGGGACCCGCGCGCCGCGCGGGCAGTCATGGCCGTGCCAGAAGCAGCCGTGGACAAAGAACGCCAGCCGCCGCCCGGGCATCACGATGTCGGGTGAGCCGGGCAGGTCCTTGCGATGCAGGCGGTAGCGGACGCCTAGTCCCGTCAGCGTTCGGCGCAGGCGAAGCTCAGGCCCAGTGTCCCGACTCCGCACCCGCGCCATGACGGCCGAGCGCTTGGCCTTGTCATAGACGTCGGTCAAGGCGCCCGCCCCCGGGGCTAGAGCCCGTCGAACAGGGCGGTCGACAGGTAACGTTCGGCGAAGCTCGGGATGATCACCACGATGGTCTTGCCCTTGTAGTCGTCGCGAAGGGCCAGATCGAAGGCCGCCGTCAGCGCCGCGCCGGAGCTGATGCCGACCGGCAGGCCCTCGGTCGCCGCCGCACGGCGGGCCATGGCGAAGGCGTCGTCGTTGCTGACCTGGACGATGTCGTCGATCACGCCGCGATCCAGCACGCCCGGAACGAAGCCGGCGCCGATCCCCTGGATCTTGTGCGGACCCGGCGCGCCGCCCGACAGCACGGGCGAGGCTTCGGGCTCGACGGCCACCATCTTCAGAGACGGCTTGCGCGCCTTGAGCACCTGCCCCACGCCAGTGATCGTGCCGCCCGTGCCGACGCCCGAAACCACAGCATCCACGGCGCCGGCGGTGTCGTTCCAGATTTCCTCGGCGGTCGAGACCCGGTGGATCAACGGGTTCGCGCCGTTTTCGAACTGCTGCGGCATGACCGCGCCCGGCGTCGCATCGATCAGCTCCTGGGCGCGGGCGACGGCGCCGCGCATGCCCTTCTCCGCCGGGGTCAGTTCCAGCTTGGCCCCGAGCAGCAACAGCATCTTGCGACGCTCGATGGACATGCTCTCAGGCATGACCAGGGTCAGCTTGTAACCCTTGGCGGCCGCGACGAAGGCCAGGGCGATGCCGGTGTTGCCCGAGGTCGGCTCGACGATCGTCGAGCCCGGCTTCAGCACGCCCTGGGCCTCCAGCGATTCGATCATCGAGACGCCGATCCGGTCCTTCACCGAGGCGATCGGATTGAAGAACTCCAGCTTGGCCAGCACCTCGGCCTTGGGGTTCAGCTCGACCGTCAGGCGCGGCAGGCGCACCAGCGGCGTGTCGCCGATCGTGTCGATGATCGAGTCATAGATCTTGCCGCGACCGGCGCGCTTGAAGCGGGCGGCGTCATAGAGGGAGGAAGCGTCGTCCATCGGAACACCCTGGGGCCTGTTGCGGGAGGGCGGCACCCTAGACCCGCCTCAGGCCGCTGTCAGGGGGTCATTCCGCAGCGAGGCTTGCAGTTTTGCTATCAATAAGCGCTATTAAGCGCTTGTTTGAGTCACGGCAGCACCCTCGGCGAGCGCAGAGGCGGCGACCCGCTGATCTCTTTTCTGAAGAATATTAAATAGATCGCCAGCCTTTATCTTCTCGCTACTGCGATTATATCTAAAATATATAGAGCCCTCTTCTATGTGTTTTGTAAAATTCGAGCTCGAATATATCGGCTTTGCGTCTGATGCGAAAACGTAAATTACCGCTATCATCTTTCCAGATATTTCTACAACGCTTCGCTCCCACGGAAAGAATGGCGAGAAATTTCGCGTTACGACATCTGATATATCATTCCAAAATCTTTCAACATTCTGACTATCATCAATGCCGATAATATGTCCATCATCACAAATTCCGAAGAATAAATATCCACCGTTATTGTTAGCGAATGATGCCATAGATCTAGCAATCTTTGCTTTTCCGGCCTTTTCCGCTGGTATTTCGCGCTTGAACTCTGCGAAGTGGCTTTCGAAGCCAGGCAGAGCGGACTGTCCATCGCTAGTGAGATCTAATATCTCATGCACCCTGAGCGAGCTAACCGGGTTAAAGCCATGATTTCTATCGCTATTGCTGGTCTCTCTTATTCGTCTTTCAATAAATTGAGCCACCTCTTCATTAGAGGCGGGAGATATGTCAGGGAATTTCTTGATAATCTCATTGGGCGCGGCAGCAGAAATCTTCCGCCCAGGCCGAACGAAAAACGACATGATAAAGTCGCGCGGTAGGCCATTCATTTTCATGCGCTTGATAAGCGCAACCTCCGTCCTATCGAGCGAGCGCCAAATCCCCTCGGTCTGCTGGCTCATCGACGCCATCACCCTTCAAGTTGATCAACTTATCGAGCACATTCTCCGCGAGAAACTGAACAACGTCCACAACAACGCCATCGCCAGTAATGCTTAGCGCCGCAGTTCGCGTAGCCGGCAGCAAGTAGTGCTCCCCCAACCCCATTAGTCGAGCAGCCTCTCGGGGCGTCAGGGCTCTAATCTTGACGCCCCCGCCTTCCACTACGGCAACAAATTGCTGCGACGACCCCCCTCGGGGCGTGCGCAGACAACCTGCCACGCCATCAAATCGAATCTCAGCCCTCTGAATCTTTTTACCGCCCTCAACACGCATTCGACGGAATATAGTACCTACCGCTCTTCCACCACGAGAGATCGCTATATCTATCTTCTCTGAATTCTTTTCATTGAATAGATTCAATATAGATTTTGACTTCTCTTCTGAGAACCATCTGACAGATTCGTCAGGCTCAATTATCGACTCTACGCTCTGGTTACCCGGCGGCGGATAGTTCATATCCCACCAAACCCACCGTTCTTGTAGATATTTTGGTAGCGCAAGCTTCGCCTGTATTACTCGTCGACTGTGAAATGGGGCTTTTGGCTCTATACGAGCTAAACTCGCGGGTACATTCTCCCGTGTTGCCACTACGAAAACTCTGGGCCTAGACTGCGGGACAAAGCGTGCCGCATCGATCTCAAATGCACCAACGCGGTACCCTTCGTCGAAGAAAGCCTGGCAAAGCGCTTCGAAGTCTTTCCCCCCATGGGAGGTTAGTAAGCCCACTACGTTTTCAACAACAACGGTTCTCGGCGCTCGGCCTTCGGCGTTAAGAGACTTAATGAGCCTCCAGAAGCCAAAAAACGCCGATGAACGCCCCCCCTTCAACCCAGCTCGATTACCCGCCAAACTAAAGTCTTGGCAGGGACTAGACGCCCAGGCCAGATCAGCAGTGCCGGGCAGACGATCCGCCCCAATCTTCCAAACATCACCTTCGTGGAAATGCTTGTCCGCGTCTGCAAAGTTGGCTCGATATGCGCTTGCCTTAACGGGATCGAAGTCGTTGGCGAATACGCACGACCATTTGGTTCCAAGGCCCAATCTAGCCATGCCTCCGCCTGCGAAAAACTCGTAGAATGTGGGGGAGGAACTCTTTGTCATCGCGACGATTCTAGCGTGAGCCGCACCATGAAGCATAGCGTTGCATTGCATTGTACGACCGGGATTGTCGCCGTCGCCCTGACGCTCGCCGCCTGCGGCGCTCCGATGGGCGCCTCCGAGGAGGCTCCGCCGCCGGCCGACGCGCCGGTCACGGTGGGTCCGGACTACTCCGGCGACTTCGACGCGGTGGGGACCGAACCGTTCTGGTCGGTGAAGGTCCGCGCCGAGAGCCTCACGTTGTCACGCCCCGACCAAGCCGACGTCGCCACAGCCAATCCCGGCGTCCGCGCGGACGGCGAACAGGGGGTCTGGGACGCCACCGCCGAAGAGCGGCGGCTGGTGCTGCGCCTGACGCCCGGCGATTGCTCGGACGGCATGTCGGATCGCCGCTACGGCTACGCCGCCGAGGTCTGGATCGACGGCGAGACCCTGCGGGGCTGCGCCGCGAAGACCGCCGCCCTGGCCGCTCAGCCCCTGCCCTAGTCGCCTTTTGGTCCCAGATAGCCGGGGCCATAGACCGCCGCACGGAAGTCGCGGTGCAAGGTCATGTCGAACGGATAGGTCTGGACGAAGAACACGGCCGTCAGCCGGTTGACCGGATCGACCCAGAAAAGCGTGGTCTCGCGGCCGTCCCAGAAGAACTCGCCGACCGCGCCGCGATTTTCCTCGGGCGTCTGGGGCGGGCTCTTGCGGACGGCGAAGTCGAAGCCGAAGCCGACCGTGCCCTTGCTGGGAAGCCAGCTCCGCGCGGTGACGCGCGCGTCCAGGTGATCGGTCGCCATCAAACGTACCGTCGAGGGCTTCAGGATCCTCACCCCCTCCAGCGCGCCGCCGTTCAGCAGCATGCGCGAAAAGCGGGCGTAATCGTCGATCGGCGCGACCAGCCCGGCCCCGCCCATCGTCAGGCGGCGACTGGCATCGAAGTTCATCGCCCGCGTCTCGGCGTCGGCCTGGCGCGCCAGCTTTCCGTCCGCCCCCTTGTTGTAGGTCGCCGCCAGTCGGGCGAAGGCGCTCTCCGGCTGGGTCCAGGCTGTCTCTTTCATGCCGAGAGGATCCAGGATATGCGCTCGCACATAGGTCTCGAAGGGCTGCCCGGAGAGCTTCTCCACCAGGAGGGCCTGGACATCGACCGCTGCGCTATAGCTCCATTGCTCGCCGGGATCGTAGAGCAGCGGCGCGGTCGCGATGCGCCGGCCAAACTCGGCAAGGTCGTTCTTCAGGTTCAGCGGATCCGCCGACCGGAACGCCGCGTCGGCCGGACTGTCGCCCCAGCCATAGGAGAAGCCCGCCGTGTGGCGCAGGATGTCGCGGACCAGGATCGGCCGGACCGCGGACCGCACCCCGCCCTTGGCGTCCGACACCTTCATGTCGGCGAACTCCGGCAGATAGCGCGCCAGAGGATCGTCCAGGCCGAACTTGCCCTGCTCCCACAGCTGCATCAGGGCCACGCCCGTCACCGGCTTGGTCATCGAGAAGATCTGGACCAGGGTGTCGCGGCCCATGGGCCTGCCCGCCTCGCGGTCGGCCATGCCGGCGACGCCGAAATAGCGCTCCTCGCCGTCTTGCCAGACCAAAGCCGAAACCCCGACGGCCCGACCGCTGTCGACCATCGCCTTCAGCGCCGTATCGATCCGCGCCTTGTCGATCTTGACGCTCGTCAGGGCCTCGGCGGCGCCGGCGGGGGCGGCGGTTGTCGGCCCGGCCTCCGCGCAGAGCAGCAACGCCGCGACGGCGGCGAGCACGAACTTCTTGGACACACGGCCTCCCGCAGCGCGCTTATGACGAGGTTGGACTGTCACCGAGCGCGCGCGGCTTTTCCAGCACGACGTGGTCGTACCTACTTCGATAGACCCAGGCGCTGGCCCGCATAGCGCGCGCGCAGCGGCCCCCACCAGGCCTCGTTGTCGAGGTACCACTGGATGGTCTTGCGCAAGCCGGTGTCAAACGTCTCCTGCGCCGTCCAGCCCAACTCGGTCTCCAGCTTGGTCGCATCGATGGCGTAGCGGGCGTCGTGGCCCGGACGGTCGGCGACGAAGGTGATCAGGTCACGACGGCTCTGGCCCGGGATCGGCCGCAGCTCGTCGAGGATGTCGCATATGGCCTCGACCACCTGCAGGTTCGTGCGCTCGTTGCGGCCGCCGACGTTGTAGCTCTCACCCGGGACGCCTCGGGTGGCGATCAGGTGCAGGGCGCGGGCGTGGTCCTCGACGTGCAGCCAGTCGCGAACATTGTCACCCTTGCCGTAGACCGGCAGCGGCTTGCCTTCCAGAGCGTTCAGCGTGACCAGCGGGATCAGCTTCTCGGGGAAGTGATAGGGCCCGTAGTTGTTCGAGCAGTTGGAGACCACGACCGGGAGGCCGTAGGTGTGATGCCAGGCCCGCGCCAGATGGTCGGACGAGGCCTTCGACGCCGAATAGGGCGAGCGCGGATCATAGGGCGTGGCCTCGCTGAACAGGCCCTCGGCGCCCAGGCTGCCGAACACCTCATCGGTCGAGATGTGATGGAAGCGGAAGCGGTCCTTGTCCTCGCCGTCCAAACCCCGCCAGTGCTCCAGGGCGACCTGCAGCATCACATAGGTGCCGACAATGTTGGTCTGGATGAAGTCGCCCGGGCCGGTGATCGAGCGATCGACGTGGCTCTCGGCGGCCAAGTGCATCACGACGTTCGGCTGGAAGGCTCGGATCGTGTCAGCGACAGAGCCCGCGTCGGCCACGTCACCCTGTACGAACTGGTAGTCGGCCTTTCCTTCAAGCATGGCCAGGCTGGCCTGCGAGGCGGCGTAGGTCAGCTTGTCATAGTTGAGGATCGCGACATTGTTCTGGCCAGCCAGATGACGGCACACCGCCGAGCCGATGAAGCCCGACCCGCCGGTCACCATCACGCGAAGATGTTGCTCTGCCATGCGCTGGACGGCTCTTGCCTCTTCAAAGAGCACGCCCCGTATCCAGTTTTTAGTGTACGCGCAACTCCGCCCGCCTAATCGGTGAACACCACCGTCTTGCGGCCGTTCAGCAGCACCCGGTCTTCAAGACGGTAGCGCAGGGCCCGGGCCAGGACGCGGCGCTCGATGTCGCGGCCCTTGCGAACCAGGTCCTCAGGCGTGTCGCGGTGGCTGATGCGCTCGACGTCCTGCTCGATGATCGGGCCTTCGTCGAGGTCGCCGGTCACATAGTGGGCCGAGGCGCCGATCAGCTTCACGCCGCGCGCGTGGGCCTGGTGGTACGGCTTGGCGCCCTTGAAGCCCGGCAGGAACGAGTGGTGGATGTTGATGCAACGGCCCTGCAGCTTGGCCGAGAGACCATCAGACAGCACCTGCATGTAGCGGGCGAGCACCACGATGTCGGTCTTGGTTTCCTGGATCAGCTTCCACAGCTCGGCTTCCTGCTCGAACTTGGTCTCCTTGGTCACCGGCAGGTGATGGAAGGGCAGGTCCGACAGGTCGATATGGGCGTAGGTTTCGGCCGGATGGTTGGACACGACGCCGGTGATATCCATCGGCAGTTCGCCGATGCGCCAGCGATAGACGAGATCCGCCAAGCAGTGGTCGAACTTGCTGGCCAGCAGCAGCACGCGATAGCGGTCGGCGCGGTTCCGCAGCGTCCACTTCATCTTGAAGCCGTCGGCGAGCGCGCCGAAGTCGCCGCGAAGCGCCTCGCGGTCCGCGCCATCGGCGTCGAAGACCACCCGCATGAAGAACTGACCGGTCTCCTGGTCGTCGAACTGCTGGGCGTCGAGAATGTTGCAGCCGCGCTCGAACAGGAAGGCGGAGACCTTGGCGACAATGCCGCGCTGGTCGGGGCAGGAAAGGGTCAGGATCATGGTCCGCTCCCTCTAGAGAAGCCGGCGCGCGAAGAAAAGCGCTTCATCGCGCCGCGCGCGCACGAAATCCCCTGAGACACGGCTTGGCGGACCATTCAAGAGGCATGACCTTGCCATGCGCGCCGCTTGTGGGGTTCCGGGGTGGCCGAGCCCGCGCGAAAGGGTCTAGGCTCGCGCCATGGTTTCCTCCTCCGAAGCGCTGTCCGCCCGCGCCATCGACATCCTGGCCAAGCTGGTGGCGTTCGACACCACCTCACGGCGCTCGAACCTCGAGCTGATCCAGTGGGTCGAACGGTACTTGGCCGACCTGAACGTCCCGACCCGGCGCGTGCCGAATGCGGAGGGAACGAAGTCGAACCTGATGGCGATGATCGGACCGGCCGTGGAGGGCGGGGTCCTGCTGTCGGGCCATACAGACGTGGTCCCGGTCGACGGCCAGCCCTGGTCCACCGATCCCTGGACGCTGACCGAGCGCGACGGCCGCCTGTACGGGCGCGGGACCTGCGACATGAAAGGTTTCCTGGCCCTGGCGCTGGCCGCCGCCCCGGACCTGGCCGCAGCGAACCTTCGCAAGCCCGTCCACCTGGCGTTCTCCTATGACGAGGAGGTTGGGTGCCTGGGCGCGCCTGACATGATCGACGTCATCGCCCGCGAGGTTCCCCGCCCAGCTTTGGTGGTGGTCGGCGAGCCTACCGACATGGTGGCGGTGCGCGCCCACAAGGGCATCGCCAGCTTCAAGGTCACGGTGACCGGCCGCGAGGCTCACTCCAGCCTGACCCATCTCGGGGTGTCGGCGAACATGATGGCGATCAAGCTGATGGCGATGCTGGTCACGCTGTCGGAAAGGCTGGAGCGGGAGGCTGATCCCAACTCGCCATTCACGCCGAAGGGCGCGACCCTGACCATCGGCCAGGTGAACGGCGGGACAGCGGTCAACATCCTGGCGCGCGAATGCGTGTTCATCTTCGACCTGCGCACACCGGCCGGCATGGACCCTGTCGCCTTGCTGTCGGACTTCTTCGCCATGACCTCGGCCCTGGACGCGGAAATCAAGGCCAAGGCTCCCGAGGGCGGGGTCAAGGTCGAACGCCGCTCGCTGACCCCTGCTTTCGCGCCCGAAGAGGACGGCGTCGCCGAGGCCTTCGCCCGCAAGCTGGCCGGCGATAATGGCCCCGCGCGCGTCGTGCCCTACGCCGCCGAGGCCGGACAGTTCCAGGGCGCGGGCTTCTCGACCGTGATCTGCGGTCCCGGCTCGATCGACCAGGCCCACCAACCCGACGAATATGTCGAAGTCAGCCAGATGCAGCGTGGCGCAGCCTTCATGCGCCGGCTGATCGAGGACCTGACAACCTAACGCCGTTTCCCCGGCGAATGCGGGGCCCAGATGGAAGAGCGCTGGGGTGAAAGCTATGAGCTCAGCGTCAATCCCGTCAGCCCAAGCGCTTCGAGATCTGGATCCCGGCATTCGCCGGGAAAGTCGGGGAAAGTTAGGCGCCTCTCCATTTCCTGATCACAAACCGGCGACCGACGAACGCCGCCGGATCGATGGCCATAACCCGCAGGATCGCGCCCGGCGAAACCCTGCGTTTGGCCTGGATCGTCCGGCGATCGGCCATCACCTGGTCCAGGTCCTCGCGCTTCAGGGCCGCGCGGATGCCCCGGATGGTCGGGGCGACATCGCCCCGCCGCCAATGCAGCAGCAGAAGACCCGCCGTCACCGCGACATGCAGGGGCAGCGTAACGGGGAAAAGCCAGCCGGGCGTATTCTTCAGGAAGGTCCACACCCGGTTGCGCGAACCGTGGAAGATCGAGAAGTCCGATCTTACCCCGGTGCTGGCTGAGCCCACATGGGCGACCTTGGCCTTGGGCAAGAGCAGGGTGGGTTCGCCATAGAGCCGCAGGCGATAGCCGAGATCGACGTCCTCGCAGTAGCAGAAGTAGCGCTCGTCAAAGCCCCCGACCGCCAGGAACAGTTCCCGGTCGATCAGCATCGCCGCGCCGCAGGCCGAGAACACCTCGCCCTCGGGTAGGACCGCTGGCGGTTTGCGGCCATAGCCGCCTCGAAAGGGGATGCCCGCGCTGGTGACGTTGTCGCCCGCGCCGTCCAGCAGGCCGGGGCGGTCGGCGGACAGCTGAAGAGAGGCGAAGCTTTTGACGGTCGGATGGCGCGCCGCGCCCGCCATCAGCTCTTCCAGCCAGTCGGGTTCGGCGTAGGCGTCGGGATTGAGCAGCACCAGCCACTGGCCCTTGGCGCGCCGGGCCGCCAGATTGTTGCCGGCGGCGAAGCCGAGGTTGGCGCCCGCCTCGATGAAATCGACCCACGGATGCGCCTTGGCCGCCGCCTGGGGCGCGCCGTCGGTCGAGGCGTTGTCGATCAGGATCGTCTCGAAGTCGCGAAAGGTCTGGGCCGCGAGCCTGTCCAGGCACGCCTCCAGCGTCGGGCCGCTCTGGTAGGAGACGATGACGACGGTTACCGCCGGGCCGGTCTTGTGTTCGGACGTGTCAGACGGCATCGGTGGTCAGCAAATTCCAGAGCAAAGTATTGCGTCATGAAGATCACGCCGCTGGCGATCCCCGAAGTGCTGCTTATCACGCCCGCGCGCCATGGCGATGAGCGCGGCTGGTTTTCCGAGACGTTCCGCCAATCGGCGCTGGAGGAGGCGGGGTTCAAGGCGACGTTCGTTCAGGACAATCACGTCCGCTCGACAACGCGCGGCATCCAGCGGGGATTGCACTATCAAAGGCCGCCCCACGCCCAGGACAAGCTGCTGCGCTGCGTGGTGGGCGCGATCTTCGATGTGGCGGTCGACATCCGCAAAGGCTCGCCGACCTTTGGCCGCTGGGTGGGGGCTGAACTATCGGCCGAGAACCGTCAGCAACTGCTCGTGCCCAAGGGCTTCGCCCATGGCTACGTCACCCTGACCGACGCCTGCGAGGTGCTCTACAAGGTCACCGACTACTACGCGCCCCAGGCCGAGGGCGGCGTGCGCTGGAACGACCCGGCCATCGGGATCGACTGGCCAATCCCGGTCGCCGACATCACCGCCAACGATCGCGACAACGCCGCGCCGTTGCTGAGCGAGATCGACTCGCCGTTCGAGTACGCCTCATAGTAGTCCGACCTCCCCGGCGAATGCCGGGGCCCAGATTCACGCTTAGCTTTCATGGCTTTCGCGCCAGCAGCCCCGATACGACCCACAAAGCCTGATGGGTTCGATCTGAGCCCCGGCGTTCGCCGGGGAAATCGGAGTTTATAATGAGCTTCACCGACTTCTTCTGGACCGCCCATGACGGCCTGCCGCTACATGCGCGCGACTATGCGCCGATCGGTGAGGCGCGCGGACTGCCGGTGATCTGCATCCACGGGCTGACGCGCAACGCTCGCGACTTCGAGGACCTGGCGCCTCGGATCGCCGCCCTGGGCCGTCGGGTGCTGGCGGTTGATGTCCGGGGCCGGGGTCTGTCGGCGCGCGATCCCAACCCGATGAACTATCATCCCGGAACCTATGCGGCGGATGTCGTCGCCCTGCTGGCGGCGGCCGGGATCGCGCGGGCGGTGTTCGTCGGCACCAGCATGGGCGGCCTGATCACCATGGTGCTGACCTCGCTGCAGCCCGAGGCCATCGGTGCGGCGGTGCTGAACGACGTCGGCCCCGAGCTGTCGCCGGTGGGGCTGGCCCGCATCGCCGGCTATACCGGCCTTGCCAGCCAGTTCGAGACCTGGGACGCGGCCGTCGCCTACGCCAAGGCGATCAACGAAGCGGCTTTCCCCGCCTATGGCGCGCAGGATTGGGACGCCTTCGCCCGGCGCCTGTTCGACCAGGAGGGCGACGGCTTCGTGCTGGCCTATGATCCCGACATCTCCGCTCCGATCAAGGCCGCCGCAGAGGCCGCCGCCAAGACCCAGGCCGAGGGCGGCCAGGCCTTGGCGCCGCCGGACATGTATCCGCTGTTCCGGGCGCTGGCGAAGGATCGGCCGCTGCTGCTGGTGCGCGGCGCGATCTCGGACCTGATAGACCCGGATATCGCCCAGCGCATGCGCGCCGCCGCGCCCGCCATGGCCTATGCCGAGGTCCCCGGCGTCGGTCACGCACCGATGCTGACCGAGCCGGAAGCCTGGGCGGCGATAGAAAAGCTGCTGCACGAAGCGCCCTAAGGGACGTGAACCGAGAGCCTTGCCGTGCTAGAGGCGCGGCAACGGCGCTTTCTCGCCGCGACAGAAGTGGACGACATGACCCTCGACCTCGCCGCTATCCAGGCCGCCGCCGGCCGTCTCCAAGGCCAGATCGAGCGCACGCCGTGCCGCCACTCCAAGACCCTGTCGAAGATCACCGGCGCCGAGGTGTGGGTGAAGTTCGAGAATCTGCAGTTCACCGCCGCCTACAAGGAGCGCGGCGCGCTGAACAAGCTGATGCTTCTTTCGGAGACCGAGAAGCAGCGCGGGGTCATCGCCGCCAGCGCCGGCAACCACGCCCAGGGCCTGGCCTATCACGGCGCGCGGCTGGGCGTGCCGGTCACCATCGTCATGCCCAAGACCACGCCCTTCGTGAAGGTGCAGCACACCCGCGACTTCGGCGCGACCGTGGTCATCGAGGGCGAGACCTATGACGACGCCAACGCCCACGCCCGAAAGCTTCGCGACGAGCAGGGCCTGACCTTCGTCCACCCGTTCGACGACTACGACATCATGGCCGGCCAGGGCACGATCGCTTTGGAAATGCTGGAAGACGCGCCCGACCTGGAAGTCCTCCCCGTGCCGATCGGCGGCGGCGGCTTGATCAGCGGCGTGGCGACGGCCGCCAAGGCCTTGAAGCCCGACATCCGCATCATCGGCTGCGAGCCGGCCATGTATCCGTCCTTCACCGCCCGCATGCGCGGCGTGGCGGCCCATTGCGGCGGCCAGACCATCGCCGAAGGCGTGGCGGTCAAGCAGGTCGGCGACCTGACCTACGGCGTGGTGCGCCCGCTGATCGACGACGTTCTGCTTCTGGAAGAGCCGCACCTGGAGCAGGCCGTCTCGCTGTACTGTAACGTCGAGAAGACCATCGCCGAGGGCGCGGGCGCGGCCTCGCTGGCCGCCCTGCTGGCCTATCCCGAACGCTTCCGGGGCAAGAAGTGCGGCCTGATCCTGTGCGGCGGCAATATCGACACCCGCCTGCTGGCCTCGGTCCTGACCCGCGAACTGGTCCGCGCCCAGCGCCTGGTCAGTCTGCGGATCATCGGCGACGATCGGCCGGGCCTGCTGTCGACCGTGGCCTCGGTGATCGGGACCATGGGCGCCAATATCATCGAGGTGAACCACAACCGCCTGGCCCTGGACGTGCCGGCCAAGGGCGCGGAGTTCGACATCACCATCGAGACCCGCGACGCCCAGCACACTCAAGAGGTCATGGAGGCCCTGCGCGAAAGCGGCTACCCGCCCCGCGCGGTCTAGCCCTTGGGCTTGCCCGGCCCGATCCGGTTCACGTCCAAGAGTTCGATCCGGAAGATCATCACGCTGTTGGCGGGGATCGGGCCCTTGTCCTGCGCGCCATAACCCAGGGCCGGCGGCACGTAGAGGATCCACTCGTCGCCGGCCTTCATGCGCTGCAAGGCGATGACCCACGCCGGGACCAGCCCGTCCAGCGGGAACACCGCCGGCACGCCGCGCTCGTAGCTCGAATCGAACACCGTGCCGTCGATCAGCTTGCCCTCGTAGTGGACCTTGACCTCGTCGGCCTTGCTTGGGTGCATGCCGCCGTTCGGGCCTTCGCGCACGACCTTGTACTGCAAGCCCTGCGGCAGGGTGACGACGCCCGGCTCCTTGGCGTTCTTGGCCATGAAGGCGTCGGCGGCGGCGAGGTTCTCCTGCGCCTTCTTGCTGGGACCGCAGGCCGTAAGGACCAGACCCGTGGCGGCGAGGGTGGCGAGCAGGGCGCGACGATGCATGGGGGACCTCGATCGAAACAGGCCGTTCAGCTAACACGGCCGGCCCGAAAATCCATGCCTGGACCCCCAATGCCTGCGCGCGCGAGGTCGATTTCACGCAACAGGAGTGGCGTCCGGGCCTCCGGGCGCCTAGAAACAGCTACCCGCCTCCGCAGACGAGATGTTCATGAAGCCCGTTCGCAAAGCCGTTCTGCCTGTCGCCGGCCTTGGCACCCGTGTCCTGCCGGGCACCAAGACCACGCCGAAGGAACTGCTGAACGTCGTCGATCGCCCGATCCTGTCCTACATTGTCGAGGAAGGCCGCAAGGCGGGCATTGAGCACTTCGTCTTCGTCACCGGCCGCAGCAAGGGCGCGATCGAGGACTATTTCGACCATCAGGTCGAGCTCGAGGCGCAACTGGAGGCCAAGGGCAAGACCGACATTCTGCAGCAGCTTCGCGCCGAACTGCCCAAGCCGGGCGAGATGAGCTTCGTGCGCCAGATGGCCCCGCTGGGCCTGGGCCACGCGGTCTGGTGCGCGCGTGACATCATCGGCGACGAGCCCTTCGCGGTCATGCTGCCGGACGTCATCGTCGACGCCGAGCGCCCGTGCCTTGGCCAATTGGTCGACGTCTACAACACGGTGGGCGGCGGCAATGTCATCGGCGTCGAGGAGGTGCCGGAGAGCGAGACCCACAAGTACGGCGTCGTCGCCCCGGGCAAGGTCGATGGCCGCATGGCCACCATGACCGGCATGGTCGAGAAGCCGCTGCAAGGCACGGCGCCGTCCAACTGGGCGATCGCCGGCCGCTATATCCTGCAGCCCGAGATCTTCGCCCTGCTGGCGGCCCAGGAGAAGGGCGCCGGCAACGAGATCCAGCTGACCGACTCGATGGCCAAGCTTATGAAGGACCAGCCCTTCCACGCCTATGTCTACGAGGGCGTCACCCATGACTGCGGCGATAAGATCGGCCTGCTGCGCGCCAACGTAGCCCTCGCTCTGAAGCGCCCAGACCTGGGCGCGGCCGCGCGCGCGGCGGTCGAGGCGGCGCTAAAAGTTTAGAGCCATTCGGCGAGAACGCTCTCGTCGCCCTCGCGCCCTCGAAGGGCCGCCGCAGCGTCTCCCAGCAACCGCCGCGCGGCCCACACCGCCGCGCCGCGCACGACCGGCGTGGGGTCGGCCAGCAGCGGCTCCACCACCGCCATCAAGCTAGCGTCCCCGCTGTTGCCGATCGCGTAGAGCACATTGCGCACGAAGCGGTCGCGGCCGATCCGCTTGATCGGGTTCTTCGAGAACAACGCCCGAAAGGCCGCATCGTCCAGCACCGCCAGCTCGGCCAATGACGGCTGGCGCAGCGCCCCCCGCGCAACGAGCTTGGCCTCGTTCGACAGCGAGGCGAACTTGTTCCACGGACACACCGCCAGACAGTCGTCGCAGCCATAGATCCGGTTGCCGAGCGCCGGCCGGAACTCGGCGGGGATGGGTCCGGAGAGCTCGATCGTCAGGTACGAGATGCAGCGTCGGGCATCCAGTTGGCGGGGGGTGGGGAAGGCGTTGGTCGGGCACACGTCGAGGCACGCGCGGCACGAGCCGCAATGATCGACCTCGGCGTCGTCCGGCGGGAGTTCCAGTGTCGTCAGGACGCTTCCCAGGAACAGCCACGAGCCGAACTGACGTGAGACAAGGTTCGTATGTTTGCCCTGCCAGCCCAGGCCAGCGCGCTGGGCCAGGGGCTTCTCGAGCAGCGGCGCGGTGTCGACGAAGACCTTCACGTCCTGGCCGAACCGGCGGTGCATCCAGCCCGCCAACACCTTCAGGCGCTTCTTGATCACGTCGTGATAGTCGTCGCCCTGGGCATAGACCGAGATCGCCGCGCGCTCCGGATCTGCCAGCTGTTCGAGCGGATCGATGTCGGGGCCGTAGTTGACGCCCAGCACCACCGCCGACTTCGCGTCGCTCCACATGGCGGTGGGATGCGAGCGCCGTTCCAGCGTCTCCTCCATCCAGCCCATGTCACCGTGGCGCTCGGCGTGGACAAATTCACGCAGCCATTCGCCGTTGGGCCAGGCGTCCGTGGCGCTGGCGAAACCGCAGGCGGAGAAGCCGAGTCTCAGGGCCTCGGCGCGGATCTCGTCCTTGATGCGGTCTGGCGTCAGCTCAGAAATCGAGGTCGTCATAGTGCGCGGCCGGCGCGAGGCCGGGCCAGCGGTCGGCCAGGATCGGCCTGAAGCAAGGCCTCGACTTCAGCTTCATGTACCACGTCTTGGCGGTCGGGAAGTCCTTCCAGGGCACGTCGCCGAAGTAGTCGATCACCGACAGGTGCGCGGCGGCGGCGAAGTCGGCCAGGCTCATGCGGCGACCCGCCAGCCAGTCGCGGGTCTGCAGCAGGCTTTCGATGTAGCCCAGGTGCATCCGCAGGGCCTCGCGTCCCTGACGCAGCGCCGCGAGATCGGGCGCGCCCATCCGCAGCAGGCGCTTTTCCATCTTCTCATGCAGCAGGAAGCCGTTGACCTCGTTGTCGAACTTGCGGTCGAACCACTGCAGCAACCGCCGGGCCTCAGCGCGTTCGGCCGGATCGCGCCCCAACAGCGGCGGCTCGCTCTCGGTCTCTTCGATGTGTTCGAGGATCGCGCGGGTCTCGCAGACCACAAGGTTGCGCTGGTGCTTGGTCTCGACCAGCACCGGCGGCATGCCCGAGGGATTCAGCGCGGTGAACTCCGGCGGCATTTCCCAGTAGCGAACCTGCATTTCGACGAAGGGCAGGCGCTTCTCGCCCAGCGCCAGACGCACCTGTCGCGAGGCGGGATCGAGGGGGAAATGGTGAAGAGTACGTTCGACGCTCATGCCCAGGCGCAATCAGGCTGCATCGAAAGAGCGATGCGCCGTTTTGCTTAACAACAGATTGCCGAACCACG
Source organism: Caulobacter sp. FWC26 (assembly GCF_002742645.2). Lineage (NCBI taxonomy): Bacteria > Pseudomonadati > Pseudomonadota > Alphaproteobacteria > Caulobacterales > Caulobacteraceae > Caulobacter > Caulobacter sp. FWC26. The sequence goes on from NZ_CP033875.1 coordinate 4,402,846, forward strand.
TTGAGCCAGGAAATCCAGGCTTTTGCGCGGCGTTTTGGCGCTGGAACCTCAGCTGTTCATCCGAGCGATGAGGTTGGTCGTGCTCTGGCCCTGTTTCAGCTCGGCCAGAACGACCTTGCCGCCGTAGCCGAGCACGATGTCGGACCCCACCACGGTCTCGATCGTGTAGTCGGCGCCCTTGACCAGGACGTCGGGGCGGAAGGCCTTGATGAGCTCCAGCGGCGTGTCTTCGTCAAACAGCACGACCAGGTCCACCGACGAGAGCGACGCCAGCACCGTGGCGCGGCCCTGCTCCTTCTGAACGGGACGGGTCGGCCCCTTGAGCTTGGAGACCGAGGCGTCGGTGTTCAAGCCGACGATCAGGCGATCGCAGGCGGCCTTGGCCTGGGAGAGCAACGACACATGGCCCGGGTGCAGCAGGTCGAAACAGCCGTTGGTGAAGCCGACCTTCAAGCCACGCGCACGCCAGCCTTCCACGATCCGCCGGGCCTGATCGCGGTCGGCGATCTTGATCTCGCCAGGTTCGCCCTGGACGGAGGTGGCGCAAGCCGTCAGCTCGGCGGCCGTGACGACGTCGGTGCCAAGCTTGGCCACGACCAGCCCTCCAGCCAGATTGGCCAGTTGGGCGGCCTGCGCCAGGCTGGCGCCCGCCGCGACCGAGAGGGCGAGCGTCGCCGCGACGGTGTCGCCCGCGCCAGAGACGTCGAACACCTCGATCGCCGTGGCCGGCAGATGGATCGGCGCCTGGTCCCGCACCGCCAAGGTCATACCGGCCCCGCCGCGGGTGATCAGCGCCGCCTCAAGCCCAGGCGCCATGGCCAGAATGGCCGCGCCGGCGTCTTCCGAGGCCGCATCGCTGTTATCGACGATCCCCGTGGCCTCAGCGGCTTCCTTCCGGTTCGGCTTGATCAAGGTGGCGCCGTCGTAGCGCGAGAAGTCCCGACTCTTGGGATCGACGATCACCGGCTTGCCCGCGGCCTTGGCGGCGTCGATCGCGCCTCGAACCACCTCCGGCGTCAGCACGCCCTTGGCGTAATCGGACAGCACCACCACGTCGGCCGCGCCCAGCCGCGCCTTGAACGCCGCAAGCAGGGCCGTCCCGTCGCCTGGGCCCCGGTCCTCGCGGTCGACGCGCAGCATCTGGTGCGAACCGGAGATGTAGCGAACCTTCTCGGTCGTACGCCGCGCGGGATCGGCCACCAGCTCGGCCTCCAGGCCCGCCTCGGCGTCGATCATTCCCCGTAGCGCGGCCCCGGCGTCGTCATGGCCAACGAGGCCGATCAGCACAGCCTTTGCGCCCAGCGCGGCGACGTTGCGCGCCACGTTGCCGGCCCCACCCAGCATGGCGGTCTCTTTCTCGACCGCGATCACGGGCACCGGCGCCTCGGGCGAGATGCGATCGACCGCGCCATAGATGAAGCGGTCCAGCATCACGTCGCCCAGCACCAGCACGGTCTTGCCGGCGAAGGCGCGGGGCAGGTGGGCCAGGGTGTCGTCCATAGGGGTCCTTCGGGTTCTCGCGGCGCTTTTGCCCCCGTCGGGGCGTCTTGGGCAAGCGCCGTCAGTCGTGCTCGACCTCGGCGAAAAGGCCGCCGTGCTTCTCGGCCAGACCGCGCGGATCGCCGTGGATGATCAGGTCCGCCGCCGGAAAGGCGTCCAGCACGCGGTTCTCCGCCGCGACGATGATCGCGTGCGCCTCCGCCAACGAGATGTCGCCGGCCAGGTCGGCGTGCATCTGAATGTGGACATAGGGACCCGAGGCGCGCGTGCGCAGTTGGTGGACGCCCAGAACCTTGGGATCGGCGGTGACCAGCGCGACGATCTTCTCGCGATCCTCGTCGGGCAGCTCGCGGTCCATCAGCTGGTGCGACGCCTCCCGGAAGACGCCGACGGCGCCCCAGATCAGCCACAGCGCCACGATCAAGCCGGCCACGGCGTCCACCCACGGCAACCCCAGCCAAGCCGCCGCGCCGACACCGACCAGGGCGACGGCGTTCGAGGCGAGGTCGGCGGCGTAGTGGGCCCGGTCGCCCGAGATCGCGATCGAGCCGCTGGCCTTCACCACCCGCGTCTGGGCGGTGATCAGGGCGAGCGTCAGCGCGATCGAGATCGCCATGACCGCGACGCCGGCCAGCCCGTGCTCGACGGGCTGCGGATGAAGCCAGGCGTTGATGGCTTCACGCCCCACCAGGGCCCCGGAGGCGAAGACCAGACCGCCCTGCATCAGGCTGGAGAACGCTTCGGCCTTGCCGTGCCCGAACCGGTGCTCGGCGTCCGGCGGTTCGGCGGCGTAGCGCACGGCGTAGACCGTGATCAGCGACGCGACGAGGTCCAGGGCCGAGTCCGACAGCGACGCCAGGATCGCCACCGAACCGCTGGCCTGCCAGGCGATCGCTTTCACCACGATCAGAATGGCGGCCGTGGCGACCGACAGCAGCGCCACGCGCTGGGTGGCGGCCCGGGTCTCGGGTGAGGCGGCGGAGAGGGACATGGCCTCTCTCTACCGCACTCGGCGCCGAAGGCTAAGCCGCGACGCGGACCTCGGGACCAACATAGACCGATTGTGGCCGGATCAGGCGGCCAACGGCCAGTTGCTCTCGCGCATGGGCCAGCCAGCCGGCGACCCGCCCCATGGCGAACACGCAGGTGAAACTGGCCGGCGGCAGCCCCAGGGCCTCAAGCAGCAGGGCGGTGTAGAACTCGACATTGGTGTCGAGCGGTCGGTCGGGCTTGTGCTCGCGCAGGATCTCAAGCGCGGCCCGCTCCACGGCCTCGGCGAAGGCCAGTCGCCCGGGGGCCGCGCCGGTGGCGCTCGCCAGCATGCGCACGGCCGCCTTCAAAGCGTCGGCGCGCGGGTCGCGGACACGATAGATCCGATGGCCAAAGCCCATCAGGCGGTCGCCGCGCGCCAAGGCGCGCTCCAGCCAGGGCCGCGCGTTCTCCGGCGTTCCGATCGCGTCCAGCATGTCGATGACCGGTCCTGGCGCGCCGCCGTGCAGCGGCCCCTTGAGCGCCGACAGGCCGGCCAGGACGGAAGAGGTCAGGCCCGCCCGCGTCGAGGCCACCACCCGCGCCGCGAAGGTGGAGGCGTTAAGCCCATGGTCGCAGACCGTAACCAGATAGGCGTCCAGCGCAGCCGCCTCGGCGTCGGTGACCGGCGCGCCCCGGGTCATCCGCAGGATGTCGGCGGCGTGCGACAGCGCGGGGTCCGGCGCAATCGGCGCTTCTCCGGCGGCGACTCGCAGTACGGCCGGCGTGAACACCGCCGGGGCGGCGATCAGCAGCAGGGCCGTTCGCAGATCATCGCCGTCGGGCAAGCGCGCCAGCAGGGCGCGCATGGCCTCGACCGGATCCCGCCGGGCCAAGCCGTCATCCAGCGCGCCGACCTCGGCGAAGACGCGCGCCCGGGCCTCGCCCAACACGGCGGCAAGATCACTGGGAGCGTCGTCGAAGAAACCGTCGAACAGCAGGTGCGCGGCCTCCTCAAAGCGCGTCCGCCCCGCGAGGTCCTCGACGGCGTAGCCTCGGATCACCAGGCGGCCATGGGCGCCATCGACATCGGACAGAACGGTTCGGGCGGCGATCACGCCCTCAAGACCCTCGGACATGTGCGGTCTCCTTTCGCTGCGAAGGAGCGCCAACGCGACTTGATCGTCAATCTTGATCAATATAATCAATCTATATGAACGACTGGCTGGACGCGGATCAGGTTCTGGAGCGATTGGGGATCAGACCCCAGACGCTCTACGCCTATGTCAGTCGCGGCCGGATCGAAGCCGCTGCGCACCCGGGGGACCCGCGCCGCAGCCTGTATCGCGCCTCCGACGTCGCGGCTCTGGCCCGAAAGAAGGCGCGCGGGCGCCGCGTCGCGGACGTCGCCGCCGAGGCCATCGCCTGGGGCGAACCCGTCCTGCCGTCGGCCATCACGACGGTGGCGGCGGGCAAGCTCTGGTATCGGGGCCAGGACGCAGCGGTCCTCGCCGACCAAGGCCTGACGCTGGAGAACGTCGCTCGACTTCTGCGGGGCGGCCACGGCGCGGCGTTGAAGACCTCCAGCCGCTCAGCCCCGCCCATCACCGACAGCGCGCGCTCACGCCTGTTCCTCACCCTCGCCGAACGCGCGGGACGGGAGCCGCCAGCCCGAGGCCGCGCCCCGCTGGCCCTGGCCATGGAGGCGGCGGACCTTCTGGACGCGATCGTCGACGCCGCCACGGGCCGAACGGGCGACGGGCCGGCGCATCAGCGCTTCGCCCAGGCCTGGAGCCTGAACGACGCCGGAGCCGACCTGATCCGGCGGGCGCTGGTGCTTCTGGCCGATCACGAGCTGAACGCGTCGACCTTCGCCGCGCGCGTGGCCGCCTCGACCGGCGCCTCCCTATCCGCGGCTTGCCTGGCCGGTCTGTCGGCGCTGTCGGGACCCCTGCACGGCGGCATGGCGGCGCGCGTGGAGGCCTTTGTCGACGAGGCGGACCGGCGGGGCGAGACCGCCGCCGTCTCGGCGCGCCTCGAACGGGGCTCCAGCCTGCCGGGCTTTGACCATCCGCTCTATCCCGATGGTGATCCGCGCGCAGCGGCGCTTCTGAGCAGTTTCGAGCCGCCCGCGCCGCTGGCGCCGCTTTGGCGGGCCACCCAGGCGGCGACGGGGCGGGCGCCGAACATCGACTTTGCGCTGGTCGCCCTGGCGCGCGGCCTCGCCCTGCCGCCAGACGCCCCGTTCATTCTGTTCGCCACCGCCCGTAGCGCCGGCTGGACGGCCCACGCCATCGAGCAGTTGCAGACCGGCAAGCTGATCCGGCCGCGCGCCCGCTATGTGGGCGGCGTCCCCAGCGCGGCGCGTCATTCGCCCTCTTCGTCGTCGTAGCCGACCAGGCGCAGGGCCCGCGCGGGGATGCCCTCCAGCTGGCACCAGCGCTCCAGGGCCTCCTCACGTCCGTGGGTGATCCAGACTTCGCCCGGCCTCAGCTCGGCGAGGGTCGCGGTCAGTTCGTCCCAGTCGGCGTGGTCCGACAGGATCAGGGGCAGCTCAACGCCACGCTGGCGCGCGCGGGCCCGCACCCGCATCCAACCCGAGGCGAGGCAGTCGACGGGGTCGGGGAAACGGCGCGACCAGCGATCGGCGATGGCGCTGGGCGGCGCGATGACGATCTGGCCGGCGAAGGCGTCCTTCGGCCCCGAGGCGGTGGCCGGCGCCAGTGGTCCCAGGTCCACGCCATGCGCCTCATAGAGCGCGTTCAGCCGCTCCAGCGCGCCGTGAACATAGATCGTCCTGTCCCAACCGGCCTCACGCAGCAGGCGGATCACCCGCTGGGCCTTGCCCAAGGCGTACGCGCCGACCAGGTGGCAGCGGTCCGGAAACTGCTCAACCGACGACAACAGGCTGCGGATCTCCCCAGCGTCGTCCGGGTGGCGGAAGACCGGTAGACCGAAGGTCGCCTCGGTAATGAAGACGTCGCAGGGCACGGGCTCGAACCGCGCGCAGGTCGGATCGCGGCGGCGCTTGTAGTCGCCGGAGACGACCATGGTCAGCCCCTTCCAGCGCACCACCGCCTGGGCCGAGCCCAGCACATGGCCGGCCGGGACCAAGGTTACGGAGACGCCGTCATGCGTGAAGCTCTGGCCATAGGAAACAGCCTCGCGACGCCCGGCGAAGTCCTCGCCATAGCGGGCCGCCATGATCGCCAGGGTCTCGGGCGTGGCGGCGACGGCCCCATGGCCCGCCCTGGCGTGATCGGCATGGCCATGGGTGACCACCGCCCGGTCCACGGGGCGGACCGGGTCGATGTAAAAGTCTCCCGGCGGGCAGTAGAGACCCGCTGGCCGGGGACAGAGAAGATCTTCGGGCTTGATCACGTCTGGAAAAGACAACGCCTTAGAGCCTGTCGGGTTTAGATGGAACCATCTAAACCCGTAAACAGGGTCTGAATCATAGGGTTAGAGCGTGACAGGAGCCGAAACCGGTTCCCACTTTCGGCGTCACGCTCTAGGCGCTAAGCCTATCCGCATGAGCGATCACGAACAGTCAAAACTCATCGCCACGGCGATGAACGAGGGTAGTCCCCAAGCCAAGGCCCTGGGGTTCGCCACCCTGCAGATCGGCGATGCGGTGGCCGTGCTGAAGGTGCCCTATCGCCCGGAGATCGTCGGCGATCCTGAGACCGGCGTCATCGCCGGCGGCGTCGTCACCACTCTGCTGGATCACGCCAGCGGCCAGGCCGTGCACGCCGCGCTGGACACCTGGACCTCGATCGCGACGCTCGACCTGCGGATCGACTACATGCGCGCGGCCGAGCCCGGCCTCGACGTGATGGCCCGCGCCCATTGCTACAAGCTGACCCGTTCGGTGGCCTTCGTTCGCGCTGTGGCCTACGACCGCGATCCGGAGGACCCGATCGCCACCGGTCAGGCGACCTTCATGCTCGACTCCAGCGCCGGCAAGAAGGCCGGCGCCAACCTGAAACCTTCGCGTGAGCAGCGCGCCAAGACCGGAGGGGTCGACCAATGAGCGACGCCGACACCCGCCTCGTCTCGATGCTGGAGTCCATTCCCTACGCCCGCTTCCTCGGGATCAAGGCCGAGCTGGCCGGGGATGAGATGACCGCCGTCCTGCCCTTCGCTCAGCATATCGTCGGCAACCCGATGTTGCCCGCGATCCACGGCGGTGTTCTGGGCGCCTTCATGGAAATGACGGCCCTGGCCCAGCTGTCCGTGGCCGCCCCCATGAAGCGTCAGCCCCGCACCATCGACGTCTCGATCGAGTATCTGCGCTCGGGGCGTCCCCAGACCACCTACGCCCGCGCCATCATCAAGAAACTGGGCCGCCGTATCGCCAATGTGCATGTGGAGGCCTGGCAGGAGACACGATCGGCGCCGATCGCGTCGCTGCGCGGACTGTTTCTGGTGGCGCCGAGCGAGGATTGACCTCGCCGGGACGCCGCATCCGGCGACATGAGGTTAAAGTTTCCATTGAAACGGATTTGAACGCTCACATTACGCCTCGTTAATGTCGATTACGGACGTCAACGTTTCTTAAATCGGCGTCATGAAGCAAGAGTAACGTGTAATAACCAAGGTCCGGACCTATATCCCTCTCATCGGACGCCGACGGGGCGCTTCCGAAGAAAAAAGGGATCAAGACCATGACCATGAAGACCAACACCGTCGCCGGCTTCGCCTCGCTCGTTCTCGCGGTTCTGCCGCTCGTCGTTATCGCTGGTTCGCTCGCCTCGAGCTTCTAAGTGATCGCCGCTTAACCTTCGTCGGGTGCCGCTCCACCTGCGAGCCGGTCCGACGAAGATGGCGATGGGAAATCGCCCAAGACTATAAAGAACAAAGACCTTTCGCCGTCCGATGCAGGATGGCGTGGCGCGCCGCCAGACGATCGATATCCGCGTCATAGCCGCCGCCAATAACCCCGACCACGGGGATCTCCGAGGAAAGACAAGCGCCCAGGACATAGGCCTCTCGTCGCGCCAGACCCTCGTCGGTCAGCGCCAGGCGGCCCAGCTTGTCGTCTGCGTGCGGATCGACGCCCGCATTGAAGAAGACGATATCAGGCCGGACGCTGGAGAGCAGCGCCGGCAGGATGGTCTCCAGCTTTGCAAGATAGGCGCGATCGTCGGTTCCGTCGGGGAGTTCGATATCGAGGTCGCCGGTCGCCTTGCGGTGCGGGAAGTTCTTCTCGGCGTGCATCGAGAAGGTGAAGACGCTGGGATCGTTTTCGAAGATCTGCGCTGTGCCGTCCCCTTGATGCACATCCAGATCGACCACCAGCGCCTTGCCGATCGCGCCTTCGGCCAGAAGCCGCCGCGCCGCCACCGCCACGTCATTGAAGACGCAGAAGCCGGCGCCGGCGTCGGCCGCCGCATGGTGACTGCCGCCGGCGGTGTTGCAGGCCAAGCCGTGCTCAAGCGCCAGCCGCGCCGCCAGCAGCGTGCCGCCGGTCGCCGCCCGGGCGCGGGTCGCGACGCTTTCTGTGTTGGGCATGCCGATCCGGCGCACGACATCTGGCGGCAACGAGAGCTCGATGACGCCCCGCACATAGTCCTCAGCGTGAGCCAGGCACAGGGTTTCGACATCCACCGGCTCAGGCCGCGCAAATCCATCGGGCCCAGCCACCGCCTCGGCCTCCAGAATCGCGGCCAGACGCGAGTACTTGTCCATCGGGAACCGATGACCCGCAGGCATCTCGGCGCGGAAGGCGGGGTGATGAACGATCGGCGGCGACATCGACATGGCCTGACGATGGGGAGCGCGGCGGCGTGACGCAAGGAGACGGGTTGCGGCGCCGCAAAACGAGGCTTATCGCAGTGCGCCATGCAGACGACCGAGAACCTCGCCGACATCCTGGACCTCGAACCGATCGAGGTGAACCTGTTCCGGGGCATCAGCCCGAACGATGGCTTCCCGCGCATCTTCGGCGGCCTGGTGATCGCCCAGGCCCTGCTGGCGGCTTACAAGACGGTGCCGGACCGCATCTGCCACTCGCTGCACGCCTATTTCATTCGCCCCGGGGACGTCACCGCTCCAGTCCTCTATGAGGTGGAGCGCGCCCGAGATGGCGGCACCTTCACCACGCGCCGCGTCGCCGCGATCCAGCATGGCGAGCAGATCTTCAACCTCGCCGCCTCGTTCCAAACGCCGGAAGACGGCTTCGAGCACCAGTCGGAAATGCCCGAATCGGTCGATCCGGAGTCCCTGCCGACCGAAGCCGACTTCCTGCGCAGCCTGGGCGACCAGATCCATCCGAAGATGGTGGCGATCGCCGAGCGTCCGCGTCCGGTCGACATCCGCTGGATCGATCCGCAAAACCCCATCGCGCCCGTCAAGAAGTCGGGCACCAAGCAGGTCTGGATGCGCGCCAAGGCGCCGCTGGGCGACGATGTGAAGATGCAGCAGGCCGCCCTGGCCTACGCTTCCGACATGGCGTTCATGGAAAGCGCCCTGCGTCCGCACGGCCTGATCTGGACCACGCCCGGCATCCAGGCCGCCAGCCTGGACCACGCCATGTGGTTCCACCATCCGTTCAACTTCAACGACTGGACCCTGTTCGCCCAGGACAGCCCCAGCGCCTCGCAAGGGCGGGGTTTGGTGCGCGGTCAAATGTTCAGCCAGGACGGCAAGTTGCTGGCGTCGGTCGCTCAGGAATGCCTGATGCGGGTGCGGAAGTAGCCGCTCAGAGCGCTTCGATCCGGGCTACGCCCGCAGCGGCGAGGGCCCGGAGAAGCGACGCTGCTTGCATGCCGTTGGTCAATTCGCCCGCCAGCGCCATCCGCACAGCCTCCGGCGCCGAGACCCAGAAGCTCTCGATGCGCTCACCCGGATCGTCGTGGGGCGCGGCCACCTGGACGACATCGCGGAAGAGCACGATGTGACTCCGGTTGTCGTGGCTGGCCGAATTGGCCCGGAAATTTCCGATAAGCGTCGGCGTTCCGGCGCATCCGGTCTCCTCGAGAAGCTCCCGCGCTGCGGCGGCGATGGGATCCGCCTCCTCGGGGTCCATCCGGCCGGCGGGGATTTCGGTCGAGACGTCCCCGAGAGCGTGGCGATACTGCCGGACCAGAAGGACGTTGTTGGCGCCGTCGAGGGCCACGATCTCAAGCCAGTCCGCGTACTCAAGCACATAGTAGGGCGCGATCACCACGCCGTCGTCGGTGACACAATCGTCGGCGCGGACGCTGATCCAGCGGTCCCTGTGGATGTGCCGTGAGGCGGTCACCCGCCACTTTCCGTCGGGCATCGCTCAGATCTCCTACAGGGGGCGTCAGTCCCGATCGCCGAGCTCTTCGTCTTCCTCTGGCCCCTCATGGTCGCCCACCAGGGCCGGCGGATCGGCCAGGATCAGACCTTCGCTGATCTTCACCTCGGGGACAGCCGCCCGCGTGAACGGCAGGTACCAGGTCGGGCCGCCTAGGTCGGGGTTGATCTCGAGGATGTCACCGGCGCCGAAGTTCTGGACGCTCTTCACGCGGCCCAGCAGGGCGTTGGTCTGGATGTGGCGGACGGTGAGACCGACCAGATCGGTCAGATAGAACTCGTCCTCATCCGGCTCAGGCAAGGCAGAGCGGGGAACGTACAGGCGAAGGCCGCGCAGGGCGTCGGCCGCCTCTTTCGTTTCAATCCCGGGACAGCGGCAGACGACGCCGTCCTTGGTCTTGCGCGCCGAGGCGATGGTCAGGGCCGGCGAGCCGTCCTGGCGCTTCAGCGCCTTGAAGCCCGCGATGCTGAGCGGGTCTTCGGTATAGGTCGTGATCCGCACCTCGCCGCGCACGCCAAAGCCGCCGGCCACGCGGCCGACCAGGATCAGCGGATCATCGGGAGACACAGCCATCGCCTGGACAGAGTCGCGCCGCCGTCTCGAAGGAGAACGGCGGCGCTGGAACCCTGATTAGCCTTCCGAGGCTTCTTCAGCCGGAGCTTCAGCGGCCGGAGCTTCTTCAGCCGGAGCCTCTTCCACGGCCGGAGCAGCGGCCGCAGCGGCGGCGGCTTCAGCAGCGGCGGCCTTTTCGGCTTCGGCGGCGGCCTTGGCGTCGGCTTCGGCTTGCTTGCGCTCTTCTTCACGCTGGGCGCGCTCGGCCAGACGCTCTTGCGCCTTCTTGCCCGGCTTGCCCTTTTCCGGGTTGTTGCCGTGCGTCCAGGCGACCAGGCCTTGGGCGGCCAGGAAGCGGGCGACGCGGTCGGTCGGCTGGGCGCCCTTCTTGAGCCACTCCTGGATCGACTCGACCTTCAGGGTGACGCGGTTGGCGTCGTCCTTCTTGAGGAGCGGGTTGTAGGTGCCGACCTTCTCGATGAAGCGGCCATCGCGCGGCGAGTGGCTGTCAGCGACGACGATCGAGTAGTACGGACGCTTCTTGGCGCCGCCACGGGCGAGACGGATCTTCAGCATTTTTGGTAGTCCTTAGGGTCTAAAGTTCTATTTCTTGAACGGGTTGAAGCCGGGCAGGCCCAGGCCGGAGAGAGGGTTGGGCTTGGCGTCGCCGCCACTCCCGAGGCCCGGCAGACCGGGCAGCCCCGGGACGCCACCAAGGCCTCCCGCTGCATTGGGATCGGGCGCCGGCATCTTGCCGCCGCCCAGGTTCTTCAGGCGGGCCATGTCGCCGCCGCCCATCATCTGGGCCATGCGGGCCAGGCCCTTGCCGCCGTCCTTGGACATGGCCTTGAACATGTCGGCCATCTGGCGGTGCTGCTTGAGCAGGCGATTGACCTCGGCCACGTCGACGCCGGCGCCGGCCGCGATGCGGCGCTTGCGCGAGGCGGCCAGGATGTCGGGCTTCTTGCGTTCTTCCTTGGTCATCGAGCTGATGATCGCCTGCTGGCGGCGGAAGATGCTGTCGTCGACGCCGCTCTCGGCGATCTGCTTCTTGACCTTCTGGACGCCCGGCAGAAGGCCCATGATACCTTCCATGCCGCCCATGCGCTGCATCTGCTTCAGCTGGGCCGCCAGGTCGTCGAGGTCGAACTTGCCCTTGGCCAGCTTCTTGGCCATGCGCTCGGCCTCGGCCTGGTCGAGGTCGGCGGCGGCCTTCTCGACCAGGGCCACGACGTCGCCCTGACCCAGGATCCGGCCGGCGACGCGGCGGGCGTCGAACACGTCCAGCTGGTCGATCTTTTCGCCGGCGCCAAGGAACTTGATCGGCAGGCCGGTGACGTGGCGCATCGACAGCGCCGCGCCGCCGCGGCCGTCGCCGTCGGCGCGGGTCAGGATCAGGCCCGTGAGCGGCAGGCGCTCGTGGAAAGCCTTGGCCGTGCGCACGGCGTCCTGACCGGTCAGACTGTCTGCGACCAGGATGGTCTCGGTCGGGTTCGCGATACGGGCGATTTCGGCCGCCTCGCTCATCATCGACTCGTCCAGCGTGGTGCGGCCGGCGGTGTCGAGGATCAGGACGTCATAGCCGCCCAGTTTGGCGGCGGTCAGGGCGCGCTTGGCGATGTCCGGGGCGCTCTGGCCCGCGACGATCGGCAGGCTCTCGACCTCGACCTGCTTGGCCAGGGTCGCCAGCTGCTCCATGGCCGCCGGGCGACGGGTGTCGAGCGAGGCGACCAGCACCTTCTTGCGCTCGGTCTTCGACAAACGCAGGGCCAGCTTGCCGGTGGTGGTGGTCTTACCCGAGCCTTGCAGACCGGCCATCAGGATGACCGAAGGCGGGTTGAGGGCCAGGTTCAGGCCGGTCGGCTGCTCGCCGCCCAGCATCTCGACCAGACCGTCATAGACGATCTTGACCACCTGGTCCGCCGGCTTGACCGAGCGGATCACCGCCTCGCCAGACGCCAGTTCCTTGGCCTTGGAGATGAAGTCCTTGACGACCGGCAGGGCGACGTCGGCCTCGAGCAGCGCGACGCGGACCTCGCGCAGCGCCTCGTCGATGTCCTTTTCGGACAGCACGCCGCGACCGCCGAGGCGTTCAAAGACGCCGGAAAGTCGCTCTGTAAGGCCGTCGAACATGTCGAACCCTGTTGAATACCCTGGAACGTGACGCGTCACGTTCCGACTCTTTGTCTTGCTTCGGCCTGTTCGAAGAACAAACCGGGCTCCAAACGCGATCAGCCCCCGTGGACGATCACGTCGACGGGGGTCCTCGCCGTCCTCGTCCGGATGGATCCTGCGCTAACAGGCCGGGGTCGTGACGGTGGAGGCGCTGCTGATAAAGCGCCGGAAGCCGGGGCTTATGCACAGAAAAGGGCGAGGAGTCAAAAGTCAGTCAGCAATGACGATCAAATCCGACCTTCCCGGCGAATGCCGGCACCCAGATCCCAAGGCGCTTGGGCTTATGGGAAGCGTTCTGAGTTCAAGGAACCCGCCTGAGCGCTTTTCCATCTGGGCCCCGGCGTTCGCCGGGGAGATCGGGTTGGAGGAGGGATCAGGCCATGCCCAGATAGTCGCGCTTGCCGACCTCGACGCCGTTGTGGCGCAGGACCGCGTAGGCCGTGGTCAGGTGGAAGAAGAAGTTCGGCTGCGCCTGACCCTGGAAATACGCCAGACCCTTGACCACGCTGGTCTCGCCCCGACGGGTCAGGGTGATGTCGCGATCCTCGGCGCCCTCGAACGCTGCGGGGTCCAGGCCCTCGACATAGGCGATGGCGCGGTCGATGCGGGCGATGAGTTCGGCGAAGCTGGTCTCGACGTCGTCCCAGGCCGGAACCTCCTGCCCCGCAAGACGCGCGCAGCAGCCCTTGGCGAAGTCGGTGGCGATCTGCACCTGGCGGATCAGAGGGAACATGTCGGGATAGAGCCGGGCCTTCAGCAAGGCGTCCGGATCCCACCCCTTGGACTCGACCTGGGCGGCGGCCTTGGTGAGGACACCTTTCAGACCCTTCAGGCCTTGGATGAACACGGGCGCGCTGGCCTGGTGGATCGAGATCGACATGGGAAGCTCCACTTGAGGGATGCGCCTAGATAAGGCCGCGTCGAGCGGAACGGGAGAGCGAGACGGCGGGTTTTAGGAGCTCAAGTTCCAAACCCACGAGGTTCTCCCATGAAAGTCAGCGACGCCATGACCAGCCAGGTCTCGATCGCGCGCCCCACCGACAGCATCCGCCAGGTCGCCCAGACCATGGCCAAGGTCGAGAGCGGGGTCGTTCCCGTGGTCGAGGACGGCAAGGTGGTAGGCGTGGTCACCGACCGCGACATCGTCCTGCGGGTGGTCGCCGAGGGCCGCAGCTTCGACAGCCCCGTCTCCGAGGCCATGTCGGACGGCGAGGTGCTCAGCGTGAAAGAGGACGACGTGCTGGCCGACGCCACGGCCAAGATGGCCAACAATCAGGTCCGTCGCCTGATCGTTCTGAACGACGCCGGCGCGCTCAGCGGCATTCTATCGCTCGGCGACGTGGCCAAGGATTACGGCGCCAAGCAGGTCGGCAAGACCCTGGAAGAGATCTCGCAGGAGTCCGACGAGGCGCAGTAACCCAAGAAAAAGGGCGGCCCCACCAGGAGCCGCCCTTCTCGTATCGGATGGTCTTCCGGTCTCAGACCAGCGAGCTGTCGATGGCCTTACAGGCTTCCATCAGCCCCTTCACCGACTCGACCGACTTGGCGAACATCGCCTTCTCGTCGTCGTTGGTTTCGAACTCGACGATCTTCTCGGCGCCGCCGGCGCCGATGACGACCGGCACGCCCACGTACAGGTCGTTCAGGCCATATTGGCCGGTCAGGTAGGTGGCGCACGGCAGTACGCGCTTCTTGTCCTTCAGGTACGAGGTCGCCATGGCGATGGCGCTCTCGGCCGGGGCGTAGAAGGCCGAGCCGGTCTTCAGCAGGGCGACGATCTCGCCGCCGCCCTTGCGGGTGCGCTCGACGATGGCGTCCAGCTTGTCTTGCGTGAGCCAGCCTTGCTTGACCAGTTCCGGCAGCGGCAGACCGCCGACCGTCGAGTGACGGACCATCGGAACCATGTCGTCGCCGTGGCCGCCCAGGGTCCAGGCGTGGATGTCTTCGACCGAGACGCCGGTGGCTTCAGCCAGGAAGTAGGCGAAGCGCGCCGAGTCGAGGACGCCGGCCATGCCGATGACCTTCTCCTTCGGCAGGCCCGAGAACTGCTGCAGGGCCCAGACCATCGCGTCGAGCGGGTTGGTAATGCAGATGACAAAGGCGTTGGGGGCATGCTGCTTGATGCCTTCGCCGACGGCCTTCATGACCTTCAGGTTGATGCCCAGCAGGTCGTCGCGGCTCATGCCCGGCTTGCGCGGCACGCCGGCGGTCACGATGCAGACGTCGGCGCCGGCGATGTCGGCGTAGTCGTTGGCGCCCTTCAGGGCCACGTCCTTGCCGAACACGGCCGAGGCTTCGGCGATGTCGAGGGCCTTACCCTGCGGGGTGCCTTCGGCGATGTCGAACAGGATCACGTCGCCCAGCTCTTCGCGAGCGGCGATGTGGGCCAGGGTGCCGCCGATCATGCCGGCGCCGATAAGGGCGATCTTCGCGCGAGCCATGGGGTCTCCATCAAGGCTGTGGACAGTGGAAATGTCGCGCGCGGTCTAGACCCGTAGCGGCCCCGCCTCAAGCCCTCTTTCCCGTTTCGCTGCACTGCGGCAAAGTCGTCTGAACAACGATAATGAGCGCCAGGGGCGAGGGGCATGATGAGCAAGACCGATCCGGGGAACTATTTCGAAGACTTCCGACTGGGCCAGAGGCTGGTCCACGCCACGCCGCGCACCGTGACGGCGGGGGATGTGGCGCTCTACACCGCGCTCTATGGCCCGCGCTTCTCGCTGTTTTCCTCGGACGCCTTCGCGCAAGGGTGCGGCCTTATGTCCGCCCCCGTCGACCCGCTAATCGCGTTCCACGTGGTGTTCGGCAAGACCGTGCCCGACATCAGCCTGAACGCCGTCGCGAATCTCGGCTACGCCGAGGGCCGCTTTCTGGCGCCGGTCTTCCCGGGCGACACGCTGAGCGCCGTCTCCGACGTCATCGGGCTGAAGGAAAACTCCAACCGCAAGACCGGCGTCGTCTATGTCCGCACCACGGGCGTGAACCAGCGGGGCGAGGCGGTGCTGAGCTATGTGCGCTGGGTGATGGTGCGCAAGCGCGACGCCGAGGCCGAGATCGCTGAGCAGACCGTCCCGTCCCTGGCCGGCGCGGTGGCGCCCGCCGACTTGACGCTGCCGCAAGGCCTCGACTTTTCCGCCTATGACTGGTCGCTGGCGGGCGCCCCGCACGCCTTCGAGGACTACGCGATCGGCGAAAAGATCGACCATATCGACGGCATGGCCGTGGAAGAGGCCGAGCACCAGATGGCCACGCGCCTGTGGCAAAACACCGCCAAGGTTCACTTCAACCAGTTCGAGCGCGCCAAGGACCCGTCCGGCAAGCGCCTCGTCTATGGCGGCGTGGTGATCTCGACGGCCAAGGCCCTGTCGTTCAACGGGCTGCAGAACGCGGGTCTCATCCTGGCGATCAACGGCGGGCGGCACGTCGCGCCGTTCTTCGCCGGCGGCACGGTGTTCGCCTGGAGCGAGGTGCTGGACAAGGCGGATCTCGGCGCCGCCGGCGCTCTGCGTCTGCGTCTGGTGGCCACGAAGGACCAGCCCTGCGACGCCTTCCCGGACAAGGAGGCCGAAGGAGCCTACGACCCGGCCGTGATCCTCGACTTCGACTACTGGGCGGCGGTTCCCAAGCGTGGCTGAGTTCGCGCTGGACCCGGCGTTCGTGGCGACCTCGCATTCGGTGATCCAGCTGCCGCTGTGCGAGGTCAGGCTGCAGGATGACGCGCGCTATCCCTGGCTGGTGCTGATCCCGCGCCGGCCCGGTCTGCGGGAGCTGGAGGATCTGAGCCCCGCTGATCGCGTCCAGCTTCTTGAGGAAACCCTCCATGCCGGATCCGCCGTCCGCGCGATCGGGTCCACGCTCGGCCTGGCGGTCGACAAGTTGAATATCGGGGCCCTGGGCAATGTCACCGCCCAGCTGCATGTCCATGTCGTCGGACGGCGCCCGGGCGATCCCGCCTGGCCGGGCCCGGTCTGGGGCCACAGCCCAGCCGAGGCTTACCCGGCAGAGGTTCGCGACACGGCGATCACGGCCGCCCGCGCAGCCCTGGCGGTCTAGAGCATCTTCCGATCTGTTTGGATCGGAGAAATGCTCTCGTCCTCTGTAGCTCTAGCGCTTCTTTTTCTTGGCGCTCTTGGCCGGCGTCGCCTTGGCCTTGCCCTTGCGCGCGGCGGTGGCCTTGGACTTGCCCTTCTTGCCGGCCGAGGCCTTGCTCTTCTTGGCGGCGGCGGCGCACTTGGCCTTGGCCGCCTTCAGGGCCTTGCCCTTCTTGCCCTTGGTGGAACAGACCGGCGCGGCGGCGGCGGCCGGCGCAGGACGGCTGGCGACGACGCGCGGCGGCCAGACATAGGGGCCTCGCCCCTGAGACTCATAGCCTGGCGGCGCCTGCGGCAGGATGCGCTCGGCCCGCACGGCCACGGCCGAACCGTTCTCGAGCAGTTCGCCCGACCAGACCTCGTCAGCGGCGGGGCGCAGGGTGAGCACGGCCGACTCGCCGCCGCGTGGGCTGAAACGGGCGATAATCTGGTCGCCCTCGCGGCGCAGGTCGTCGATCAGGCCGGTCGAACCCACTGACCCCGGCCGCCGCACGTCGCGCCAGGCGCCTTCCAGCTCGCTCGCGCCGCCCGCCTTGTCGACGATCTGCAGCGCATAGAGCTCCCCGCCCTGCGCGCCTGTGACCCTCCAGCCGCCATCGAGCGGACCTTGCAGGTTCTGCGCCGCCGCAATGGAGCCCTTGACCCTCAGTTCATAGATCTGGGCGGTCGTCAGGTAGGCGCCTGGCGCCGCTGGGGCTTCCGGCTCGGGGGGCGGAATCGGCAGGATACGCGCGCGACGGCGCGGCGCCGGCGCTTCAGCGGTTTCGGCGGCTTCCTCGTCCAAAGTCTGGGCGCTCTGGGCGATCAAATCGGCCAGGGGATCCAGAGCTTCCGGGACTTGAGCAGGATCAGCGCCCGACGGCGCGGCCTGAGGCGCGGTGTTGATCGGCGCATCGGCCCCGGCCGGGACCGGAACAGCCGGCCGGGCGCTCAGCGGAGGACCCTGTGTCCCGAAGGTCGGCACATAGTCTGCGGGCGGAGTCGTCGCCGGGGTCTGCTGCTGGGCCAGCGCGGGGCTGGCCACCAGGACGACGGATAGAACGATAGCCCGCATAGAAACCTTCAAACGCCGCCTAAGCTTCCGCCGATCGTCCCGAAATGGCCTCCGCCACCGCGACAAGACGCTCTGCCTGCGCCAGATGCAAGCGTTCGGCCATCTTTCCATCGACGCGCAGAGCGCCTTTGCCAGCATTTTCGGGCGCGTTGAAGGCGGCGATCACCGCCTGGCTCCAGGCCACGTCCTCGGGCGAGGGCGAGAACACCCGATTGCAGATCTCAAGGTGCTTGGGATGGATCAGGGTCTTGCCGTCGAAGCCGAAATCGACGCCCTGGGTGCAGACCGCCTCCAACGCCGCGAGGTCCTCAATGTCGTTGTGCACGCCGTCCAGGATCGTCAGGCCATGGGCCCGCGCGGCGGCGACCGAAAGGGTTAACAAGGGCAGGAAGGGCGCACGGTCCGGCGTCTGGCGCGCCCGCATCTCCTTGGCGAAGTCGTTGACGCCCATGACCCAAGCCGACAGGCGGGTAGCATGCCTGGCCTCGGCGATCTCCCACAGGTGGAAAGCCGCCTTCGCCGTCTCGATCATGGTCCATAGGCGCGTGCTGGGCGGCGCCGACGTCAGGTGCTGGTCGTAAAGGCGAACGTCAGAGGCGTCGTTGACCTTGGGAACGAGCACCGCGTCCGGCCCCGCCTCGGCGGCGGCGGCCAGGTCTTCGGCGCCCCACGGCGTGTCGATTCCGTTGACCCGGATCACCACCTCGCGGGGACCAAAGCCGCCCGCCTTGACCGCCGCCACCGCGGCTTCGCGGGCCGCCGGCTTCATCTCGGGCGCGACAGCGTCTTCCAGGTCCAGGATGATCACGTCGGCGTCGAGGCTGCGAGCCTTCTCGACCGCCTTGGCGTTGGACGCGGGCATATAGAGCGCGCTGCGACGCGGACGATGGGCTTGGGCGGTGGTCATGGGAACTCCCCTGCGGTTTTTTGTGCTTTGCGGCGACCTTAGCATTGCTGCGACGCAGCAAAAGCCTTTCGGCTGAAATCATCGCCACGGGGAAGCGACTTGTCGCCTCTCGTGCGCGGGCGCAGGATCGGCCCATGACCATCACGCGCTATGACAAGGACGCCCGCAACGTGCTCGGAACGGCGCTGGCGCCGTGCTCGCTGGACCCCGTCACAGGCTTCTACCGCAACGGCTGCTGCGAGACGGGTCCGCACGATCTGGGCCTGCACACGGTGTGCGCCGTGATGACCAGCGCGTTCCTCGCCTTCTCGAAGGCCCAGGGCAACGACCTCTCCACGCCCCGCCCGGACCTGGCCTTCCCCGGCCTGAAGCCAGGCGACCGCTGGTGTCTGTGCGCCGGACGCTGGAAGGAGGCGCTGGACGCGGGCGTGGCGCCGCAGGTCGTGCTGGAGGCGACGCATGAGGAAATGCTGGCCGTGGTTCCACTGGGCGTGCTGAAGGACCACGCCGCCGCCTGATCAGGCTTCCAGCAGATATTCGCGCTCAAGCCGATAGGCCGACCCTTCGCGCGTCTGCCAGCTGGAATAGAGGCCGAAGCGATCGACCCTGAAGGCCGGCGAACGCAGAAGGTTGTTGGCCTGCAGCCAGGCGCCGACCTCCGGAACCGACGGGCGCTTCAGGTAGGCCAGGGTCACGTGCGGCGTGTAGAGACGGCTTTCCGGCTTCAGGCCCGCCGTGCGCGCGGCGCGCTCATGGCTTTTCTGGAGCTGGCGCAGGGCGGCGCTCTCGTCCACCCCCGCCCAGACGGCGTGGATGTCGACGCTCTCGCCGAAGTGACCCGCACCGGCCAGCGACAGATCAAACGCGGGCGCGGTGATCTCCGACAGCGCCTCATCCAGATCGGCGGCGACATCCTCGGCGACATCGCCGACGAAGCGCAGCGTGATGTGGAAGGCCTCAAGCGGCCGCCACCGCGCCGCCTCGATCCCGTACTGACGCGGCAGCAGCCCCTGGCCGATCTCGGGCGGGATAGCGATGGCGGTGAAGAGACGGATCATCGGTGCGTTACGGGCACGGATTGGGGTGACGCAGGTGGATGGCCTCGACCGCCTTTTCAAGCTCGTCGGTCCAGGTCAGGTCGAAGGCGTCGATATTCGTCTTCAGCTGCGCCATCGAGGTGGCGCCGATGATGGTGGACGTGACGAACGGGCGCGCGTCGCAGAACTTCAGCGCCAGCTGGGCGGGATCCAGGCCGTGCGCGCGCGCCAGATCGACATAGCTCCGGAACGCCTCGAGCGCGCCCGGGCCCTCATAGCGCTGCATCCGGTCGTAGAGCGCCTTGCGCGAACCTGCCGGCAGCGCGCCGTCCAGGTATTTGCCGGTTAACTGACCCTGGGCCAACGGCGAATAGGCCAAGAGTCCGACCTGCTCGCGCATGGCGATCTCGGCCAGACCGTACTCGAACGTGCGGTTTGCCAGGTGATAGGCGTTCTGGATCGACGCGATGCGGGGCAGGCCCCGCGTGTCGCTTTCCGACAGGAACCGCATCACGCCCCAGGGAAACTCGTTCGAGACCCCGACATGGCGGATATTGCCCTTCTTCACGTGGGCGTCGAGCGCCAGGAGGATGTCGCCGAAGCTCTCGAACTCCAGGCTGTAGTCCTTGAAGGTCTGGCCGCCGAACACGCGCACCCGGCGATCGGGCCAGTGCAGCTGGTAGAGATCCAGATAGTCAGTCCCGAGCCGACGAAGCGACCCCTCGACCGCCTCGTCGATCTGCGCCTTGGTCTGACGCGTGACCGTCCCGTCCTTGCGCAGCCAGGGCAGGCCGCCGAAGGCCGCGCCTTGGCCGGCCACCTTTGAGGCGAGCACGATTTCCTGCCGCTTGCCGGTCTTGCGAAGCCAGGAACCGATATAGGTTTCGGTCAGGCCCTGGGTCTCGGGCGTGGGCGGGCTGGCGTAGAGCTCCGCCGTGTCCCAGAAGTTCACCCCCCGGCTCAGCGCGTAGTCCATCTGCTCATGCGCCTCGGCCTCGGAATTCTGCGAGCCCCAGGTCATGGTTCCGAGGCAGCAGCGCGACACCGTCACGTCCGTCCGGCCGAGCTTGGCGTATTCCATGGGGGATGCCTCTTTTTGCGCAGGATCCGCGTTGTAGAGGGGTCGACGGATCTCTCGCAAGATGGACGCGGCGGCAGCGGATCTGGCCGAAATTTCGCGAACGCATACCATGAACGCATCTCACGGGGGATTGCGCGAACGGCGGGGACAACCGATATTTGGTGAGCGTCCACGGTGGACGCCTAGCTCAAGGGCTTATTCGATGAACGACTTCAACCGCGGCTATGCGCGCTCGATCCCGGCGGATCGCGCCGACATGTCGGTTGACGCCGGCCTGCGCAAATTCATGCTCGGCGTCTACAACAAAGTGGCGGCTGGTCTGGTGGTCTCGGGCGCTCTGGCCTACGCCACCTCTTCGGTCCCGGCGATCCGCGACCTGATGTTCGTGGTGCAGGGCGACCGTCTGGTCGGCGTGACCCCGCTCTATCTGGTGGTGGCCTTCGCGCCGCTGGTGCTGATGCTGGTGGCGGGCTTCGCGCTGCGTAACCCCAAGCCGCAAACGGCCGGCGCCCTCTACTGGACCATCGTCGCGCTGATCGGCGCCTCCTTGGGCTCGGTCGTCCTGCGCTATACGGGCGAATCAGTCGCCGCGACCTTCTTCGTCACCGCCACCGCCTTCGGCGGCCTCAGCCTGTTCGGCTACACCACCAAAAAGGACCTGACCGGTTTCGGCAGCTTCCTGATGATGGGCGTGATCGGCCTGGTCGTGGCCTCGCTGGTCAGCATCTTCCTGAAGAGCCCGGCGCTGATGTTCGCCATCAACGTTCTGGGCGTGTTCATCTTCGCGGGCCTGATCGCCTACGACACCCAGCGCCTGAAGATGACCTATTACGAGCTGGGCGGCGACGGCACGTCGATGGCCGTGGCCACCAACTTCGGCGCGCTGAGCCTCTACATCAACTTCATCAACCTGTTCCAATTCCTGCTGTCGTTTATGGGCGGCAACCGGGATTAGGCGAACTTCTTCATCGTCCAGCGATGACGAGAACCCCGGCGGATCCTCCGCCGGGGTTTTTCTTTGGCGGTCGAAGGTCAGTCGATGACCGCGAACCTGCCCTTCTCGAACACGCGCAAGACCTGTGAGAGCTCGTGGCCGCGCTTGAGGATCTGACCGCCCTGGCCATAGACCGCCCAGGCGCCCTGCTTGCGCGCCAGGGCCGGACGCTTCTCCACCCGATAGAGCGGCGCCTCGGCCGCGTGGCGGAAGATCGAAAACACAGCGCTCTCCGAGAGCCCGGCGATGCCGTAGTCACGCCATTCGCCGGCGGCCACCATGCGTCCATAAAGGCGCATCAGTTGGTCGAGCTCTCGACGCTCAAAGAACACGACGCCGCCAACGGGCGCGGATGAGGACTCCAGGGCCATCCGGCGAATCTAGCCCGAAATCCCCGGATTGGAACCGTCCGTGTCGGCACGGTCACGTCCGTCCAGAATGACACGCGTCGGACACGGTGCGCCCCGATATGACCTTATTTCGGTCCATCGCCCGCCTGTTTGCGCCGCGATAACAACAGTGTCGGCTGATCGGACATCCTGCGCTCCAGGATCCTGAACAGCCCCCCCAGCCCCCCGGATCGCGGGCCGGTCAGCCGACGAACCTATATCCCCCTCCCCTGAAATGAGCCCGCGCGGACCTCCCCCCACCGCGCGGGCTTTTCGCGTGTCGGGCTGACCGGCGCCGCGCTCGCGCGCCGCGAAACGACCTTTATTTGGTCGATCCCTCGCCTGTTTAAGCCGCCATAACGGAGCTGTCGAAGGCAGCCGGACCGGGTCCTGACCAGCCCCCCCAGCCCTCCCGGTCACCAAGCGGTCGCCATCGACACCCGTAAGGACCCGCGCGGCTCGTCCCCTCCAGCCGCGCGGGTTTCCCTTGTCGAGAGTATCAGTGAAGAAGAGGTCGCGGGCTCAGCGCTCAGCGCGCCGCGCGTCGATGGCGGGCGTTTGCGCCACGCCCAGGATGCGACCGCCTTTGGCGCCCTGCACGATCACCACCGTCACCAGGTCGGCGTCGGTCGCGGTCGGCAGGCGATAGAGCCTCGGCTTGCCGGCCCAGGGGCCAAGCTTGACCAATTCGCGGACGACGTTGCGGTGAACCAGGGTCTGGCCCTTGTTGTCGCCGCGCTTGATGGCGATGTCCTGCTCGCGCGGGTCGTAGCGGACCAGCCAGACCTCGCCGCCGCCGCGCGGGGCCGGGCCCGAGCCCACCGCCACCCGGGTCTTGCCGATGAACTGCATGTCCGGCGGATTCAGGCGGGCGCGCGCTGCGCTCTTGACCAGATCCTCGACCGCCTCAGCCTTGGCGCCCGACGCCTGCACCCGGCCGGCCACCACCACCTGCGGCGTCGGCACGTCGCGCAGGGCGAACTTCTTGGCGTAGGCGCGCTGGCGCTCGGCGAAGACCGGCTTGGCGAAAGTGTCCTTCCAGCCCAGATAGTCCCAGTAGTCGACTGAATAGGTCAGGGCCAGCACACCGTCCTGCTCGGCCAGCTCGGCGGCGACCCGGTTGGCCTTGCCGCACGAGGAACAGCCTTGAGCCGTGAAGAGCTCGACCACCACGGGCGGCTTCTGGGCCCACGCGGCGCCCCCCGATGACAGGGTGGCGACAACGCCGGACAGAACCAGGCTGAACAGGGGAAGGGCGACCTTACGCATTGGGCGCACTTAAGCCAAGAACGCCCCGGATGGCCGTTCACGAGGCCGTGAATAGGGTCGTCATCTGGGAAGAAAACGACTCGACATCGTTGTGAGATCGCGTCGCACACGAAAACGGCCGGCCCCGCGAGGGACCGGCCGCCTTTTTTCGAGTCGCTGAACGCGCGGCTTAGTCGGCCTTGGCCAGGTTGCGCAGCACGTAGTTCAGCACGCCGCCGTTCTTGAAGTACTCAAGCTCGGTCGGGGTGTCGATGCGGCAGCGGACCGGGAAGCGGGCGATGCGGCCGTCGGTTGGGCGGTAGAGCTCGACGATCAGCTGCTTGCGCGGCGCCAGGTCCGTAAGGCCACGGATCGAGACGATCTCCTCGCCCGTCAGCTCCAGCTTCTGCCAGCCGTCCTGGACGAACTGCAGCGGCAGCACGCCCATGCCGACCAGGTTCGAGCGGTGGATACGCTCGAAGCTCTCGCAGATCACCGCGCGGACGCCCAGGAGCTTGGTGCCCTTGGCGGCCCAGTCACGCGACGAGCCGGTGCCATATTCCTTGCCGCCGAAGACGACCGCCGGACGGCCTTCTTCCTGGTACTTCATCGCCGCGTCGTAGATCGACATCACTTCGCCAGTCGGGAAGTGCTTGGTCACGCCGCCTTCGATGTCGGGGGTGATGCGGTTGCGGATCCGGATGTTGGCGAACGTGCCGCGCATCATCACCTGGTGGTTGCCGCGACGCGCGCCGTAGCCGTTGAAGTCCACCGGCTGGACGCCGTTGTCGATCAGGAACTTGCCCGCTGGGCTCGAGGCCTTGATCGAACCGGCCGGGCTGATGTGGTCGGTGGTGATCGAGTCGCCGAAGACGGCCAGGATCCGGGCTTCCACGATATCGGTCACCGGGGCCGGCGTCATCGACATGTTGGGGAAGTAGGGCGGGTTCTGGACGTAGGTCGAGTCGGCTTCCCAGGCGTAGGTCTGGCCGCCGGTGACGTTGATGCCCTGCCAGTTCTTGTCGCCCTTGAAGACGTCGCCGTAACGGCTGGCGAACATCTTCTCGTTGATGGCCTTGCGCTGCAGGGCGGCGATGTCTTCGTTCGAAGGCCAGATGTCCTTCAGGAAGACGTCATTGCCCTTCTTGTCCTTACCGATCGGCTGGGTGGCCAGGTCGATCTTCAGGGTGCCGGCCAGGGCGTAGGCCACCACCAGCGGCGGCGAGGCCAGGTAGTTGGCGCGCACGTCCGGGTTCACCCGGCCTTCGAAGTTGCGGTTGCCCGACAGCACCGAGCAAGCGACCAGGTCGTTGTCGTTGATCGTCTTGCTGATGGCTTCCGGCAGCGGGCCCGAATTGCCGATGCAGGTCGTGCAGCCGTAGCCCACGAGGTTGAAGCCGAGCGCATCGAGGTGCTTGGTCAGGCCGGCCTTGGCCAGGTAGTCGGTGACCACCTGCGAGCCGGGCGCCAGCGAGGTCTTCACCCACGGCTTGGCCTTCAGACCCTTGGCGACCGCGTTCTTGGCCAGCAAGCCGGCGGCGATCAGCACCGAGGGGTTGGAGGTGTTGGTGCACGAGGTGATGGCCGCGATGACGACGTCGCCGTGGCCCACGTCGAAGTCCTCGCCTTCCACCGGAGCGCGGAAGTCAGGCTGCTCGGCCTTGCCGAACTCGCCGACCAGCGACTCCTGGAACTTGTACGAGGCTTCGGCCAGCAGGACGCGGTCCTGCGGGCGCTTGGGGCCGGCCAGCGATGGCTGCACCGTCGACAGGTCGAGTTCCAGGGTGTCGGTGAAGGTCGGCTCGGCGACGCCGGGCTCCCACCACAGACCCTGCTCCTTGGCGTAGGCTTCGACCAAGGCGACGCGCTCGGCCGTGCGGCCGGTGCCCTTCAGATAGGCGATGGTGGCGGCCGAAATCGGGAAGAAGCCGCAGGTGGCGCCGTATTCCGGCGCCATGTTGGCGATCGTCGCCTGGTCTTCCAGGGTCAGGTTGGCCAGGGCGTCGCCGTAGAATTCGACGAACTTGCCGACCACGCCCTTCTTGCGCAGCATCTGGGTGACGGTGAGCACCAGGTCGGTAGCCGTCGCGCCTTCCGGCAGGGCGCCGGTCAGCTTGAAGCCGATGACTTCCGGGATCAGCATCGGGATCGGCTGGCCCAGCATCGCGGCCTCGGCCTCGATGCCGCCCACGCCCCAGCCCAGCACGGCCAGGCCGTTGACCATGGTGGTGTGGCTGTCGGTGCCGACGACGGTGTCGGGATAGGCGACCTGCTCGCCGTCGACCTCGTTGGTCCAGACGGTCTGGGCCAGATACTCCAGGTTCACCTGGTGGCAGATGCCGGTGCCAGGCGGCACGACGCGGAAATTGTTGAACGCCGACGAGCCCCAGCGCAGGAAGCGGTAACGCTCGATGTTGCGCTCGTACTCGCGCTTGACGTTGGCGTCATAGGCCTTGGCGTCGCCGAAATTGTCGACCATCACCGAGTGGTCGATCACCAGGTCGACCGGGTTCAGCGGGTTGATCTTGGCCGGGTTGGCGCCCAGGGCGACCATGGCGTCGCGCATGGCGGCCAGGTCGACGACGGCCGGAACGCCGGTGAAGTCCTGCATCAGCACGCGCGCGGGGCGGAAGCTGATTTCGTGCTCGACCGACCCCTTGTTGTTGACCCAGGCGGCGACCGCCTTGAGGTCGTCTTCATTGACCGAGACGCCGTCCTCGTTCCGCAGGAGGTTCTCGAGCAGCACCTTCATCGAGACCGGCAGCGAAGAAACGTCGGCAAGACCGGCTTCCTCGGCGGCGCGAAGGCTGTAATAGACGTAAGACTGTTTGCCGACCTTGAGCTCGCGGCGGGCTTTGAGGCTGTCCACAGACGCCATTTTCAAGGATCCTTCTCTGTCCACGGCCGCCCGAAAACCACTCCCGGAATCACGCGCAGATCGGAAGGGACACACAGGTTCCGCCTCCGCGCCGCGTACCACCCTGAACGACTGGAGGGGGGCGACCGGCCGCTTCTTAGCGCCGCCGTCGAGCAACGTCCATGTCACGAGCGGGGTCTTGGCGTGTTGAGAGTTGTTCTCATTAAAGATCTGGCGATCTCGCGCGGCGAGAGAACGCTGTTTTCGCAACTGGATCTGACACTTCGCGCCGGTGAGGCCGCCACGCTGGTGGGACGAAATGGCGCGGGCAAGACCAGCCTTTTGCGCGCTGTCGCCGGCCTTTTGCGGCCAGCCGCAGGCTCGATCGCCTTCGAGGACGCGAACGGCGCCGTCGAGGCCGACATGGCGCGCGCGGACCAACTGCACATGCTGGGACACCAGGACGGTCTCAAATCGAGTCGCACGGCCTGGGAGGAACTGCGCTTCCAGACCCTGTGGACCGGCGGGACCGAGGAGAGCGCCCGCGCCGCCGCCCAGCGATTCGACCTGCGCCGCCTGCTGGACCTGGAGGTCCGCCGCCTCTCGGCCGGCCAGCGCCGCCGCCTGGCCCTGGCGCGCCTGGCCGCCAGCCCGCGGTCGCTCTGGCTGCTCGACGAACCGATGGCGCCGCTGGACGCAGGCCAGCGCGCCGCGTTCGGCGCGGTGATGGCCGAGCACATCGCCGGAGGCGGCATGATCCTGGCCTCGGTCCACGACCCCCTGCCCATCCCGGCCCGCAGTGTGGAGGTGGGCGCATGAGGGCGTTCGGAATCCTGTTGCGGCGGGAACTGGCCCTGGCCTGGGGCAAGGGAGGCGGACCGCTGCTGGCCCTGACCTTCTACGCCTGCGTCGTCGTGCTGCTGCCGATGGCGTCAGGCCGCGCGCCCGAACGCCTGGCCGCCATCGCGCCAGGCATCGCCTGGCTGGCCCTGGCCCTGGCGGCGCTGCTGTCGCTGGAGCGCCTGTTCGAGCGCGACTATGAAGACGGAACGCTCGACCTTCTGGCCATGGGCCCCGCGCCGCTGGAGGCCGTGGCGGTGGCCAAGTGCCTGGCCCAATGGCTCGCCACTGGCGCGCCGCTGGCGCTGGCCGCCCCGGTCGCGGCGCTGATGCTGGGCGCGGACCTGAAGGTCATGCCGCTTCTGGTGCTCTGCGCCCTGGCCGGAGGACTGGCCTTCGCCTTCCTGGGCGGCCTGGGCGCGGCCCTGGCCTTGGGCAGCAAACGCGGCGGCCTGCTGGTCGCGGTGATCGTGCTGCCGCTGTTCGCCCCGCCGGTGATCTTCGGCGCCGGCGCTCTGGACGGCTATGCGGCCGGCCTGCCCTGGACCGGCGGCCTTCTCTTCCTGCTGGCCTACAGCGCCGGGGCGGTGGCGCTGACCCCTCTGGCCATGGGCGCGGCCTGCCGCAACGCCCTGGATTAGGGGGCCGGCGCGACGGTGGCCTGGAGGTCTCCGGGTTTCGCCTGGCGCTCGCCCAGAACCACCGCGAAGCTGCCGCCGATGATCAGCAGGCCACCGGCGAACAGAGCCGCTGTCAGATGGTCGCCGAACAGCAGGACGCCGCAGGCCGCACCCATCAGCGGCTCTATATTGATGAACACGCCGGCGCTGGCCGCCCCGACCTGCGCCGCGCCGTACTGCCAGGCCGCCGTGGCCAACAGGGTGGCCAGGACGCCCTGGGCGATGATCGCGCTCCATGCGGGCGCGCTGAGCGCCAGCTTCGGCGGACCGTGCATGACCAGGGCGATCGGCAGCACCACCAGCGCGGCGACGATGATCGACACCGCCGGAATGGCCATCGGGTTGGGCGCGGGCGGCGCACGGCGCAGCACCAGAAGCCAGGTCAGGAAGAGGAACAGCGCGGCGATCGACAGCGCCACGCCCAGGGGCGAGCTGGCGCCGTCGGGCTTTCCGGCGATCAGGGCCGCGCCCAGGGTGGCCGCCGCCACGCCGACCCAGGACAGGCGCGAGACCTTCTCGCCCAGCACCCGAGCGCTCACGGCGATCAGCGCCGGCATGGCGCCGACCAGCAGCGCCGCGACCGTGACGCTGACATGGGCCAGGCCCTCGAACTGGACCATGAAGGCCACGCCGTAGAGGGCGCCGGCCAGCAGCACGACCGGCGAGCGAAACAACGCCCGCACCTCCGGACGCCGCAGAGCGAAGGGGGCGGCGGCCACGGCGGCCACCAGGAAGCGCAGCAGCACCATGTGGGCCGCGTCTGCCTCCTGCAGGATCAGCTTGCCCGTGGGAAAGCCCAGCCCCCAACTGATCCCGGCCAGGGCCAGAGCGACGAACGCGAGCGATTTCATACCAGGCTCCGACCGAAAGGTTCGCCGGGCGATCGCACGACGCGGGACGCATTTCTAGAGCCCGGCCGGGTCAGGGCGTGTCAGCTGCGGGGCACGCCAAAGCGAACAGGGTTACGCGCAATCGGCAAACATTGAATTTTGTTCATATTCTTGGACATTTTCGCGCCATAACCGCGTGGCCAAGCTCCAGGCTCGGATTACGATCGGGAGCTCATAACCATGCGTAAAACCTTTTCTCGCCTCGCCGTCACGGGCGCGGCTCTGTCGACCTTGATCGCCGGCGCGGCCCTCGCGCAGGTCCCGCCGCCGCCCGCCCCGCCGGCTCCCCCGCCGCCGCCGGAAGCGCCCCTCCCCCCGCTGCCTCCGCTGCCGATGGAAGGCATGATGGCCATGACCGGTCCGGGCATGGACATGATGATGATGCGCCACGGCCGCTCTGCGGACCCCGAAAAGCGCACCCAGCGCCTGCGCGACGTCCTGCAGCTGCGTCCGGATCAGGACGGCGCCCTCAAGGCGTTCGTCGAAGCGACCACCCCCAAGATCGAGATCAAGCGCGAGGTCGTCACCAAAGACAAGGCGGGCAAGAAGGACGGCGATACGCTGGAATGGTCCGAGCGCGCCCCGCCCACCACGCTCGAACGCCTCGACCGCATGACCAAGATGGCCGACGCCATGAAGAAGCGGGCCGACGCCACGCGCGCCTTCTACACGTCGCTGTCCCCCAGCCAGCAGAAGACCTTCGACGTGCTGGGCATGGGCGAGGGCGGCATGGGCGGCGACGAGCACATCGTCGTGCGGCGCTTCGACACCAAGGGCCCCGCCATGTTCAAGGGCGGCGACCGCAGGGTCATCATCCAGCGCAAGGTCGGCTGACCCAGGCCTCGGCGGAAGCGGCGTCCAGGGGCGTCGCTTCCCTCCGTAGCGATACGGCCATTGCCCGCGCGCGTCGCTCGCACTAAGCAGCCTGCATGGACGCCCGCCACACGTTCGATTTCCTGACCAATCCCGAGCGGTTCATGGCCTTCTCGCGATGGGCCGCGCCGTGGCTTGGCGGACTGTCCGCAGCCGCCGCCGTCATCGGACTGCTCCTGACC
The DNA here is from genome assembly GCF_002742645.2 of Caulobacter sp. FWC26. Lineage (NCBI taxonomy): Bacteria > Pseudomonadati > Pseudomonadota > Alphaproteobacteria > Caulobacterales > Caulobacteraceae > Caulobacter > Caulobacter sp. FWC26. The sequence goes on from NZ_CP033875.1 coordinate 4,432,450, forward strand.
TTCATGGTCCCCGAGGACTATCAGCAGGGCGACACAGTGCGGATGATGTTCATCCACATCCCCGCCGCGTCGCTGTCGATGTTCATCTATCTCTGCCTGGGGATCGCCAGCCTGCTGTCGCTGGTGTTCCGGCATGTGCTGGCCGACCTGGCGGCCCAGGCGTGCGCGCCGATCGGCGCGGTCTATACGGCCCTGGCCCTGATCACCGGCTCGCTGTGGGGCCGCCCCATGTGGGGAACCTTCTGGGTCTGGGACGCGCGCCTGACCTCCGTGCTGGTCCTGCTGCTGTTCTATCTCGGCTACATGGCCCTGCGCGGCGCGCTCGAGGACGAGCAGAAGGCCGCCCGATCAGCCGCCATCCTGGCCTTGGTCGGCGTGATCAACCTGCCGGTCGTCAAGTTCTCGGTCGACTGGTGGAACACCCTGCACCAGGGCTCCTCGACCTTCTTCGCTGACAAGGGCGACCACCTGCCGGCAATCTACGCCTGGCCGGCGGTGTTCATGGCGCTGGCCTATCTCGGCGGCTTCGGCGCGCTGTGGCTGGTGCGCATTCGCGCGCTGGTCTGGCGGCGCAAGGCCCGCAGCCTCTCGATGAAGCTGGCGGAGGGCGCGCGATGAGCTTTGACTTCGACGCTGGCAAATACGCCATCTACCTGTGGCCCGCCTTCGCCGTGTCGGCCGTGGCGTTCGCCTGGCTGATCGGCGACAGCCTGGCCACGGCCCGCCGCTGGCGTCGCGAGGCCGAGCGCTTGCAAGCCGAGTTTGACGAGCAGCGCCCGTGAAACGCTGGCTGGCCTTCTCGCCGCTGATCGTACTAGCGGCCCTGGCGGTGCTGTTCGCCGGCTATGCGCTCAAACGCGATCCGCGCGTCCAGCCCCAGGCCCTGGTCGGCAAACCCATGCCCGCCCTGTCGCTGCCCGATCTGGCGACCGGTCGCACCGAACCGATCCGGCAAGCGGGCGAGGGGCCGGTCCTGGTCAACTTCTTCGCCTCCTGGTGCGCGCCCTGCGAGGTCGAGCATCCGCAGCTGATGGCCCTGAAGGCCCAGGGCGTGAAAGTGGTTGGCGTCGCCTACAAGGACGCCCCAGCCAATACTCAGGCCTTCCTGACCCGGCTTGGCGACCCCTTCGCCGCCAAGCGCGTCGATCGCGATGGCCGCGCGGGACTCGAATTCGGCGTCACCGGCGTGCCCGAGACCTATCTCGTCGGCTCCGACGGCATGATCATCGCCAAGCACACAGGCCCCCTGACGCCCGAGGCGGCCGAGGACTTGCTGCGTCAGGCCAGATAACAGCGCTACCGGACGCAGGTCTTGGGCGAGGCGGTTTCGCGCTCCAGCCCCGCCATCAACGCCAGAGCCTCGTCCTTGGAGACCGCGCGCAGCGGTCCCTGTCCCACAGCCAGCTGGTAGTCGCAGTCGAGAAGCTTGAACGGCGGTTTGTCGTCCGTCGGGTGACGCTCGATCAGCATGTGGTCGGCCGAGGCCCAGACGGACGTGACCTCGGTGATCAGCGTCTTGCGGTCCGGCGTTCGCACCCAGGTCTCGCCCTTGCCACCGACCGAGACGCGGTAGCCGTTCGCCAAGGTCTGATGGCTGGGCAGCATCGAGCCGACCATCGCGGCGATGAACACCGCGACCGCGCCCAGGACGATCAGGAAGATGATCTTCTGCCGGTTCATCGGGCCTCTCGTCGCCGCCTTCAGCGCCAGGTGCGCTTTCAAGTCGCGGAGCTACCGCGTTAACGCGGCGTTGACCATACTCGCCGACGCTCCATTAACCATGTTAGCTTGCGAGTCATGAGCACCGTTCGCCCCGCCGGTTGGCCCACCGTCCCGTCGAAAACGAGCTCGACCCCCGCTGCGGGTCAGGGCGGCGCCTCGACGCGCGCGGCCTTCTTCCAGGCGGCCCTCGGCGACGCCGCGCCGACCCGTCCAGCCGCCGCGCCCTCGACGGTGCAGATGCAGACCATGGCCCAGCCGCAGCAGCGCCAGGCGCCCCCGAAGCCGTTCGTGCAGCCCGACGCCCAGCCCACGAGGATCCTGCGTCCTGGGTCGCTTCTGAATATCGTGGTCTGAGACCTCGGAACCCTTTAGCTCTAGGCGGCCTTCTTGGCGGCCTTGTCTTTCTTGGGCTTCTTGTCCTTCTTCGGCTTCTCGGCCTTCGGAACCTTGGCCTTCTTGGCCTTGGGCTCGGCTTCCGCCGGATGAAGCTCGGCGCCGGCCATGTCGGACAGCAAATCCAGGAAACCGTCGCGCTTGCTCGGCTTCAGAAGCGCCAGGATGCGAGCGTCGGCCATGGCCACCATCGGACGGATCGTCTCCAGCGCCTCTCGGCCAGCCTCGGTCAGGCGCACGCTGTTGGCGCGGGCGTCCTCGCTGCTGCGCTGCCGTTCGAGATGGCCCTTGGTGATCATCCGGGCGACCATGTCAGCCAGGGTCGAGCGGTCGATGCCGGTGGCGCGGACCAGGGCCGTCTGCGTCACGCCCTCGTTCTCGGCCACGGCCGCCAGCACCGCGAACTGTCGTTGGGTGACGCCGGCGTCGCCGCACTCTTCGGCGTAGATGTCCAGGGCCAGCTGCAGAACGCGGTGAAGCAGATGACTTGGCGAGCGCTCCAGAAGCGTCGCGCCCTGCTTGTCGCCCTTCCCCTTCGCCATCGTCGCCGCCCCCATTCGCTCGGCCATGCTCGGCCAACGGATGAAGGCTAGCATCCGAACACGTCGGTTTGACGACAAAGGTCCGTGGACGGCTCAACAGCCGCCATGGCGCCAGGGACGGACTAGAACCCCGCGTCCGGCGGCTCGGCGCCCTTGGGATCGTCGCCCTTGGCCATATGCTTCATCATGAACGGCAACTGTGTAGCGACGAACACCAGCGCGACCGGAAGCAGGGCCAGCCGGAACTTGACCCAGGTGTCGGTGTCCTGGGTGTTGCGCACCACCTCGTTGACGATGGCCACCAGCGCGAAATAGGCGCCGTAGCGCAGGGTCAGGGTGCGCCAGGCCGCGTCGGGCAGATGAAGAGCCTCGCCCATGATCACCTTGAGGGGCTGGCGCTTCATCAGCACGCCGCCGACCAGGAAGGCCGCCAGAGCCAGATTGATCACCGTCACCTTGATCTTCACGAACACGTCGGAGTGGAAGATCAGGCCCAGGGTCCCGAAAACCAGCGCCATGCCGCCGAAGAACAGCGGCAGGATAGCCAGACGCCGCTCGACGGCGTAGCCGATCGCCAGGGCGGCGGCCGACGCCGCGACCAGCACCCAGGTCGCCTTCTGGAAGTCCTTGGTGACGAAATAGGCCACGCCGAACGCGATGGCCGCGCCATAGTCGACGACCGTCCGAACCCAGCCGCTGTTCTTTTTAGGAGCCTCTGCGGGCGCTTCGCTCACGGATCAATCCTTCAGGCCGACGAGTGAGCGGGAAAACGCCCGGGCGTCGAAAGGTTGCAGGTCCTCGACGCCCTCGCCGACGCCGATCAGCTTGATCGGGCTGTCGGAGGCGCGCGCCACGGGCACCAGGACGCCGCCGCGCGCCGTGCCGTCCAGCTTGGTCATGACAATGCCCGAGACCCCGACCTGACCGCCGAAGATCTTCTCTTGGGCAAGCGCGTTGCGGCCGACGGTGGCGTCCAGCACCAGAAGCGTCTCGTGCGGATAATCCGGATCGACCTTCTTCACGACGCGGATGACCTTCAGGAGTTCGTCCATCAGGCCCTGCTTGTTTTGCAGTCGACCGGCGGTGTCGATCAGCACCACGTCATAGTGCTCGGCCTTGGCCCGCTCGACGGCCTCGTAGGCCAGGGCGGCGGCGTCCGAACCGGTGGGCTTGGACATGAAGTCGGCGCCCGCGCGGTCGGCCCAGACCTTCAACTGCTCGACGGCGGCGGCGCGGAAGGTGTCGCCGGCGGCGATCAGGACACGAGCGCCCTTCTCGGTCAGGTCCGCAGCGATCTTGCCCAGCGTGGTGGTCTTGCCCGATCCGTTCACGCCAATGAACAGCACGACATAGGGGCGGGGACCATTGAGCGGGTCAAAGTCGCCCTGACGGTCGGAAAGCTCGGCGGCGATCAACTCGGCCAGGGCTTCCTTGACCTCTTCGTCGGTCGACGACTTGCCAAAGCGCGCCTTGCCGAAGGCCTCGGTGATGCGCGCGGCGATCTGCGGGCCAAGATCGGCCTCGATCAGCATCTCCTCCAGCGCGTCCAGCTGCGCCTGGTCCAGAGGCTTCTTGGTGAAGACCCCCGTGACCTGCTCGGTCATCGCCTGGGAGGACCGGGTCAGACCGGACGTCAGGCGCTGGAACCAGCCTTTTTTCTGCTCGGGCTTATCGCTCATCCGCGCCCCTTTAGTCGAACGGGCGAAAGTGTAAATCAGGATTTAACGGGCGATGGTTAGCGCCACGCGCGGACCCATGCGAAGAAGAGGCATGGACTTGCAGCTTGACCCGCTCGGAACTGCCCTTTTCTGGCTCGACTACGCCGCTGCGGCGGTTTTCGGGGCAACCGGCGCCCTCGCGGCGGCGCGTCGCAAGCATGACATCATCACGTTCGGATTCTTCGCCGCCATCACCGGCGTGGGCGGCGGCACCCTGCGGGACCTCCTGATCGGCGCGCCGGTCTTCTGGGTGCAGCGTCCCGGCTACATCCTGGCCTGTCTGATGGCCGCCACCGTGGTCTGGCTGATGGGCAAGCGCGGCTGGCGGTTCCGGGCCCTGCTCTGGCTCGACGCGCTGGGCATGGCGGCCTACGCCGTGGTCGGTACGGCCAAGGCCCTGAGCCTGGGCGTCCACCCCCTGAGCGCGGTGGTGATGGGCGTGCTGACCACCGCCTTCGGCGGGGTGATCCGCGACGTGCTGGCCGAGGAGCCGAACCTCCTCCTGCGCCGCGAAATCTATATCACCGCCGCCCTGCTGGGCGCGGGGGTCTTCGCCGCGCTGAAACTGCTGGGCGCGCCGTTCTGGCCCGCCGGGATCGCGGGGTTCGTCGCGGCGTTCGGCCTGCGGGCCTGCGCGTTGAAGTTCGGCTGGAGCTTACCGGGCTTCGCCGGCGGCGAAGCTCCGGGCGACCTGCGTCAGTAGAACGCAAAGGCTTGCGCCTCGGTCGCAATTTCCCCCTTGCGCCGACGGCGACTTGATCCAATATCTGTATTGCGGGCCGGGCCCCTCTGACGACTCCCACGCCATAAGCGTGATCGTGATGTCGGACCGCGTCGGGTGCGCTCGGCGTCGGGTCCAAGGGAAGCCCCCCAGAACCCCCGCCAACCCGGTGCCGGGCGCTCCCTCTCAAACAGAGGAGAGCACGATATGTCCCTTAATCCCATCCATGCCGCGCGGGCGCGGATCAGCGAAACCTGGACGCCGGCACAGCTGGATCAATTGGACGCCCTCGTCGCGGTGTGCGCCCTGGTGGCGCGCGCCGACGGCTGGGTGACCCCGGAAGAACGCGCCCGCATGCTCGAGCGCATGCGCGGTCTGGCGGCCTTGGCGGTGTTCGGCGTCGACGACGCCTTGGAGGCGTTCGAGGCGCTCGAACGACGCTTCGAGCAGGATCCCGAAGGCGCCCAGTTCGAGGCTGAAATGGCGATCCGGCGGCTGCGCGGGCGAGACGACGCCGCCCGGGCGGTGGTCAACGCCGCCTGCGTCGTTGCTACGTCGGACGGCGGCCTCGACGCCGAGGAGAGAGACGTGCTGCTGCGGATCTGCGGCCTGCTGTCGCTCAGCCCCGTCCAGTTCGACCTCATCGCGGAGCGAGGCCGGCGATGAGAATTGGAACCCCTCCGCCGTCGACCTGGGTCGCGCTGAGGATGGCACAGCAGACCCTTGTCCAAGCCGCATCACACGCCAGCCAGCCGACCGCCAAGCCGGTGATGGGGCCTGACCGGGTCGAGCGCGGCCCCGCGTCTCGGCCGCTGACAGCGGGGCGGCTGGACATCCGGGCGTAACGCCTGCCCCCCGGCGCGCCGTTCAACAGCGGCGCGCTGGATCATCCCTTTCAAGGGCAAGGCGCGCCCCGGCCAGACCGGGGCGCGGCCAAGCCTCGACTCATCGCCGGCGACGCCGTCAGGCCGCGCGCGAGACGCGCGCGCCACCGTCTCGGCTAGAAACTGAACGAGATCATGGACCTTCTGACCGCGCCGATCATCGGCAAACCTCTTTGGATGTGGGCCGGCTTCATCGTCGGCGTCCTCGCGTTGCTGGCTTTCGATCTGGGGCTCGTGCCGGGCCGAAAACGGGGACCCCGTGAAATCGGGGTCCGCGACAGCCTGATGATGTCGCTGCTCTATATCAGCCTCGGGCTCGGTTTCGGGGGTCTGGTCTGGATGCAATTGGGCGCCACGGCCGGCGTCGAATATCTGACCGGTTTCGTGATCGAGAAGAGTCTGGCGATCGACAACGTCTTCGTCATCGCCCTGATCTTCGGCTTCTTCGCCATTCCGCCGGCCTTGCAGCACCGGGTCCTGTTCTGGGGCGTGCTGGGCGTCATCATCCTGCGCGGGATCATGATCGGCATCGGCGCGGCTCTGGTCAGCCAGTTCGGCTGGGTGCTCTACATCTTCGCCGCCTTCCTGATCCTCACCGGCGTGAAGATGCTGTTCGCCGGGGACAAGCCGGTCGACCTCAACGAAAACCCCGCGCTGAAGTGGCTGCGGCGTGTCCTGCCGGTCAGCGACAAGCTGGAGGGCGAACGCTTCTTCGTGCGCGGCGTCGACAAGCGCACGGGCAAGATGGCGCTGCTGGCCACGCCGCTGTTCCTGGCCCTGGTGTTGGTCGAGCTGGCTGACCTCGTTTTCGCCGTCGACTCGGTGCCGGCGATCTTCGCCATCACCACCGACCCCTACATCGTCTACACCTCGAACATCATGGCGATCCTGGGCCTGCGGGCGCTGTACTTCGCGCTGGCCGCCGTGCTGCATCGCTTCGCCTATCTGAAGCAGGCCCTGGCCGTGCTGCTGGTGTTCATCGGCGGCAAGATCTTCATCGCCGACGCCCTGGGCTGGGAGAAGTTCCCCGGCGGCCTGTCGCTGTCGATCACCTTCGCCATCCTGGCGGCGGGCATTGGCTGGTCGCTGTGGAAGACGCGACATCCGGCTTCGGCCAAGGCGCTGGGCGGGGATTAATCCCAGAACCCTGGCGAGGGCGCAGCGATCAGGCCGCGCCCTCGACCAACTCGGCGAGGGCGCGAGCGCCGTCGTGGCCGACGACCTTGAAGGCCGTGATGGCGCCCGGGGTCGCCGCGCCTTCGAAAGCGATCTCGGTGAAGTCCTCGGCGCGCGCCACACCCGGACGCTCGACCAGGCCCGACAGGGTGCGACCGACCTGGGCCTGAAGATGGCGCTCGAGACCGCGCTGCCCGGCCTCGCGCAGGCGGCGGGCGCGGTCCTTGATCACCGGCCCCTTCACGGGCGGCATCCGCGCGGCCGGCGTGCCGGGGCGGGCGCTGTAGGGGAAGACGTGCAGGAAGGCCAGGCCCGCCTCCTCGACGAGCTTCAACGTGTTCTCGAAGGCCTCGTCGGTCTCGGTCGGGAAGCCGGCGATCAGGTCGGCGCCGAAGGCGGTGTCGGGGCGCACGCGGCGCACCTCGGCGACCAGCTTCAGCGCGTCCTCGCGGCTGTGGCGGCGCTTCATGCGCTTGAGGATCAGGTTGTCGCCGGCCTGCAACGACAGGTGCAGATAGGGCATCAGGCGCGGCTCGGTCTCGAGCAGCTTGAAGAGATCCGGATCGATCTCGGCCGCGTCGATTGACGACAGGCGCAGTCGCGGCAGGTCCGGAACCATCCGCAGGATGCGGCCGACCAGCTGGCCCAGGGTGGGCTGGCCCGGAAGGTCCGCGCCCCAGGACGTGACGTCGACGCCGGTCAGCACGACCTCGCGATAGCCCTCGGCGGCCAGCTTTCGGACCTGCTCGACGACCTCGCCGGCCGGGGCCGAGCGCGAGTTTCCCCGGCCATAGGGGATGATGCAGAAGGTGCAGCGGTGATCGCAGCCGTTCTGGACTTCGACATAGGCGCGAGCCCGGTCCTTCAGGCCGTCGATCAGGTGACCGGCGGTCTCCTTGATCGACATGATGTCGTTGACCCGCACGCGAGCCGAGGTGTCGGTCAGGGCGCCGGGCGCGGCCTTCTCGGCGTTGCCGAGCACGAGGTCGACCTCGGGCATGGCGGCGAAGGCGGCGGGATCCACCTGGGCGGCGCAGCCGGTGACGATGATCCGCGCGCCGGGCCGCTCGCGACGCGCCTTGCGGATCGCCTGGCGCGCCTGGCGCACGGCCTCGTTGGTCACGGCGCAGGTGTTGAACACCACCGCGTCCGACAGTCCGTCGGCCTGGGCGCGCGCGCGCATGGCCTCGCTTTCATAGGCGTTCAGGCGGCAGCCGAAGGTGACGACGTCGACGCCGTCCGGGCCGGAGAGCGTGGTCGCCGGTCCGCCCTCCTCGCCGGCCTCTGGCTTGGGCTTCGGAGCGGCCTTGATGAGGGTATAGTTGGCCATGGCCCTAAGCGGCGACCGACTCCGGCAGCTTGCCGGCGTATTCCATGGTGATAGGACCGGTCATGATCACGTGACCGTCGCTCTCGCGCCACTCAATGGTCAGCGACCCCGTCTCGAACTCGACCCGCGCCGTGCGGTCGGTCAGACCCCGACGCACGGCGGCGACCTGGGCGGCGCAGGCGCCGGTGCCGCAAGCCTGCGTCAGACCCGCGCCGCGCTCCCAGACCTTCAGGCGGATATGGTCGCGCGCGGCGACATGCGCGAAACCGACATTGACGCCTTCCGGGAACAGCGGGTGATGCTCGACGAGGCTCCCCGTCCCGCGTGCGAAGTCGTCGGTGACCGGCGCGTCGACGAAGAACACCACGTGCGGATTGCCCATCGAGACGCAGACGGGCGTGTGGACCAGCGGCGCATCGATTGGACCAACCTGCAGCTCGACCCGCTCGGTGTTCATCTCCTCGGAGAGCGGAATCTGCGTCCAGTCCAGGCCCGGCGGCCCCATGTCGACCGTCACCAGCCTGTCGCCAGCGGCCTTGCCCGACAGACGCCCGGCCACGGTGTCGAAGGCCACCGCGTCCTTGTCGGCCGACTGCATCAGCAGCCAGGCGACGCAGCGCGTGCCGTTGCCGCAGGCGCCGGCTTCTTCCCCGTCAGCATTCCAGAACCGCACATAGGCCGAGGCGCCCGGCGCCTTGGGCGGATCGATGGCGATCACCTGGTCACAGCCGATCCCCCCGTCGCGCTTGGCGATCGCGCGGATCTGCTCGGGCGTCGGGTCGAAGCGCTCGGTGAGGGTCTGGATGACGACGAAGTCGTTGCCCAGCCCGTTCATCTTCAGGAAGGTGCGGCTCATGACGCCGCTATATAGGGGAAAGCGGGCGAGAATGCACCGCGACGAACAGCGCGCCGGAGAGACCATGGGCGAGACCGAGCAGACCGATCTGCGACTCCGCGCCCGACTGAGGGCGCTTTATCATGGCGCGTCGCCCACGGCGGTGCGCTTCCGCTACGCGATCATCCTGATCGACCTGGCGATCATCGCCTTTTTTATCGCCGCGCCGCTGATGCAGCGTCATGGGTTGACCTTCTACCTGATCGACTATGGCGTCGCCGCCTTCCTGGGCCTGGACCTTGCCGCGCGCGCCATAGCGCACGGGGATCTGAAGTCGTGGCTGAGGAAACCGATCGTGTGGGTGGACCTGTTTGTCCTCGCGACCCTGCTTTTTCCGGCGTGGTTGTTTAATTTCGGCTTCCTGCGCGTCGTTCGCCTGTGGACGCTGATCCACAGCGAGTTCTTTTGGCGCACGGTCGGGCGCCGCTACGACGACACCCGCGTGGAGGACATCACGCGGGCCGCCAGTTCGCTTCTGACGTTCGTGTTTGTGGTCACGGGCTTCGTCTACACCAGCTTCGTCGGTCGTCACGACGGCATCGCGGGCTATGTGGACGCGCTCTATTTCACCGTCACCAGCCTGACCACGACGGGCTACGGCGATGTGACGCTACCCGGCGTCTGGGGCAAGCTGCTGTCCATGGCCGTCATGCTGGGCGGCGTATCCCTGTTCATCGGTCTGATCCAGTCGATCCTCCGCCCGCACAAGGTCGTCCATCCCTGCCCCGACTGCGGCCTTCGTCGGCACGATCCAGACGCGGTTCACTGCAAGGCCTGCGGCAGGCTGTTGAACATTCCCGACGACGGGGTGTGATCGCGCGGAGTATAGCCCTGGCGCGGGAAAAAATTTGCGCTACCGTCCCGCGCCATGACCCTTCTCCGCACCTGCTCCGCGATCGCCCTGGCCGCGATCCTTTCCACCGGCTCGGCCACGACGGCCTTGGCGCAAGACAGCGATCCCCACCTTGCCCTCGAGGCCGTCGAGAGCCCCGAAGCCCTCGCCTGGGTGAAGGCGCAGAACGACAAGACGCTGCCGCTGCTGTCCGGCGATCCGCGCTTCGCGGGCCTGCAGGCCGACGCCCTGAAAATCCTGTCCGCCAAGGACCGCATCGCCATGCCGAACTTCGTCGGCAAGACGGTGTTCAACTTCTGGCAGGACCAGACCCATGTGCGCGGGATCTGGCGGCGCACCAGCCTTGAGTCCTACAAGTCGGCCGATCCCCAATGGGAGACGGTGATCGACCTCGACGCCCTGGCCGCCGCCGAGGGCAAGAACTGGATCTGGAAGGGCGCCGACTGCCGGCCCAAGACCCATGACCGGTGCCTGGTGAACCTGTCCAATGGCGGCAAGGACGCGGTCACCGTCCGCGAGTTCGACCTCGTGACCAAGACCTTCGTCGATCCCTCGGCCGGCGGCTTCGTCCTGCCCGAGAGCAAGCAGTCAATCGAGTGGCTGGATCCCGACACCCTGATCCTGACCCGCGACTGGGGTCCGGGCACAACCACCGACAGCGGCTATGGCATGGTGGTCAAGACGCTGAAGCGCGATCAGGCCCTGGACCAGGCGGTCGAGATCTATCGCGGTCGGAAGAGCGATGTGTCCGTGCGTCCGAACGTGTTGCGCGACGCCAAAGGTCGTCGCGTCGTGCTGATCGAGCAGGCGACCGACTTCTTCAACAGTCTCTATTTCCAGTGGACGCCCGAGGGCTTGGCCCAGCTGCCGCTGCCCAAGCAGGGCGGCGTCATCGGCATGCTGGATGGCGCGCTGGTCGTGAAGACCGAGGAGCCCTGGACCTTCGCCGGCGTCGCCATTCCGGCCGGCAGCCTGGCCCTGGTCTCGCCTGAGCGCCTGCGTCCGAGCAGCGAGATCGTGACGTCCAACGGCTGCAACCCCTGCGCCATTCTCTCACCGGGTCCGCGCCAGTCGATCGCCCAGGCCACTGTCACCGACAACCGCGTGGTCGCCGTCGTCTATGACAACGTCCGGGGCTCGCTGGTCAGTCTGGAGAACCGGGGCGAGCGCGGGGTGGTCAAGACCAGCCTGCCCGTCATCGACAACGCCGCCGTGACCCTCGGCTCGCATTCCGACGAAGGCGATCTGGTCTTCTACACCGATGAAGGCTTCGCCACCCCGACGCAGCTGAAACTGGCCGACGCCACGGGAACCACCGCCCAGACGGTGAAGGCCCAGCCGGCCCAGTTCGACGCCAGCAAGCTGGAGGTCGAGCAGAAGGTCGCCACCTCCAAGGACGGGACCAAAATCCCCTACTTCCTGATCCATCCCAAGGGCCACAAGCACGACGGCAAGAACCCGACGTTGCTGCACGCCTATGGCGGCTTCAACCTCTCGAAGCTCCCCGTCTATGACCCGCTGATCGGCAAGCTGTGGCTGGAGCGCGGCGGCAGCTACGCCGTCGCCAATATCCGCGGCGGCGGCGAGTTCGGTCCCGGCTGGCACCAGGCGGCGCTGAAAGCCAATCGCCAGCGCGCCTATGACGACTATTTCGCCGTGGCCGAGGATCTGATCGCCAAGAAGATCACCTCGCCCCGTCACCTCGGAGCTTATGGCCGCTCGAACGGCGGCCTCCTGATGGGCGTGGCCATGACCCAGCGGCCCGACCTCTGGAACGCGGTGGTCGTGGAAAGCCCGCTGCTGGACATGATCCGCTACACCCAGCTGCCCGCCGGAGCCTCGTGGATCGGCGAGTACGGCGACCCGGCCATCCCGGCCGAGCGCGCCTGGATCGAGAAGTACAGCCCCTATCAGAATCTCAAGGCCGGCGTGAAGTACCCGCTGGCCTACATCACGACCTCGACCAAGGACGACCGCGTCCATCCGGGCCACGCCCGCAAGTTCGCCGCGCGTCTGGACGACCTGAAGGTCGACAACCTCTATTTCGAGAACACCGACGGCGGCCACGCCAATGGGGCCGACCCCAAGGCCAACGCCCGTCGCTGGGCCCTGCACTACACCTACCTGTCGCGCCAGTTGATGGATCACTAAATGCGTAAGTCGCTGCTTGCCCTCCTCGCCACCACGAGTCTGATGACCCTCACCCCTGCGTTCGCTGCCGACACCGCAAAGCCCGCCACCGAGGCCCGTACCCCCCTGGCGGAGCTGGGCAAGGACGATCCGTACATCTGGATGGAGGAGATCGAAGGGACGCGCGCCATGGACTGGGCCAAGGCCCAGAACGCCCGCTCGCTGCCAGTGCTGCAGGGCGACGCCCGCTATGCGGACCTTGAGTCCAAGGCGCTGGCGATCCTGAACGCCAAGGACCGGGTGCCCGGCGTGTCGTTCGCCGGGGACGGCTCTCTGCGCAACTTCTGGCAAGACAAGGACCACGTGCGTGGGGTCTGGCGGAAGACGACCCTCGACAGCTACCGCACCGCCGAGCCCGCCTGGGAAACGATCCTGGACATCGACGCCCTGGCCAAGGCCGAGAACGCCAACTGGGTGTTCAAGGGCGCCAGCTGCCTGCCCCCGGACGACGCCCGCTGCCTGGTGACGCTCTCGAACGGCGGCAAGGACGCCGTGACGGTCCGTGAGTTCGACACCGTCACCAAGAGCTTCGTGCCGGGCGGATTCGCGCTGCCGGAAGGCAAGCAGAACTACACCTGGCTGGACAAGGACACCCTGCTGGTCGGCCGCGAATGGACGCCCGGCGAGCTGACCAAGTCGGGCTACGCCTATGTGCTGAAGACGCTCAAGCGCGGACAGGCCCTGGATCAGGCCAAGGAAGTCTATCGCGGCGTCGAGACCGACGTTTCTGTCAGCCCGTTCGTGCTCCGTGACGCCGACGGCAAGGTCGTGGCGGTGATGGCCACGCGGGGCGTCACCTTCTTCGAGACCGAGACCTATCTGATCGAGGGCGACAAGCCCGTGAAGCTCGACCTGCCGCTCAAGAGCTCGATCCAGGGCTATGTCGACGGCCAGATGGTCGTCCTGATGGAGCAGGACTGGCCGGCCAAGGGCTTCAAGACCGGCGACCTGATCAGCTTCGACCTCGCCAAGCTGAAGGCCGCGCCGGACAAGGCGGTCGCCACGCTAGTGCTGCGGCCCACCGCCCGTCAGTCGGTGGAGCAGGTCCAGACCACCCGCACCAAACTGGTTGTCGGCATGCTCGATAACGTCAAGGGCGCGGCCAAGGTGTTCACCCACGGCCCCAAAGGCTGGACAGCGCAGACCCTGGACCTGCCCGCCAACAGCTCGATCGGCCTGGGGTCATCGGACGAGAAGGGCGAGCGTCTGTTCGTCACCGTCACGGGCTACCTGACGCCGACCACCTACTGGCTGGCCGACGCCGGGTCTCTGAAGCTGGAACAGATCAAGGCCTCGCCGGCCCGTTTCGACGCCTCGACCCACGTGGTCGAGCAGTTCGAGGCCACCAGCACCGACGGAACCAAGATCCCCTACTTCGTCGTGCGGCCGAAAGACGTGAAGTACGACGGCTCAGCCCCGACCCTGCTCTACGCCTATGGCGGCTTCCAGGTGCCGATGACGCCTGGCTATTCGGGCGTGATGGGCAAGCTGTGGCTGGAGCGCGGCGGCGTCTATGTCGTGGCCAATATCCGGGGCGGCGGCGAGTTCGGCCCGGCCTGGCACGAGGCGGGGCTGAAGGCCAATCGCCAGAAGGTCTATGACGACTTCTTCGCGGTCTCGCAGGACCTGATCACCCGCAAGATCACCTCGCCGCGCCGCCTGGGGATCATGGGCGGCAGCAATGGCGGCCTCCTGATGGGCGTGGCCCTGACCCAGCGGCCCGACCTCTACAACGCCATCGTCGTGCAGGTGCCGCTGTTCGACATGATCCGCTACAGCCAGCTCGGCGCGGGCGCCTCGTGGGTAGGCGAGTACGGCGATCCGGCTATTCCCTCGGAACGCGCCGTCATCGCCAAGTACGATCCGTACTCAAACCTCAAGGCCGGCCAGAAGTATCCCGAGGTGTTCATCGAGACCTCGACCAAGGACGATCGCGTCCACCCCGCCCACGCCCGCAAGGCCGCAGCGCGGCTGATGGAGCTGGGCTATCCGGTGCTCTACTACGAGAACATCGACGGCGGTCACGCGGGGGCCGCCAACCTCGCGGAGACGGCGCGCCGTCAGGCCTTGGAGTATGTCTATCTGACGCGCAGGCTGATGGACTGATCGGGCTGGCGCCGCTCGCTCATCCTTAAGGAGAGACGAGCGGCGCAGAGCCTCACGTAACAGCGTCCCGTCAACCCTAAGGAAATCTCTCGGCGCCAGAGTGCCCGCCGACTCTTCCCGTCGGACAGGCTCTTTTGCCCATAGAAATCGTCAAAGCCCTGGATCTCTCCGCCGCCGACCTTGCGCGGTGGACGCAGCTGCGCCGGGGCCAGACGCGGCTGGACTCTCCCTTTCTGTCGCCGCAATGGACGCTGTCGGTCGCCCGCGCGCAGGCCGACAAAAGTGACCAGGTGAGGGTCGCCATCGAGCGCGCCCCTGGGGGGGAGGCCATGGCCTTCCTTCCGGTGCGTGTCCGTCAGGACGTGGCGATGCCCGTCGGCGCGCCGATGTGCGACTATCAGGCCCTGATCTCCGCGCCCGGCGTCACCATGGACCCGCGCGACCTGTTGCACGCGCTCGGCGTGGGCCGGATCGACTTCTGTCACATGATGGCCGACGACGAGACTCTGGGTCGCCACGCGCGCGGCCAGACCGACAGCTGGATGGTGGAGCTGCCCCACGGTTATGACGCCTACGCCAGCGAGCGACGGGCCTCCGGCATCGGCGTCCTCAAGGATATCGACAAGAAGCGCCGCAAGGCCGAGCGTGAAGTGGGCCCGTGTCGGTTCACGGCGATGTCCAGCAGCCAGGCCGCCTTCGACCAGTTGATCGCTTGGAAACGCGTGCAACTGCTGCTGACCCACCAGACCGACCTCTTCAAGGCCCCCTGGGTCCACAGGCTTCTGGACGACCTCTTCGAGCGGCGCGATCCCGACTTCGGCGGCGGACTCTACACCCTGCATCTGGGCGAGCGGCTGGCGGCGGTGCACTTTCACCTGCGCGGCGAGCACACCATCCACGGCTGGCTGATCGCCCACAACCCCGACCTTGAGCGCTATTCGCCGGGCATGATGCTGTTCCAGGACATTCTCAAGAGCATGGACGGCACGCCCTACACCCGACTGGATCTCGGAACCGGCGACTACCGCTTCAAGCGCGAACTCTCCAACGCCCGTCAGCGCGTGGTGTTCGGCTTCCTGGGATCGCCCTCGGTGCCGAGCCTAGTGCGACACGCCGTCTATGGCGTCCGCAGCGTGGCCGAGGCCCTGCCGCTGGGCCGGATTTCCGAACTGCCTGGCAAGGCGATGCGGCGGATCGACCTGCTGCGCGGCCTGCACTGACGGCCGGGCTTCAGGGCCGGGAAGGGGCCGCGTTGATCCGGATGGCCTGGGGATCAATCCCGCCCGCCGGCCACGCGCGCGTCCATCCATACTTCAGCTCGCCTTCGCGAAAGGCGAAGCGGTCCAGGTGTCTGGCCACAACGTCCTCCAACCTCGCGAGCGCCTCCAGGTCGGCGGCCTCGACCGTGATATCGAGACCATCGCCGTGCGCACTCATTCGGCACGTTCCGAGCGGCAGTGGAAAAAAGGCCGAGGCGTCGTCGTAACGGACCTCAAACTTGTGGCTCCAGTGCTTGGCGAGCTGGATCATGTAGCGGGCCGCCTTTTCGGTGGCGACCCGGGCATGGCTTTCCATAGGCTGTCTTTCCTAGATGGACTCGATGACGGCTGCGGCGTCGTCCAGCGCCTTGGCGACGGCGGCGATTTGCTCGGCGGTCAGTTGGCCGCCATGCAGTTTCAAGCGCAGCGCTGTCTTGAGGTTCTCGCGAGCCCGCATGATCTGCGGTGAGAAGGCCGCGCTGGTCGACGCGGCCTCGGCCATGCGCTCGAACAGCGATCGCACCGACGGCGCATTGCTGGCCAGAAACGCCTCGCCTTCCGGGGTGATCGCGTACAGCTTCTTGCCGCCCACCGCTTCGCTGGCGACCACGTAGCCGAGTTCTTCCAGCAGGGTCAGGGTGGGATAGACCACGCCCGGGCTGGGCGTATAGGCGCCGCCGGCGGCCGTCTCGATCGCCTTGATCAGCTCATAGCCATGGCTGGGCTTGTCGGCGATCAGCTTGAGCACCACGAAGCGCAGATCGCCGTGGTCGAAGAAGCGGCCCATCCGACCGCCTCGCCCGCGCGGCCCGCCGTGCGCGCCATGAAAGCCGAACGGGTGCCGACCATGGTGTTCGCGCATCGAACCGCCCCAGCGGCCTGAATGATGATGATGTCGTCCAAACATGTTTTAGATCCTATTTCGTTATATCGGAATAACAGATATATCGAAACCCGCTCGGGTCAAGAGTGGATTTCGATATATCTGTTTTCGGGAACCGTTGGGCGAGGCATGGGCGCCACGCTCGCCGTGAAACCGCCAAGCTTGGCGCGTTCGCGGCGTCTTCGGACAAGCGGCCGCCCAGATCCCGTCGTAAGAGTTGAGTCTCGCGGCGGAGTATCCGCGTCGGCGCGGCGCCGGTGACCGTCCGGGCAGGACCGAAATAGTCTGTACCCAGCCTTGATACGGAAGACGGCGTGAATACATGGCGCCTATGAGAAGCAGGAGCATCCGCTTGCGAGACCAGCACGACAGCCCAGGCCTTCAGCCCCTCGGGCGACGCCTCGCCGCAGGAGGGTTGGCCGCGGTCTGCGGGCTGTCGATCGCCACCGGAGCCCTGGCGCAGACCGACGCCTCGCCCTCCGCACTCGCCGCTGAGGCCGCCAATGACCCGCTGGAAGGCCTGAACCGGGCCTCTTTCAAGCTGGGTATGGGACTGGACCGGGCTTTTCTGGGGCCGATCGCGCATGGCTACATGGCCGTGACCCCGCGCGTCGTGCGCGACCGCGTCAGCTCTGCGATCTACAATCTGGGCGAGCCGAACACGGTCATGAATCAGGTGCTGCAGGGCAAACCGCGCCGCGCCGTGCGCTCCAGCACCCGCTTCGTGGTCAATTCGACGATCGGCGTGCTGGGCCTATTCGACGTCGCAGCCAAGATGGGCCTGCCCCCGCGCGGCGCCGACTTCGGCCAGACCTTCGGCCGCTGGGGCGCGGGCCCCGGCGCCTATATCTACGTTCCCCTGATGGGGCCGCTGAATGTCCGCGACGGCGTCGGCCGCGCGCTCGACATCGTCACCGATCCGGTCTCGATGGTCGCCGGCGGCTTCGACACCGACTTTGGCAAGGCGCGGACGGTCGTCACCGTCGTGGACCTGCGCGCCGCGACGGACTCGGGGTTCAGAGCTCTGAAGGACGCGGCCGATCCCTACGTCACCACCCGCTCCGCCTATGGGCAGTATCGCGAGGCCTTCGTGCGTGAAGCCACCGGCGAGACCGAGACGCTTCCCGATTTCGACGCGCCACCCAGCGAGCCGACCACGCCGTCGCCGCCCACACCCTGATCTTCCCCGGTAGAACCATGCGAAACACCCTCCCCACCCGCCGCCAAGCCAACAAGACGCTTCTGGCCGCCGTCGGCGTCGCCCTTTCGGCCATCGCCGCGCCGGCCATGGCCCAGAGCGGCGCGAGAGACCCCGGCGCCGAGGCCTTCGTGCAGGCCAAGGCCCAGCGCGTGATCAGCGTTCTGGCTAACAAGAGCATGAGCGAGGCGCAGAAGAAGCAGGTCTTCCACCAGGCGGTGGACGAACTGGCCGACGTGCCGCGCATCACCAACTTCGTGCTCGGCAAGTACGCGCGCACGATCACGCCGGAGCAGCGCGCACGGTTCACGCCAGTGTTTCGCACCTACGCCGAGAACGTCTATCAGAGCCGCATCAGCGACTATCGCGGCGAACAGCTGAAGGTCACCGGCTCGGTCGTCCGCAAGCCGGGTGATGTCATCGTCAACACGGTGGTCGCCGGCGGCCAGCTCAGCCAGCCGGTGCCGGTCTCCTGGCGGGTGCTCGGCGGCGGCGCGAACTGGAAGGTGGTCGACGTCCAGTTCAAGGGAATCTGGTTGGCGATCACGCAGCAACAGGACTTCGTGTCCACGATCGACAACGCCGGCGGCAACATCGACGTGCTGATCAACCAACTCCAGAAGGGCGGTTCGGGTCGCCGCTAGGCGCGATCCGAATCTGAGGGACAGAGGCATATGGCTGTGCGCGAACAATGGGCTGAGACGGCGATGGGCGTCGTCGTGCTCGCCCTGGCGGCGGGGTTCCTGACCTATTCGCTGACTGTCGGCGGCGTTCATATGAAGCGCGGCGACTATGAGATCAGCGCCAAGTTCGGCGAGGCCGGCTCGCTGGCCCCCGGCGCGGCCGTCACGGTCGCAGGCGTCAAGGTGGGCACCGTCTCCGAAGTCACGCTTGAGCCCAAGACCTATCTAGCGGTGGCCAAGCTCAGCCTCGATCCGAGCGTGAAGCTGCCCGCCGACTCGACGGCTAAGATCACCAGCGACGGCCTGCTGGGCGGCGCGCACGTGGCCATCGCCCCCGGCGCTTCGCTGGACGATCTCAAGCCCGGCGGCGAGATCGAGAACACGCAGGGTGCGGTCGACCTCTTCGGCCTAATTGGCTCGGTGATCCGCCCGCAAGGCGGGGCGGCGGCCTCGCCCACACCCACCACGCCCAATCCCGCGACCCAGCCGGCCGAGAGCTACTGAGATGACTGCGGCCGAGGCGGCCCGGCGCGTCGCCACCCACCCCGTCCAGGCCCTCGGCCGCTCGGCGCTGGCCGCCGTGCGCTTGGTGGGCGCGGTCGGCGTCTTCGCCGTGCGCGGGATCATCGCCGCCCTGACGCCGGTCTGGTTCGTCAGCCAGCTACGCCGTCAGATCGTGGCGATCGGATTCTTCTCGCTTCCGGTCGTCGGCCTGACGGCGGTGTTCACGGGCGCGGCTCTGGCGCTGAACATCTTCACCGGCGGCGGGCGGTTCAACGCCGAACAGGTCATGCCGCAGATCGTGGCGCTCGGGATCACGCGCGAGCTGGGTCCCGTGCTGGCCGCCCTGATGCTGGCCGGCCGCGTCTCGGCCGCGATCGCCGCCGAGATCGGCGCCATGCGCGCGACCGAGCAGATCGACGCCATGCGCACCCTGTCGACCGACCCATTCCGTTACCTCGTCGCCCCGCGTCTGCTGGCGGCGGTTCTGACCCTGCCCCTGCTGACCGCTGTGGCCGACATCATCGGGATCGCCGGCGGCTGGCTGGTCGCCACGCGGGTGCTGGAGTTCAATCCGACGGTCTATATCCGCAACACCATCAACTTCCTTGAGAGCTGGGACATCATCTCGGGCCTGATCAAGGCGGCCGTGTTCGGCTTCATCGTGGCCCTGATGGGTTGCTATCACGGATACAACGCGTCAGGCGGCGCACGCGGCGTCGGCCGAGCCACGACGCACGCGGTGGTTTCCTCGGCGATCCTGATCTTCGCCTCGGACTACCTCCTGACCACCCTTTTCACGCACAT
Organism: Caulobacter sp. FWC26; assembly: GCF_002742645.2. Classification (NCBI taxonomy): domain Bacteria; kingdom Pseudomonadati; phylum Pseudomonadota; class Alphaproteobacteria; order Caulobacterales; family Caulobacteraceae; genus Caulobacter; species Caulobacter sp. FWC26. The sequence goes on from NZ_CP033875.1 coordinate 4,452,311, forward strand.
GTCATGACCAGCCCGGTTCCAAAGCTCGCCTGGAAGGGCGTCACCAAGCAGTTCGGGGATCGCAAGGTGCTCGACCAACTGGACCTGTCGGTCGCGCCGGGGCGTTCGCTGGTCATCATCGGCGGTTCAGGCCAGGGCAAGTCGGTGACGATCAAGGCGGCGCTGGGCCTTTTGCGACCCGAGTCCGGCGCGATCGAACTGGACGGCAAGAACATCGTCGGGCTGTCGGAAGGCCAGCGTCGCAAGCTGTTCTCGCGCGTCGGCGTGCTGTTTCAGGGCGCGGCCCTGTTCGACAGCCTGACCATCTGGGAGAATGTCGCCTTCCGCTTGATCAACGCCGACGGCGTGCCCCGGCGAAAGGCCCGTGAGCGGGCGATCGAGGCGTTGGAGCAGGTTCGTCTGTCCGCCGATGTCGCCGACCGTTTTCCCTCCGAGCTGTCGGGCGGCATGCAAAAGCGCGTCGGCCTGGCCCGCGCCGTGGTGGCTCAGCCCGAGATTCTGTTCTTCGACGAACCGACCACGGGTCTTGATCCCATTACGGCGGCGGCGATCAATCAGCTGATCTCGGATCAGGTTCGACGCCTGGGCTCGACCGCGGTGTCGATCACCCACGATCTGGCCTCGGCGCAGACGATCGGCGACGAGATCGCCATGCTGCACGACGGGCGCATCATCTGGCGCGGACCCGCCTCCGAGCTGGCCACCACCGACAATCCCTATGTCCGCCAGTTCGTCGAAGGACGAGCCGAGGGCCCGATTTCCCACACGGCGTAGCAGACAGGCTCTAGACCGCGTCCCGGAGCGTATCGGCCAGGAGCCGGCCCTCAACGCCGCGGCTGGAGCCGGCCCGCCAGGCCACGACGATCTCGCGGCTGGAATGGGCCGCAGCCAGCGGACGGACGGTCACCGCCGCCTTGTCGGTCAAGCCTGCCTGCACGGCCATCTTGGGCAGAAACGAAACGCCCAGCCCCGATCCGATCATCTGCACCAACGTCGGCAGGGAGGTCGCCGCAAAGGTCTCTTCCTCGCCGACCCCTCGCGGCGGCTCCAGCCCGCACGCGGCCAAGGCGTGGTCGCGCAGGCAGTGGCCATCCTCCAGCAGGATCAGATCCTCGCCGGCGAGACTGTCGGGGTCCACCCGGGTCGAGGCCGCCATCGGATGGTTGGCGGGCGCGGCGGCCAGAAGTTCGTCGTCCTCGACATGGGCCCAGTCCAGGCCGCTCATGTCGTACGGCAGAGCGATCAGCGCCGCGTCCAGCGCGCCCGTCTTCAAGGCGCTGATCAGCCGATGGGTGAGGTCCTCGCGTAGAAACAGCCTCAGTTTCGGAAAACGGTCCCGCAGCACGGGCAGAGCGCGCGGCAGGAGATAGGGCGCCACGGTCGGGATCACGCCCAAGCGGAAGCGGCCGGCCAGTGGCTGGCCGGCGCCCCGCGCGGCCTGAACCAGATCCTCGGCCCGGGCCAGAATATCCTCGGCCCGCCGGACAGCCTCCTGGCCGGCGGCGGTCAGGATCACGCCGGACCGCGCCCGGTCGACGACCGGCGCCCCCAGAATCTTCTCCAGTTCCTGGATGCCCGCCGACAGGGTCGGCTGGGTGACGTGCGCGTTCTCGGCCGCGCGGCTGAAGGAGCCATGCTCGGACAGAAGCTTCAGGTACTGGAGTTGGCGCAGCGTGGGCAGGAGCATGGCCGCCATATAGGGCCGCCCTATTCATTCGACAAAGACTATCGAGGGGACCGGCGGGGCGCCTTGTCTCCGACGAGTGCGTCGAGCTACCGGGACAAGGCGCTTGGCCCGATGTTATCGCCTGCCGCACGACGGTTAAGCGGAGTCAGCCATGTCGATCGAGTTTCTGCGCGCGCAACTCCCCGACTACGCCCGGGACCTCTCCACCAACCTGGCCTTGCTGGCGGACGACGCCACGCTGGACAAGGCGGCGCACTGGGGCTGCTTCATCGCCAGCGCGCACGCCGTGGGCGAACCCCTGACCTTGCGCGCGGTCGAGGACGCGGCCAAGGCAGGCGGCGCCTCTCCGGACGCCATCGACGCGGCCCGCTCGGCGGCGGCGATGATGGCGATGACCAATGTCTATTTCCGCGCCCTGCACCTGATGCAGGCGCCCGAATACAAGGCCCTGCCCTCGCGCCTGCGCATGAACCACGGCGGCCACGCGGACGCGCCGCCCACACACTACGACCTTTGGTGCGTCGCGGTGTCGGCGATCAACGGCTGCGGCGCGTGCCTGGACAGCCACGAGGCCGCGCTTCGTCGCAAGGGGGTTCAGCCCGCCGAGGTGCAGGTCGCCTTGCGTATCGCGGCAGTTGTGGCGGCGGTCGCTCGGACCCTCTCGGCGGAAGCGGCGCTTCGTCCCCAGAATTCGCAGGTCTGAGCCCGCGCCGCGACGCCCGGTCGCGGCGTCGGCCCCTCGACATTCATCTTGTCCGTAAACTAAGTTGTTAACCTCTGGGTAACAGATTCGCGGCGTCCGCCGAGCCGTCTCACTTGAGACGCCGAGGACTCGCATGGGGCGAAGGTGGGCCGAATGAGACTGCTGTCGAAGAACGCGCGCGAGACGAAGAACGGCAAGCCGACCGTGCTGGGCGACGACGCCCGATCGGAGGCCATGCAGCACCAGATCGAGTCCACACAGGCCATCGGCCAGCGCTACGAGACCATTCACGGCGGTCTCGACAGCATCGGCCGGGTCATGGAGCACCTGAAGGCCATCGAGCCGCTGATCGCCGAGATTCGCGGGCCCGTGAGCCAGGAGTTCGAAGCCCGTCGCGCCGAACACGCCGAACTGATCGCCGTCCGCGCCAATCTCGATCAGGCCCAACGCCAGATCGCCGTGATGCAGGCCGAGGAGCGCGAGGTTTCCGCGCGTCTCGCCGCCGCCGAGACGGCTCTTGGCGAGTCCGAAGCCCGCCGCCAGACCCAGGAAGCGGCGCTGGAGGACAACGCCCTCGAAATCGACCGGCTTCGCAACGCCCTGCTGCAATCGGACCTGAAGGTCTCCAGCCTGGACGCCTCGCTGCGCGACGCCACCGCGCGTATCGAGCACCTGGTGCAGGACGTCGAAGGTTTGCGCCTGCAGGCCCAGGACATCGACGCCCGTCGCGGCGAGGCGGAAGCCGCCCTGGCCCGCGCCAACCAGGACAATGCTCTGCTGGGCGAGGAAGCCGCCACGCTCAAGAAGCGCGTCGATCAAGCCGGCCTGGACCTGGCCCGTCTGTCGCGCATCGAGACCGACCTGGAAGCGCAACTGGCCGCCGAACGCGCGCGCGTCCAGGCGATCGAGAACGCCCTGGCCGCCCACCAGACCGACAGCGGTCGCACCATCCGGGGCCTGGAAAGCCAGGTCGAGGCCAACCGCGCCGAGATCTCGGCCCTGCAGACCCGCCTGGAAACGGCCACGGGCCGCGCCGACAAGCTGGAAGAGATGAACGGCCAGATCTCGGCCCGTCTCGCCGACTCCAGCGCCCAGCAGAAGGCGGTGGAACGCCGCGCCGGCGACCTCAATGTCGCCCTTGAGCGTGCGCTCGATCGCATCCGCGCCCTGGAGGAAGAGGCCGACGGCCTGCGTCAGCGCCACGCCGGCGTCGACACAGCCCGCGCCACGGCCATCGAGCGCGCCGATCAACTGGCCAAGAGCGCCGTCGCCCAGGAAAAGGCGCTCAAGCGCGCCGAGGAGCGCGCCCAGCAACTGCGCACGCGCCTCGATGCGATGCAGGAGGCGCAAGACCAGGCCCGCCGCGATCACGAAGCCAAGGTCGCCGAACTGCAAGCGACCATCGAGCGCCTCACCTCGGAGGCCGCCCTGGCCGAAGGGGCTCTGGAAGCGGCTCGCCGCGACCGCTCGCGCCTACAGATGGCGCTGCTGGGCGCCAGCGACGAGGGCGTGGCCGCGACGGCCTAAGCCTCCGTTACTCGCCGAAACAAGACGCCCGCGACCGAGAGGTTCGCGGGCGTTTTTCGTTGTTGAAGCCGATGGCGAAAGCGCCGCGCGTCTATCGCGCCTCGACCGCAGCCTTCAGGCCTTGGATCTGTTGGCCCAGCACGCCGTCGACCGGCGCGGCCAGCTTGTCGAGGCCGCCCCGGAAGTAGCCGCCAACATCATAGGTGACCGTAACCGTCGTGGCGCCGTCCTTTTCGACCAGCAAGATGGTCATCGCGCCGGTGGCGCCAGAGGACTGCAACGGGCCAAGGCCGCCGCTCAGCACCAACTTCTGTCCCGGCGCGGCGTGGACCGTCGTCATGTGCAACACCGAGCCGCCATTGGGCAGACGCTCGCAGAAGCAGCCGCCCGACGCCGCGCCGAGCGACAGATTGGCGGCGGAGCCCGACCAGGTATGCGCCGGGGCCCACCACTTCGAAGGCTGGACGAGAACACCCCAGACGGCGCTCGCCGGCGCAGCGATCGAGACCTGATGGCGAACCTGGAACCCGCCTGGCTGCGCCTCCGTCACCTCGGCCCGCGCGGCCCCTGCGGCCAGCAGCGCCGCGGCGACCGCACCGATCATGATCTTCATGGCCTGATCCTCCCGACCCAAGCTTGGTCGGCGCTGGCCCCTCGCGTCAACTCGCCCCGCTACTCGACGGGCGAGGTGATCGCCGCGCCGCGCGCCTTCAGGCGATCCAGAACGCCGTCCGCCGGCAGTAGAAAGCCCAGATCCACCACCGCCACGGTGGCGCCCGGCCGCCTGAGCGCTTCGGTCATCGCCTCGGTGGTCTGGGCCAGGCCCTTCTCCAGCAAGGCCGCGCCGCCGGGGACATGGGTCAGGCAGCGCTGGGCGGCGCTGGCGCGATAGCGGGCCCGCACCGACGCCAGGTCGCCGTCGGCCCAATCGCGGCCGATAGTGGTGGAATGGGCGCCGTCATAGGCGACCTCGTCCAAGGCCACGCGCAGGCAATAGAGCTGATCTTCCGGCGACAGCTTGCCCGCGATCGCGGTGACCGCGCTCATCCGGTACTGCCCCACGGCCTTGACCTTCAGCTTCCGCGCCTTGGCCATGCGCTCGATCGTGCTGACGGGCTTGGCCTCGGACAGGCCGGCGGCCTGGCGGAAATCCGACAACAGCAGGAAACCGGCCACCGCCGGCTTCCAGTTCTTGTACTCGCCGGCGCCCTTGCGCGCTTGAGTTCGGGACTCGACAAACCGCGCCTTGAGGTCCGGCGGCAGCTGGTCCTCCAGAGACTTGCCCAGCGGCTGACGCAGACCGGCCCCGAACTTGAGGATGAAGCCGGCCATCTGGGCGACGCCCACGGCCGCCTCGGGCGGGACCAGGACCAGACTGGCCTTATCCAGCGCCTTGTTCAGGCGGGGGCTGTTCCACTTCAGCTGATGCGGCAGCGGCGGGGCGGATCCCAGGATGTAGAGCTTGGCGCCGTCCTTCTCGACCAGCCACACGGCCGGACCGGGCGGCTTGGCCATCACCGTCAGCTCGGCGACCACGGCGCTCTCGTCCTGGGCGGGGGCCTGGCCCAACTCGACGGTCGGCGGGGGCGTCGTCTGAGCCAGGGCCGGCGCGGAGACGACCAGAGCCAGGGCCAGCGGCAGGTGCTTGAGCGCGATCATCGATACTCCTTTGCCCCCTGCGTCCTCTAGCGTTTCCTCCGCCGCGCGAGAAGGTGCGGCCGTCGCGGTGGGGCCCGCATATAGAAACGCCGCGACGGCCCAAAAGCTGTCGCGGCGGTCCCGTTAAATGCTCTCCGTGTCGATCAGGCCCCCGGCGGAACCGGGAAGCCGCGCTTGCGCATCAGGGCCCCAATCTTGACGTCACGGCCCCGGAAGGCGCGGAACTGCTCGACCGGATCGATCGTGTTGCCCGCCGACATGATGTTCTCGTAAAGGCGCTTGGCGACGGCCTTGTCGTAGAAGCCGCCCGGGGCCTCTTGGAAGGCCTCGGCTGCGTCGGCGGTCAGGGTGTCGGACCACAGGTAGCTGTAGTAGCCCGCCGAGTAGCCGTCCCCGGAGAAGATGTGCCCGAACTGCGGCGTGCGGTGCCGCATGACGATCTCCTTGGGCATGTTCAGCTTGGCCAGCTCCTCGCGCTCGAACGTGTCCGGATCGATGTCAGCGTCGCCGGCCAGATGCAGCTTCATGTCGATCAGGGCGCTGGCCAGATACTCGGTCGTTCCGAAACCCTCGCCGAACTTGCCGGCGGCCTCGATCCTGTCGACTAGGGCCTGCGGGATCGGCTTGCCGGTCTGATAATGGACGGCGAACTTGTTCAGCACCTGCGGGGTCGACAGCCAGTGCTCATTCAGCTGGCTGGGGAACTCGACATAGTCTCGCGCGACATTGGTGCCCGACACCGACGGATAGGTGGCGTTGGCGTTCAGGCCGTGGATGGCGTGGCCGAACTCGTGGAACAGGGTCGTGGCGTCATCCCACGAGATCAGCACCGGCTCGCCCGGCTTGCCCTTGATGAAGTTGGAGTTGTTCGAGACGATCGTGGTGATCTCACCCTTGAACCGCTCCTGGCCGCGATAAGCGTTCATCCAGGCGCCCGAGCGCTTGCCGGGGCGGGCGTAGGGATCGAAGTACCACAGCCCCACATGCTGTCCGCCGCGCGTCACCTCATAGACGGTGATGTCCTCGTGATAGACCGGCAGCCCCTCCAGCTTCTTGAATTCAAAGCCGTAGAGCTGGCCCGAGGCCCAGAACATGCCCTCGCGCAGCTTGTCCAGCTGCAGGTACGGCTTCACCTCGTTCATATCGAGGTCGTACTTCGCCTTACGCACCTTCTCGGCGTAGAAGCGGTAGTCCCAGGGCTCGAGCTTGAAGCCACCCCCCTCCTTGTCGATGATCGCCTGCATGTCGGCCACATCGATGGCGACCTGGGCGATGGCCGGCTTCCACACCGCCTCCATCAGGGCCATGGCGTTCTCGGGCGTCTTGGCCATGGCGTTTTCCAGGCTCCAGTGCGCATGGGTCTTGTAGCCCAGCAGCTTGGCGCGTTCGGCCCGCAGCTTCAGGATCTTGGAGATGATGGCGTTGTTGTCGGTCGCTCCGCCGTTGTCGCCGCGATTGACGAACGCGCGCCAGACCTTCTCGCGCGCGCCGCGCACCGGCGACTCGGCGAGGAACGGATCAACGCTGGAGCGGGTGTTCACGATGACATGCTTGCCAGGGAGCTTGCGCTCGGCAGCGTTCAGGGCTGCGGCGGACTTCAGGGTCTCCGGCAGTCCGGCCAGATCGGCCTCGGACAGTTCGATCCAGGTGTTCTCGTCGGCCAGCAGGTTCTGGTTGAACTTGGTGTACAGCCCGGCCAGTTCGGTGTTGATCGCCCCGACCCGAGCCTTGGCCTGGGCGCTCAGCTTGGCGCCAGCGCGCACGAAGTTGGTGTAGTAGATCCACAGCACACGCTGCTGCTCGGACGTCAGCCTGGCCTTCTCGGGCCCGTCATAGACCGCCTGGATCCGGGCGAAGAGCGCGGCGTTCTGATTGATCTTGTCGCTATGCGCCGACAGCTTGGGGTCCATCTCGGACTCGACAGCCTGAAAGGCCGGCGTGCTCATGTTCGAGCCCCAGGTGAAGTAGTAGGTCAACACCGCGTTCAGCGTACGACCGGCGTCTTCCATCGCCGCGATGGTGTTCTCGAAGGTCGGGGCAGCCTTGTTACGAGTGATCGCATCGATCTCGGCTAGGTTCTCGGCCATGGCCGCCTCGAGCGCGGGCTTGAAGTGCTCGACCTTGATCTTGTCGAAGGCGGGCACGCCGCCATAGGGGCCGGTCCACTTCTGGAGCAGGGGATTGGTCGCTTGGGCCATGGCGAGACTGGGGTCCAGGGCGGTGATCGCGCCGACGGCGGCGGCCGAGGCGAGGAAGGTACGGCGTTGCACGGAAAGCCTCCGAAAGCGGTTTGGCGGCGACCCTAGAGGAAGGCGGGCCAGCCGTCACATGACGGGACGGTAACCTCGCACGACGCGTGGACGGAAGCCCCGCGCAACGCTAAACCTGCCCCATGATCGGCGTCTTTGACTCTGGCGTGGGCGGCCTCTCGGTCCACCGCGCCCTCGTGCAGCGTCTGCCCCAGGCGGACTTCACCTATCTGGCTGACCAGGCGAACGCGCCCTACGGCGTGCGGACCGGCGAGGACATCGTCGAGCTGACCAAGGCCGGCTGCGTGCGGCTGTTCGATCGCGGCGCCAGTCTGGTCGTTTTGGCCTGCAACACGGCCTCGGCCATCGCCCTGCGCCGCCTGCAGCAAACCTGGTTGCCCGGCTACCGCAAGGAGATCGGCCGTCCGGTGAACATCCTCGGCATCATCGTGCCGACCATTGAGAAGGCTACGGGCCTGCCCTGGGAGCATGAGGCCGAGCGTCGCGGTGAAAAGGTACAGCAGCTGGACATTCTGGGCGTCTTCGCAACCCAGGCCACGGTGCGCTCGCGCGTCTATGAGATCGAGATCGATAAGCGCAAACAGGATCTGGCGGTGTTCTCCGAGGCGTGCCCGGAACTGGTCCCGCTGATCGAAGGCGACGCCAGCGTCGTCGAGATCGCCAAGGCTGTTGAGACCCACGTCCAGGCCCTGAAAACCCGCATCGGCCGCTATCCGGACCGTGTCGTGCTGGGCTGCACCCACTATGAAATCATCGCCGACGTCTTCCGCGCCGCCCTGCCCGCGGGAACCCCGCTGATCCAGCAGCCGGCGGCCACGGCCGAAGGCTTGGCCCTCTATCTGGAGCGCCACCCCGAATATGATCCGGGGACGGGCGGCGGCTGCGTCTTCCTGACAACCGGAACGCCGGGTCCGCAGAACGGCCTGGTCCAGAGCTTCTGGGGCGCCCCGCTGGCGTTCGAGGCGGCTTAACGGCTCAGACAGGTCCGCTTTCGACGGCCATGCTTAAGACGGCTGTCGACCCATACTTGCCCCTTCCGCGCCTTCGGCGCTCCTCTCCCGGAGGGGGAAGAAGGGGCGCGAACCTTCCGCCCCCTGTGGGGGCGTAAGGCCTGCAAGACCGCGACGTCATGACCAGCGTCCTAACGGACGTCGTAAACAGCCCTTAACGCTCTTCGGGCACAACATCGCGGTTCGACCGGTTCCGCCGGTCCCGAGATACGTTGTTGAGTTCGGAGACTTTTCATGGCGCGAGCCGCGCGGCGATCCACGACGGAGCTCCTTTGGGATGCGCTCCGTTATGGCTGGGCCCAGCCCTGGACGGCCCGGTTCCGGGGCGGGATCGTCACCGTCGTCGGGGCGATCCTGCTGCTGGCCATCGCCACCTACAACGCGACCGATCCGAGCTTCAACGCTGTCACGGACGAGCCGGCCCGCAACGCCCTGGGCGGCCTGGGCGCGGCGATTTCAGACATTCTGATGCAGTCCCTGGGCCTGTCGGCGTGGGGCATCGCGCTGCTGATGCTGGTGTTCGGCGTCACCCGCGTGGCGCAAGCCGACCCGGACGCGGACCGCAAGGACCTGCGCCAGCGGGCGCTGATCGGGGCGCTGGGCCTTCTGGCGCTGTCGGCCGTGCTGGCCGCTCCGCCGCCGCCCGCCATCTGGCAGCTGGAAAAGGGTCTGGGCGGCTTCTGGGGCGACTCCCTGCTGCACATGGTGGCCGCCGTCCTGCGGTTCGCCCATATCCCCGGCGCGACGATCATCGCCGCCGTCCTGTTCGGGATCGCCGCCATCGCAGCCTTGGGGTTCGCCATCGGCGTGCGCGAGGTCGATCCCGACGCCATCCATGCCGCCGTCAGCAACGCCTTGCAGCCCCGCGCCCGTCCCGAGCCCGAGCCTGAGCCCGTGCCGGCGCCCAAGCCCGTCCGCGCCAAGCGCGAAAAGGCGGAGGCGGCTCCCAAACGCCCCGGTCGCCTGCCGCCGCTTGAGGCCGAAGACGACGAAACGCCGATCGCCGCAGCGCAACCGGCCACCGCGCCGCGCGCCTATACCCCACCGCCGGTTCAGGACGACGAAGACGACTTCGAAGACAGCCTGGACGCCCGGCCCATGGCCATCGCCAAGCCCAAGGGGACGGTGAAGGAGTCTGGTCGCGAGCAGCGCGAACAGCAGAAGGCGTTCGACTTCGAGGAAGACGCTGGCTTCCAGCTGCCGGAACTGGCCATGCTGGCCAAGTCCAAGCCGCGTTCGTCCGAGGTGGACGCTGCGGCTCTGCGCCAGAACGCCAGGCTGCTGGAGAGCGTGCTGGCCGAGTTCGGCGTCAAGGGTCAGATCGACCAGATCCGCCCCGGCCCCGTGGTCACCATGTACGAGCTGGTGCCAGCGCCAGGCGTGAAGACCGCGCGTGTCGTGGCCCTGGCCGATGATATCGCCCGCTCGATGAGCGTGATCTCCTGCCGCGTCGCCGTGGCCCAGGGCCGCAACGCCATCGGCATCGAAATGCCCAACCAGCGTCGCGAGACGGTCTATCTGCGCGATCTGCTGTCCAGCGCCGACTACGAGAAGGCCAGCCAGATCCTGCCCATGGCGCTGGGTGAGACCATCGGCGGCGAACCCTATATCGCCGACCTGGCCAAGATGCCCCACCTGTTGATCGCCGGCACCACCGGCTCGGGCAAGTCGGTCGGCGTCAACGCCATGATCCTGTCGATCCTGTACAAGCTGCCGCCCGAGAAATGCCGCTTCATCATGGTCGACCCCAAGATGCTAGAGCTGAGCGTTTACGACGGCATCCCGCACCTGCTCGCGCCCGTCGTCACCGATCCGAAGAAGGCCGTCGTGGCCCTGAAGTGGACGGTCCGCGAGATGGAGGACCGCTATCGCCGCATGTCCAAGATCGGCGTGCGCAACATCGGCGGCTATAACGAGAAGGCCAACGAGGCGGCCGCCAAGGGCGAGCACTTCGAGCGCACGGTCCAGACCGGCTTCGACGACGCCGGCCGGCCGATCTACGAGACCGAGCAGATCCGCCCAGAGCCGATGCCCTATCTCGTCGTGGTCATCGACGAGGTCGCCGACCTGATGATGGTGGCCGGCAAGGACATCGAAGGCGCCGTGCAGCGTCTGGCCCAGATGGCCCGCGCCGCCGGCATCCACCTGATCATGGCCACCCAGCGGCCCTCGGTCGACGTCATCACCGGCACCATCAAGGCCAACTTCCCGACCCGGATCAGCTTCCAGGTCACCAGCAAGATCGACGCCCGCACCATCCTGGGCGAGCAGGGCGCCGAGCAGCTGCTGGGCCAGGGCGACATGCTCTACATGGCCGGCGGCGGGCGCATCACCCGCCTGCACGGTCCGTTCGTGTCGGACGGCGAGGTCGAGCAGGTCGCAAAATTCCTGCGCGACCAGGGCATTCCGCAGTATCTGGAAGAAGTCACCGCCGGCGGCGACGAGGAACAGGAAGAAGCCATCGAGGGCGCGTTCTCGGGCGAAGGCGGCGCCAACGACCTCTACGATCACGCGGTCGCCGTGGTCACCCGCGACCGCAAGGCCTCGACCAGCTACATCCAGCGCCGCCTGCAGATCGGCTACAACCGCGCCGCCTCGCTGATGGAGCGGATGGAGAAGGAAGGGGTCGTCGGCGCCGCCAACCACGCCGGCAAGCGCGAGATCCTGGCGCCGCCGCCCCCGCCGCTGTGATTTTCATCCCGATCTTCCCGGCGAAGGCCGGGATCCAGATGCCAAGGCGGCTGTGTCCCGAAAGGATCACAAGTGTCTTTGCCTGCGCCTTGCAGCTCTACGATCTGGGCCCCGGCCTTCGCCGGGGAGGTCGGGTAAAAATGAAGCAACCTTCGCCTTGGCTGCGGCGTTCCGCACGCTCCCAACCTGAACAAGGCTTCATCGGGCCGCCGGAAAATGGCCTTGCGGCGGCCTTCGCGGAGGCCAAGGTTGAGGCTAAGGAGTCCATATGACGACACGCCGTACCCTCCTGGCGGCCGGCCTCGCCGCCGCCCTCGCCTCGCCCGCCCTGGTCTCCCCGGCCTGGGCCCAGGGCTCGACCGCGCCGGTTCCGGCCAAGCTGACCGCCGAGCAGAAGGCCCTGCTGGACAAGGCCACCGCCTACATTCAGGGGCTATCCTCGGCGAAAGGTCGTTTCGTACAGACCGATCAGCGCGGAACCCAGACTCAAGGGACCTTCTACCTGCAGCGTCCCGGCAAGGCGCGGTTCGCCTATGACCCGCCTGCGGGCCTGCTGGTCGTCAGCAACGGCAATAACGTCAACATCTTCGACAGCCGGCTGAAGACTTATGAGAGCTATCCGCTCAGCAAGACGCCGCTGAACCTGCTGCTGGCGCGCGAAGTCCGCCTGGACCGAGGCGTGGTGATCACCGACGTGCGCCCGCTGGCCGATGGCTTCACGATTGTGGCTCAGGACGCCAAGCGGCAGGCCTTGGGCCGCATCTCGATCGATTTTTCCAACAGCCCCGTCGGCCTGATGGGCTGGACGGTCACCGATATCAAGGGCGGTCAGATCCGGGTTCGCCTCGCCGATTTCGCCGAGACGGCGGATCTCGATCCCAAGCTCTTTGTCCTGACCGACCCCCGCCGCAAGGTGGGTAAGCCCTGACCCGGACGAATTGTGACATTCTCACAACAGGCAAGAATCAACCGACATTCCGCTTGACTAAAAATTAGGACGTGGCATATTTAACACGCATGGCGATGAGCGACCGACCCGCTCCTCGCGAACCGTGCCGGATCCTATCCCCTCCCGGCGGCGGCATGAGAGACTAGACTTTCGCCCCAGCGCTCGATGCGCTGGGGCGTTTTTCTTGGCGCGCCGACCCAAGGTCGGCTGGGGCCAGCGCTCGATGCGCCGGGGCGTTTTTCTTTTCGGTCCCCGAAAACCGCGATACAGCCAGGCCATGCGCCTCCGTATCGCCACCTGGAACGTCAATTCCGTCCGCCTCCGCGCCGAGCAGGCCGCCCGCTTCGTCGACGAGCAGGCTCCGGACGTCCTGTGCATGCAGGAGATCAAGTGCCAGGAGGGCGAGTTCCCGCGGGAAGCCTTCGAGGCCATGGGCCTGCCGCATCTGAAGATCGCCGGCCAGAAGGGCTGGCACGGGGTGGCGATCGCCTCGCGCCTGCCGATAGAGGATGTCCCGACCTTGATGAACTGCCGCGAGGGCCACGCCCGCTGCGTGGCGGTCAAGGTGGCCGGCGTCGAGATCCAGAACTTCTACATCCCCGCCGGCGGCGACCTGCCGGACCGCGTCGCCAATCCCAAGTTCGACCACAAGCTCGACTTCTACGAGACCCTGACAGCGGCCCTGAAGCAGCGCGACCCCAAGGCGCCCCTAATCGTCACCGGCGATCTGAACATCGCGCCGGGCGAAAACGATGTCTGGAGCCACCGGCAGATGCTCAAGGTGGTCAGCCACACGCCGCCTGAGCTGGAAGCCTTCGAGGCGCTGATCAAGTCGATGGACCTGCTGGACCTGCCGCGCCTCGCGACCCCGGAGCCGGAGAAACTGTTTTCCTGGTGGAGCTATCGCGCCGCCGACTTCCGTAAGTCCAATCGCGGTCTGCGCCTGGACCACATCCTGGCCAGCCCCGGCCTTCGCGACGCCGCGATCCTCGACGGCAAGGTCTCCTCGCGGGTTCACGACGATGTCCGCGAATGGGAACGCCCCAGCGACCACGCCCCGGTCACGGCTGACCTGAAGGTATAGCGCGGCTTCAGACCTGGCAGACCGGGCAGTAGAAGGTCGAGCGCCCCGCCTGAACCTGACGGGCGATCACACCCTTGCAGCCCGACGTCGGGCACGGCTCGCCCTCGCGGTCATAGACACGGAAACGGTGCTGGAAATAGCCCAGCGCGCCGTCGGCGGCGGCGAAGTCCTTCAGCGTGGAGCCGCCGACCTCGACCGCCTCGGCCAGCACGTCCTTGATCGCGGCTGTGAGCGGCGCGAGCCGCTTGCGCGCGATGCCGCCCGACGGTTTGAACGGCGAGATTCCCGACCGGTGCAGGGCCTCGCAGACATAGATGTTGCCCAGACCCGCGACCGTGCGCTGGTCCAAAAGCAGGGTCTTGGGCCCTTGCTTGCGATTGGCGAACGCCCTTTCCAGCGTGCGGGCGTCGAACCCTTCTTCCAAGGGCTCCGGCCCCATGGTCGCGAACCAGGGGTGATGGGTCACGCGGTCGGTCGGGATCAGGTCCATGAAGCCAAAGCGGCGGGGATCGAAATAGGTGATCGTTGCGCCATCCTCGGTCTGGAGCACGACATGGGCGTGCTTGTCGTCGGGCGTGACCTCGCGGGCGAAGTCGCCCGGCCGTACGGTCCCCTCCGGCGCCGCGATTTCGAAGCGCCCGGTCATGCCCAGGTGCATCACCAGGGTGTCGCCCCGGTCGAGCGGAGCCAGGATATATTTGGCCCGCCGATCCAGGCGCAGGATCCGCGCACCCGTCAGTCGCTGCACGAAACCGTCGGGCAGCGGGAAGCGCAGGTCGGGCCGATTGGCGCGGACGTTGGAAAGACGCGCCCCGGACAAAACGGGCTCCAGCCCCCGGCGGACGGTCTCGACTTCGGGCAATTCAGGCACGGGGATCCTTCGGCGGATGACGGCGGGCGTGTCGCGGGCTAATAGCGGACTTAAGATATAGAAAGTCCGGCCCAAAGACGTCATGAGCAACACCTCCGCCAGCTTCGGTTTCAAGGATGTCGACGCCTCGCAGAAGGCGGGTCTGGTGCGCGGGGTCTTCGACCGCGTCGCCAAGAACTACGACATCATGAACGACCTGATGAGCGGCGGCGTCCACCGGCTGTGGAAGGACGCGGTGGCCGCGCGCCTCAACCCGCAGCCGGGCGAAGTGATCATCGACTGCGCCGGCGGCACCGGCGACATGGCGCGCCGCTTCGCGAAGATGGCGCGCAAGGCTCAGGAACGCCGGGGCGGCCCCGACGCGACGATCAACATCATCGACTACAACGCCGAGATGATCATGGCCGGCATCGAGCGGGGTGGCGAACCGGAAATCACCTGGACGGTCGGCGACGCCCAACGCCTGCCGCTGCCGGACGCCTATGCCGACGCCTATGTGATCTCGTTCGGCATCCGCAACGTGACCGACATCGACGCGGCGCTGCGCGAAGCCCGCAGGGTGCTCAAGCCGGGCGGTCGCTTCCTGTGCCTGGAATTCTCGCGGCCAGTCACCGAACCGCTGGCCAAGGCCTATGACGCCTACAGCTTCAAGGTCATCCCGCAGGTCGGCGAGTGGGTGGCCAAGGATCGCGATGCGTACCAGTACCTGGTCGAGAGCATCCGTCGCTTCCCCGACCAACGCACCTTCGCGGCCATGATCGAGGCTGCGGGCTTCAAGCGCGTCACCTTCACTAACTTTACGGGCGGCGTCGCGGCCCTGCACCAGGGTTGGGCGATCTAGAACGGTGGCGACGCTCGAAGCCTTCTGGCGCCTGACCGGCGCGGGCTGGGCCTTGGTCCGGGCCGACGCCCTGATCCCCCGTGAACTGGAGCCGCTGCTTCCTCCGGGCGCCAAGCTGGCGGGGCGCGTCCTTCGCCTGTTCGCGGGCTCGGCCGCGCGCAAGGGACGGCCAGGAGAACGACTGGCGGCGGTTCTGGAACGGCAAGGCCCAGCGGCGATCAAGATGGGCCAGTTTCTGTCGACGCGGGCCGACATCTTCGGCGCGGCCTTCGCCGACGATCTCGCGCGCTTGAAGGATCGTCTTCCGGCCTTTCCGCTGGACGTCGCCAAGGCCGAGATCGCTCGCAATCTTGGCAAGCCGCTAAATGAGGTCTTCGCCGAGATTGGGGAACCTGTCGCGGCCGCTTCACTCGCCCAGGCCCATCCGGCCATATTGGTCGATGGTCGCAAGGTCGCGGTCAAGGTGCTGCGTCCCGGCGTTGAGCGGCAGGTGGCGCGCGACAGCGCCGTGCTCCGCCTGGCCGCGCGGCTCGCCGAGGCCCTGGCCCCCGCCTCACGCCGCCTCCGCCCGACCGAGTTTGTCGAGGTGGTGATCCGCGCCCTGGATCTTGAGATGGACCTGCGCTTCGAAGCCGCCGGCTGCGCGGAGCTGGGCGAGGTCATGGCGATCGATCCCTACATGCGCGCGCCGACCGTCTGGTGGGAGGGTGTCGGCAAACGCGTCCTGACCCTGACCTGGGCGGAGGGCGCGCCGCTGTCCGACCCCGCTTCGCTCGACTTGCCGGGGCTAGACCGCAAGGCGCTGGCCGAGAACGTCACCCGGGGCTTCCTGGCCCAAGCCCTGGACCACGGGCTCTTCCACGCCGACCTGCACGAGGGGAACCTGTTCGTCGCGGCGCCCTCGGCGATCACGGCGGTCGACTACGGAATCATCGGTCGCCTCGGCCCCGGCGAACGCCGCTACCTCGCCGAGATCCTCTATGGTTTCCTCAACCGAGATTATACGCGGATCGCCAAGATCCACTTCGACGCCGGCTATGTGCCCGCACATCAGGACATGAACGCCTTTGCCCAGGCGCTGCGCGCGGTCGGCGAACCGGTCTTCGGCCGCAACGCGCGCGAAGTCTCGATGGGGCGGCTGCTCGCCCAACTGTTCGAGATCACCGCGCTGTTCGACATGGCGCTACGGCCAGAATTGGTGCTGCTGCAGAAGACCATGGTGACGGTGGAAGGCGTGGCGAGACGGATCGACCCGACACACGATCTCTGGGCCGCCGCCGACCCCGTGGTGCGCCGCTGGATTGGCCGCGAGCTATCGCCCACGGCCAAGGCTCGCGATTTCGCCGAAGAGGCGCTACGCGCCATCAAGGCCTTGGCGCGTCTGGCCGACACGCCTCCGGCGCCCGCGCCCGTGCTCGTTGATCGTCAGCACACCTGGCCGCTGCTGTGGTTCATGGTCGGCGCCGCAACGGCGGGCGCTGCGTTCGTGACCGGACTGCTGCTGGGCCGCTAGAGCCGTTCATGATCTTTGCGAAGCGCTCGGCGACGCGAGGACCGCGAGAACCATGGTTGCTCAGCCGACAAGCGACCCACCGCCTCCGGTTCGTTCCGAGGTTGGGGCGAGGCATTCGACGTTGAAACTGCCGACGATTGCTTCGAACAACGCCAGCCTCGGGCCGAAGCCGGCGCCGTTGAGCGCATCGGCGATGTGACCGGCCATATCCGCCAGGATGATCCCCCAGGCCGTGGTTTCCATCACCACGTCCCGGTCGGCGTAGAGACCGCACCTCAACGAGCAGTGCAACCCGTGCTCGGCGATCCAAACGCGGGCCAGTTCGACCGCGTTGGCGTCGCGAAGGGCGGCGGGCGGTAAGGCGCGTACATCCATCAGAGATCTCCGCGAGCAGAACACCGAACAGTCGAGCGCCGCTAGCCTTCGGCCTGTTCGCGCTTCTTTGAGGCAGACGCGCGCCTCGCCTCCCGCGTCTTCTGCTCATCCCAATAGGCGCCGCCCTCGTCGGGCTTGAACATCGTGCGCGGCGCCCCCTCGCGCGAGACCACCGCGAAGACATTGCCTTTCGGGTCGTAGATCAGCAGGTCCCCGTTCGCGCGCTTGAGGGTCTCCGCGCCTCTCGGCGGATCGCTGACGAACGCGTGAACCTTGGAAACGTAGTCATCGACCGACTTCGCGGCGAAGGTCGCGCCGTTCCGCTCGAACGAGCGCTGAGCGTTCTCCTCTGCCGAACGCGTGCGGTTGGCGGCCCAGTAGGGCTTGCCCGCGACCAGCTTGACCGGCGCCTCGCGAGGATCGTCCCGGCGGTCGTCACGGCCTGACCGTTCGGCCGCGTCCGCAGGCGTGCTATCGGCGGAGGCACGATCGCGACCAGTGGGCGCCTTCACCGCCGAAGCGCCGCTGTCGCAGGCCGTCATCCCCACTCCGACCAGGATCGCCAGAGCGCCGGCCGTCAAATACCGCGCAATCTTCATGATCGTATTCACCAAGTTGCTCTACCTTAGCGATTAATGAACGAAAGCGGAACGCGAGTCGAGTCCGATTTTCGCGTGACGATTGGCTCTGGCGCTTTGACGCGCGGATGGGCATGTGCTGGGAGGTTCGACCAGTGCGCGGAGCGGAGCGTGGGCGAGAAGCGAGTTCTTCTGATCGTCGGAGGCGGTGTGGCCGCCTATAAGGCGCTGCTGCTGGTGCGACTTCTGCGCAAAGCAGGCGTGGCCGTCCGCCCGATCCTGACCAAGGCGGGAGCCGAGTTTGTTACGCCGCTGTCCCTAGCCGCGCTGGCCGAGGACAAGGTCTATCAAGACCTCTTCTCGCTGACCGACGAGCACGAGATGGGCCATATCGAATTGTCGCGGTCCGCCGATCTTGTCGTGGTCGCGCCGGCGACCGCCGACCTGATCGCCAAGGCCGCTCAGGGCCTGTCCGGAGACCTGGCCTCCACAACACTGCTCGCCACCGACAAGCCCGTCCTGATGGCGCCGGCCATGAACGTGCGCATGTGGCTCCATCCGGCCACGCAGCGCAACGTCGCCACGCTGAAGGCGGACGGCGTGGCCTTCGTGGATCCCGAGGAGGGCGCCATGGCCTGCGGTGAGTTTGGTCCCGGTCGCCTGGCTGAACCCGAGACTATCTTCGCGGCGGTCATGGCCGCGTTGGCGGGCCCGGCGGCCCGACCGCTAGACGGCAAGCGCGCGCTCGTCACCGCCGGCCCGACGTTCGAGCCGATCGACCCGGTCCGCGGCATCACCAACCGATCCAGCGGCAAGCAGGGCTTCGCGATCGCCGAGGCCCTGGCCAGGCTCGGCGCGCAAGTCACCTTGGTGGCCGGACCCGTCGCGCTGCCTACCCCTCCGGGGGTCCGTCGGGTCGATGTGGAGACCGCCCGGCAGATGCTCGCCGCCAGTCAGGCCGCGCTACCGGCCGATGTCGGCGTGTTCGTGGCGGCGGTCGCCGACTGGCGCGTCGACGAAGCGTTTGGCAGCAAACTGAAAAAGGAAAAGGGCGGTCCGCCGGCCCTGACTTTCGTCGAGAACCCCGACATCCTGGCCACTCTGTCGGCGACCGGCCCGCAACGTCCGCGCCTCGTCATTGGCTTCGCGGCCGAGACCGACCATGTCGAGGAACACGCCCGCGCCAAGCTCGCCCGCAAGGGCTGCGACTGGATCATCGCCAACGACGTCACTGAACCTGGCGTGATGGGCGGCGGCGAGAACGCGGTACTGCTGGTCACGAAGTCGGGGACCGAACGCTGGGACCGCGACGCGAAGGATCGGGTGGCGGCCCAGATCGCTCAACGCATCGCCGAAGCCCTGGCCTGACGCCCAAACTCTCGGCGCTGGCCGCGCGGGCGGCAAATCAGCTACAGCGTGACCCACCGTTCGAGGAGTTTCCGCATGTCCGCCAATCCCGCTGGCCTCGCGATCCGTTTCAAGCGCTGGGGCGACAATTCCGATCTGCCTGTTCCCGCCTACGCAACGGCGGGGGCGGCCGGCTTCGATCTGCGGGCGGCGGTTCCGGCGGATGAACCCATTGTTCTCCGGCCCGGCGCCCGCTGCATGGCCCCCACAGGCTTCTCGGTCGCGATCCCGGACGGCTACGAGATGCAGGTGCGGCCTCGATCGGGTTTGGCGCTCAAGAACGGGGTGACGGTCGTCAACGCGCCGGGCACCGTGGACAGCGACTATCGCGGCCAGATTTGCGTACTGCTGATCAATCTGGGCGAAGAGGACTTCACCATTCGCCGCGGTGATCGCATCGCGCAGGGCGTCATCGCCGCTGCGCCGCAATGGCCTGTGGTCGAGGTCGAGGACCTCGACGCCACCGAGCGGGGCGTGGGCGGCTTTGGTTCGACCGGCGTCTAATTGACGATCGGGCGCATGGCCCGCAGGCCGAGCATCAGGTAGCCGCCAAAGCCGACGGCGAACGCCGCAGCGGCCGTCCAAAGAATCGGGCGGATCATATCCAGAGGCGTCTGGCCAGGATGGGACTGGGACTTCACGGCAACCTCCTGCGGCCAAATGGGCGGACCGGCGAAACACACCGGAGGAGATACGCGCTCCTGAACCCTTGGTTGCGTGGGGAGCGGCTTTTACTGTGTCGTGATTCCGACGCAAGCGGAAATTGCGGCTTGGTGTCGCAGTCAAACCCCACCCAGCCCAGCGCTTGCAAGGCAAGTACGCGATTTTGAGGGCGGCTTTGTTGATTTTTGGACGACCGCGTCCATTTATCGCTTGAAGCGCGCGCCCGACCCTTCTATCCGGCGCGCTTGTTGTCTTTTGACAAGGGTTGCGCATGGCGGCGTCCGAGAAGAAGAAGCTGGTTCCCCTGATCCTGGGCGGCGTGACTCTGGTCGCGGTTCTGGCCGGTGGAACCCTGTGGTTCCTCGACAAGCAGCACTTTGAAAGCACGGACAACGCCTTCGTGCAGGCCGACACCGTGCAGGTCAGCCCGCAGGTGTCAGGTTATGTCGCCGAGGTCCTTGTCGCCGACAATCAGCGCGTCGAGCCCGGCCAGGTGCTAGCCAAGATCGATCCGTCGACCTTCCAGGCTCGAGTTGATCAGGCGATCGCCAACGCCGCGGCGGCAGACGCCGCCGTGCGCGCGATCGACGACAAGAACAGCCTCGAGCAGGCGGTCATCGCCCAGAGGGCGGCGGGCGTGACCAGCGCCCAGGCCGACGCGAGCCGCGCCAAGGCCGACTACGACCGCTACAACGCCTTGGCCGGCCAAGGCTGGGTGTCGCAGCAGAAGGTCCAGACCACCAAGGCCGCCGCCACCCAATCCGCCGCCGGAGTCGCGAGCGCCCAAGCCGCCCTGGAAGCCGAAAAGCGCGCCGCCCAATCGCTCGGCTCGGCCAAGGCCCAGGCCGTAGCCCAGGCGGCCGCCGCGCACGCCGCCGTTGAGCAGGCCAAGCTGGACCTCGAGCGCACCGTGATCCGCGCGCCTGTCGGCGGCGTAGTCGGCGCGCGCTCGGTCCGTCCGGGTCAACTGGTCCAGCCGGGCGTGGCCCTGATGTCGGTCGTGCCACTGGGCCAGGCCTATATCGTGGCCAACTTCAAGGAGACCCAGGTCGCGCGCCTTCGCGTGGGTCAGCCCGTCGAGATCAAGGCCGACGCCTTCGGAAAGCAAAAGATCGTCGGCAAGGTCGACAGCTTCGCCCCCGCCACCGGTCAGGAGTTCGCCCTGATCCCGGTCGAGAACGCCGTGGGCAACTTCACCAAGATCACCCAGCGCCTGCCTGTTAAGATCGCGGTCGACCGCAGTCAGCTGGGCGCGGCCCTGCGCCCCGGCCTTTCGGTCGAGATCAAGGTCGACGTTCGCGACCGCTCGGGCCCCTCGTTCGCGGAAGCCGCTCAGGTCACCCCGCAGATGGCCCGCCAGGGCGCGGCCCGCTAGCCGGCTCGCCCAGCTATGGCCGACGCCGCCCTCCCCGCCGACTCCCTCGGCAAGACCGAGTCATCGCCTCCCGGGCCGGCGACGCCCGGAGCCGCCGCACCAGTCGATTGGACCAAGCTCTTTTTGGGCTTCGGCGCGATGGTCATCGGCCAGTTCATGGCCATCCTGGACATCCAGATCGTGGCGGCGTCCCTGCCGCAGATCCAGGCCGGCGTCGGCGCCAGCACGGATCAGGTCAGCTGGATCCAGACCGCCTATCTGATCCCCGAGGTCGTGATGATCCCCCTGTCGGGGTACCTGTCGCGGCTGTGGGGAACGCAGCGCCTATACCTGGCCTCCTGCACCGGTTTCATCGTCATGAGCGTCCTGACGGGCCTTTCCACGTCGATCGACATGATGATCCTGACACGGGCGCTGCAGGGCTTCATCGGCGGGGCGATGATCCCGACAGTGTTCGCCGTGGCCTTCACGGCCTTCCCGCCAGAGCGGCGGGTGACGGCCAGCGTCATCATGGGCCTGATCGTCACCCTGGCGCCCACCGTCGGCCCCACCCTGGGCGGTCACCTCACCGAGTGGCTCAGCTGGCGCTGGCTGTTCTTCATCAACGTGCCGACAGGCCTGCTCGTGCTGTTCGGCGTGGCGCGCTGGGGCGATTTCGACAAGGGTGACCCAAGCCTGGCCAAGGGCTTCGACTGGTTCGGCCTGGCGGTCATGGCCGTCTTCCTGATGAGCATGCAGTACGTGCTGGAGGAAGGCGCCAAGGAGGATTGGTTCTCCGACAGCCTGATCCTGTGGCTGACCGTCGTCGCGGTGCTGGGCGGGGTCGTGTTCGTGTGGCGGCAGATGACCTATCGCAACCCGATCGTCGAGCTGCGCGCCTTCGCCAATCGCAACTTCACCGTCGGCGTTCTGATGACGGCCGTGTCGGGGGCCAGCCTGTTTGGCGGCACTTTCCTGCTGCCGCAGTTTCTCGGGCGCGTGCGGCACTATTCAGCGTCGGAGGTCGGCACGACCATGGTCATCTCGGGCCTGTCGATGTTCCTGACCGGTCCGATCGCCGGACGGTTGGTGCGCAAGACAGACCCTCGTATCCCGATGTGCGTCGGCTTCCTGCTGGCCGGCTTCGGCATGTACATGGCTCACGGGGTCACCAAGGACTGGGGCTTCTGGGAATTCGCCAGTGTGCAGGCGTGCCGGGGCGTAGGCGTGATGATCGCGATGATCGCCACCCAGCAGATCACGATGAGCACCCTGCCCCCCCAGATGGTCAAGAACGCCTCGGGCCTGGTGAACCTGGCGCGCAACACTGGCGGCGCGGTCGGCCTGGCCTTGCTGGCGACCTCCATCACCCAGCAGACGGCGCTCTACTACGACGACATGACGTCGAAGGTGACCCAGGGCAGCGCGGCCGCCGGGATGATGGCCGGCCTGACCGAGCGGATGATGCAACTGGGCGTCGCCGATCCGGCCGGCGCGGCGCGCAAGGCGGTAAGCGGCATGATGCAGCAGCAGGCGACCGTCTTGGCGTTCGGCGACAGCTTCACCCTGCTCGCGATTGGCTGCTTCATCGCCGCCGCCGTTTCGCTGCTGGCCGCGCCGGTGAAAAACGCGCCGCCCCCGCCGTCGGACGCTCACTGATGCCGCGCGTTCCCGGACAGATCGACGTCGTCAAGAGCGAGGCCATCCTGGACGCCGCCGTCGAGGTGATCGGTGAGCGCGGTCTGGCCGCGCCAATGGCGGCGATCGCGCGCCATGCCGGCGTCTCCAAACAGACCGTCTATAATCACTACGGCTCGAAAGCCGAATTGATGCGGGCGTTGATGCAGCGCCGGGTCGAGAGCATTACAGCATCGTTGCGAGAGCCGGGCGCGGCGGACAATCCTACCGAAGCGCTCGAGGCCTACGCCCGCTCGGTGCTGGAGACAGTGATCACCACGAAGAGCTATTCGATGATGCGGGTGATTATTCTTGGCTCGGGCGAAATGCCCGATATCGCGCAGGAAGTCTTCGAGGCCGGCCCGCTGAACGCCCGTCGTCAGCTGGCCGCCTTCTTGGAAACCGAGACCCGGCTCGGTCGCATGAAGGTCGAGGATTTCGACCAGGCCGCCGAATTCTTTTCCGGCATGGTCATGGGCCACAGCCAACTGCGGTCGCTCCTGCGTCTGCCCTCCGACAAGACCCAGGAACAGTTCGGCCGCCTCGCGCGGGAGGCGGCCGAAAGGTTCATGCGGGCTTACGCGCCGTAGACCCGGCGTAGACGTCAGGCCTCTTCAGGGTCGGGCATGCCCATCATGTGGAAGCCCGCGTCGACGTGGACGACCTCGCCCGTGGTCGACTTGCCAAGGTCGGACGCCAGCCACAGGGCGCAGCCGGCGACGCCTTCCATCGAGGTGTCTTCCTTCATCGCGCTGAACGCGCGGCCCTGGGCGATCATGCCGCGGCCGCCGGCGATGCCCGCCAAAGCCAGGGTGCGCATGGCGCCGGCCGAGATGGCGTTGCAGCGGATGCCCTTGGGGCCCAGGTCGCGCGCGATGTAGCGGGTCGAAGCCTCAAGCGCGGCCTTGGCCACGCCCATGGTGTTGTAGTTCGGGATGGTCCGCTCCGAACCCAGATAGGTCATGGTGATCAGCGAACCGCCATTCGGCATCAGCTTGGAAGCACGCTTGGCGACGTCGACGAAGCTGAAGGCCGAGATGTTCATGGCCAGCAGGAAGCCCTCGCGGGTCGTATTGTCGACGAAAGAGCCCTTCAGCTCGTTTTTGTTGGCGAAGGCCACCGAGTGGACGACGAAGTCGATCGTGCCGAAGACTTCCTCGATCTTGGCGAAGGCGGCGTCCATCGAGGCGTCGTCGGTGACATCGGCGGGGATCATGGTCTTGACGCCGATGCTCTCGGCCAGCGGGCGCACGCGGCGCTCAAGTTCCTCGCCCTGATAGGTGAAGGCCATCTCGGCGCCCTGGGCGGCTAGCTGGCTGGCGATGCCCCAGGCGATAGAGTTGTGGTTGGCCACGCCCATGACGAGGCCCTTCTTGCCCCGCATCAGCTCGCCCTTGGGGAACGCGTAATCGTCGGCCATGTGTCGGGCCCTCTTTCGCAAATCGTTGACCGCTGGTTAGCAGGCGCGGTGGCCCTGCGGAACCCTTTCAGCGTCGGACCAGCGTGGCGTAGGCGCTCTCCAGCGAGCGGGCGAAGGCGACGGGATCAAACAGGCTCGAACGCCGAACGGCCTCGGCGACGCGAGGCTTCAGGCTCTCGTCAGCCGTAAAGGCAAGCGCTTTGGCGACGTAGTCGGCCTTGGAACTCGCGATCAGGTCGGTCATGCCGATGGCGGTGAGCAGGCTGGCGCCGACCCGGCTGGCGAAGCTCTTCCCCGGCAAGGTCAACACAGGAACCCCCATCCGCAGGGCGTCGCTGGCGGTTGTGTGGGCCCCGTAGGGCCAGGTGTCGAGCATCAGGTCGGCCAAGGCGTGACGCGCCAGATGCGCGTCGTGAGGCGCGGGATCGGCGAAGATCAGACGCTCCGGCGCGACACCGGCCTTGCTCGTCTCGGCGCGAAGATTATCGGCTGCGCCCGGCGCCCCCGCGTAGAGCCAGAGGACGCTCTCGGGGGCACCGCGGAGGATCTCCATCCAGGTCGTGAACACCTCTGGTGTGATCTTCGCCGGATTGTTGAAGCAGCAGAACACCTGCGTCCCCTCCGGCAGACCCGCCTGGACGCGGCTGGGCGGTGGTATGGCCGGGGCCAGCGCGTCGTTGGGCTGGTAGTGCGGCAGGCGGACCACCGTTTCAGACCAATGGACCTCGGCATCCGGTGGGATCGTAACAGAGTCCGCCAGAACCACATCGGCGTGCGCGCCCAGGGTGCCGGGATAGCCAAGCCAGCTGACCTGAACGGGCGCCGTGCGATGGGCCAGGATCCCAGGTCGTCCGTCTTGAGTGTAGCCCTTGAGATCTACAGCGATATCAAGTCCTTGTTCGCGACACTTCATAGCGATTTCGGCGTCGGATAATCGCCGAGCCTCGATCCAGTGTTCGCAGGCGCAGCGCAGCCTTTCCTGCATCGCCCCGCCCGTCTCGGGCCCATACGACACCGCGTAGATCTCGAACCGTGACCGGTCGTGCGCTTCCAGAACGCCCGCCAGAAGCCGAGCCGTCGCGTGTTCGTGCAGGTCGGAAGAGAGGTAGCCGACGCGGATCCGTTCTCCGGGAGGCCTCACCGGCCATACCGGCGCCGAAACGCTGGGGGGCGCCGACAGCGTCGCGCAACGGCGGTGCAGAATGGGAAGGTCGAACATGACCAGGGCGGCGAAAGGCGCGACGCCCGGTCGCCCCAGCTTCAAGTCCGCCTTGACCAGCATGTCCAGCGCCGCGTCCTCGCGCCAGTCGCAGGTTTGACGGCGCGCCCACATCAGGTCTCCGGCCAGGCGTGGATGGCTGGGGCTCAGCTCGAACAAGACCTCCAGGTCGCACGCGGCGTCGGGGGGACGGTTGAGCAGGGTCAGCAAGGCGGCGCGTTGCGCGCGATAGGACGGGTCACGCGGCGCGCCCGCTATCGCCCGATCAATCGCCGCCAAGGCTTCCGGAAATCCACCCAGCCGCTGAAGCGAAACGGCCAAGGCGCTGAACACAGGCGGATTTTGGGGGTCGACCGCCAACGCGGCGCGCGCCGCGACCACCGCCTCGTCGTGGCGCTGCAAGGTCGTCAGGGCCAGGGTTCTGGCGGACAGTAGACCCGGGCGAACGGGGTCGAGGGCCAAACCCGCGTCCAGAGCCGCCAGCGCCGCTCCGGCTGAGTCCAGCTCAAGTCGAGCCACGCCCAGCAGATGCCAGGCCTCGACAGTCGGCGTTTCGGCGACCAGCCGTTCGCATAGGGCCACCGCTTCGTGCAGTCGCCCGGCGCGATAGAGATCGAAGGCCGCGCGGGCGCTGGTCAACGCCCGCCGGCTCTAGACGCGGCTGAAGATCAGCGTGCCGTTGGTGCCGCCAAAGCCGAAGCTGTTGGACATCACCGTCTCGAGCGGCTTGTCGACGCGCTGGCGCAGGATCGGCAGGTCGGCGAACTCCGGGTCGAGCTCTTCGATGTTGGCGCTCTCGGCCGCGAAGTCGTTGTTGAGCATCAGGATCGAGTAGATCGCCTCCTGCGCGCCGGCGGCGCCCAGGCTGTGGCCGGTCAACGACTTGGTGGACGAGATCATCGGGGCCTTGTCGCCGAACACCTCGCGCACCGCGCCCATCTCCTTGCTGTCGCCCACCGGCGTAGAGGTGCCGTGGGGGTTCAGGTAGTCGATAGAGCGGTTCCCCGCCTCGGCCATGGCCAGGCGCATGCAGCGGACCGCGCCTTCGCCCGAGGGGGCGACCATGTCGTACCCGTCCGAGTTCGCGGCGTAACCCACGACTTCGCCGTAGATCTTCGCGCCGCGCGCCTTGGCGTGCTCGTACTCTTCCAGCACCACGATCCCGGCGCCGCCGGCGATCACGAAGCCGTCGCGGTTCTTGTCATAGGCGCGGCTGGCCACGGCCGGGCGGTCGTTGAAGTTGCTGCTCATGGCGCCCATGGCGTCGAACAGGTTCGACAGGCTCCAGTCCAGCTCCTCGCAGCCGCCCGCGAAGACCACGTCCTGCTTGCCCATCTGGATCTGCTCGGCGGCCGCGCCGATACAGTGGGCGCTGGTCGCGCAGGCCGAGCTGATCGAATAGTTGATCCCGCGGATCTTGAACCAGGTCGAAAGCACCGCCGAGGGGCCGGAGCTCATGGCCTTGGGCACGGCGAATGGGCCGATCCGCTTGGGGCCCTTTTCCTTGGTGATCGCCGCCGCATCGATAATGACGCGGGTGGACGGGCCGCCCGAACCAACGATCAGGCCGGTGCGTTCGTGGGAAATTTCGCCTTCCGACAGCCCGGAGTCGGCGATGGCCTGCTCCATGGCGATGTGGGCGTAGGCCGTGCCGGGCGCCAGGAAACGCGCCGCGCGGCGGTCGACCAGCGCTTCCCAGTCGATCTGGGGCGCGGCGTGGACCTGGCAGCGGAAGCCGAGCTCGGCATACTCCGACGCGGCGATCACGCCGGACTTGGCTTCGCGCAGCGAGGCCAAGACCTCATGGGCGTTGTTGCCGATGGACGAGACGATCCCCAGTCCTGTGACGACGACGCGACGCATATTCTAAATCCTCTTCTCCCCCTACGATCCGACAGGGGCCAGCTCTCTAGGGCCGGTCTCGTCTAACGGATCAAGCCATTTGTTCGGGCGTGAACAGGCCAACCTTCAGGTCACTGGTTTCGTAGATCACCTTGCCGTCGGCTTCCAGGACGCCGTCGGCGATGCCCATGACCAGCTTGCGCATGATCACACGCTTCAGGTCGATCTTGTAGACGACCTTCTTGATGTCGGGCGTGACCTGGCCCGTGAATTTCACTTCGCCGACACCCAGGGCGCGGCCGCGGCCGGGGCCACCCGACCAGCCTAGGAAGAAGCCGACAAGCTGCCACATGGCGTCCAGGCCCAGACAGCCGGGCATCACGGGATCGCCGATGAAGTGGCAGCCGAAGAACCAGAGATCGGGTTTGATATCGAACTCAGCCTCGACATAGCCCTTGCCATACTTGCCGCCCTCGGCCTCGATCCGGACGATCCGGTCGAACATCAGCATCGGCGGAGCCGGCAGTTGGGCGTTGCCGGGGCCAAACATCTCGCCGCGGCCACAAGCCAGGAGTTCTTCGAAGGTATAGGCGTTCTTCTGCATGGTGACGCCCTAGCACGATGGCGGGTCCAGTCTCAACGTTTCCCTACGCGAGCGGATCCCCCGCGCCCCTAACGCTTACGGCACTGGACCGCCGGATCCGCCCCCCAGATCTCGCCCTCGCGAGCCCAGCCCGACGACCCGTCTGCCCGCAGCCGACACCAGCCCTTTTCACACTTGTCCAGCAAAGCGACCGACCGGGCCTTCAGATAGGCGCTAACCTTGGCTCCGTCCTTGGGCGCATTGAGCAGGGGCAGATTGGTCGGTTGGACCCGCATCGCCGACCGTCGGCCGTCGGTCGTGCGCTTATGAACCCAAGCCAGCCCTCCCTCCGGATCACAAATCCGGCGCCACTCTCGAGTCTCGGCCACGACCTGCACCGGCAGACCCTTGGCGTGATAGACCCATAGAAGCTGGTGATCCTCGTCCGGACCGTTGCGGGCGTTAACCTCGGCATATTTCAGCGAGACGTAGCGCGGCACCTCCAGACCCGAGGGCGTCACCCTGGGTCCCTCGGCCGCAGCCGGACCGGCCAGCAAAGCCCCTGCCGCCGCAATTCCGACCATGACGCGCGTCAAACCCATTCGTGACAAACCTTGTTCTGTTTTTGACGGCATGTTGCTTGGCCCCCACCGGCCCCTTTGCTACAGCTTTCAAACGCCTGTCAGAGAGAGCTTTTCAAACCGCCCATGGCCGCCCGCAAGCTCAAAGTCATCGTGACCCGCAAACTCCCCGATCCGGTGGAGACGCGGATGTGCGAACTGTTCGACACCGAACTGAACGTCTCCGACAAGCCCCTGACGCAGGACGAGCTGGTCGACGCCATGAGCCGCGCCGACGTGCTCGTGCCGACGATCACCGATCGCATCGATTCGCGCCTTCTGTCGCGATCCGGTGATCGGCTCAAGCTGATCGCCAATTTTGGCGCCGGCGTGGACAATATCGACGTCGCCACCGCCAACGCCCGCGGCATCATCGTCACCAATACGCCGGGCGTGCTGACGGAAGACACTGCCGACCTGACCATGACCCTGATCATGGCCGCCTCGCGCCGGATCGTCGAAGGGGCCGAGGTGGTCAAGGCGGGCGGATTCCATGGCTGGTCGCCGACCTGGATGCTGGGCCGCCGCCTGTGGGGCAAGCGCCTGGGCATCATCGGCATGGGCCGCATCGGCCAAGCCGTCGCGCGTCGCGCCAAGGCCTTCGGCATGCAGGTCCACTACCATAACCGCAAGCCAGTCAACGCGCGGATCGCCGAGGAACTTGGCTGCACCTACTGGGAAAGCCTTGACCAGATGCTGGCCCGCATGGACTTCGTGTCGATCAACTGTCCGCACACGCCGGCCACCTATCACCTGCTCTCGGCCCGCCGGCTGAAGCTGCTGAGGTCGCACGCCGTGGTCGTCAATACCGCGCGCGGCGAAGTTATCGATGAAGGCGCGCTGGCCAACATGCTGGCCAAGGGCGAGATCGCCGGCGCGGGTCTCGATGTCTACGAGCACGAACCGGCCATCAATCCCAAGCTCCTGAAGCTGCCCAACGTCGTGCTGCTGCCGCACATGGGGTCGGCGACGGTCGAGGGCCGCATCGACATGGGCGAGAAGGTCATCGTCAATGTGAAGACCTTCATGGACGGCCATAGGCCGCCGGATCGCGTCATTCCGGCAATGCTCTGAAGCGGTGCAGCCGCGTCAGGTCGTCGCCATGTTGGCGGACATCCGGCCGAAGACATCCCGGAGGGCCCCGGCCATTTCCCGCTCGATTCCGGCCTGATCCATCGCGCGTGACATCGCGTCGAGCCATTGTCGCCCGAGCTCCGCATCAATCGGCATCGCACGGTGCAGCGACATCATGCAGACGCCGGGTCGCGCCGCGAACCAATCTCGAGGCCCGCCGAGCCAGCCGGTGATGAAACCGGCCAACGATGCTCGCATCGGGGTCAGGTCCTCGGCATGGATCGCTCGAAGACGCGCATAGGCCGGGTCGGTCTCCATCAGATCGTAAAAGGCGTTGACCATCGCCGCCACCGGCGCTGCGCCGCCGATCTGGTCGAAAGCTGTCTGCTGGACGGCGTCGGTCATCGGGAACTCCTGCGAAAGCGTCAGATGGCGGACCGACGCAGTGGAACACCTTGATCCGCCGCAACCTCAGCCGCGCATGTCGCCCGTCTCGATGAACCGCTGGTGCCAGGCGAAGGCCTCCGTCAGTAGGGTCGGCGACTGCTGGCCGTAAGACTCCCGACGGGCGCGGGTCAGATAGTCGTTCAAGGCCGGTCGATAGTCCGGGTGGGCGCAGTTTGCGATGATCACCTCGGCGCGCTGACGGGGCGACAGTCCACGCATATCGGCCAAGCCCTGCTCGGTCACCAAGACCTGGACGTCCTGGTTGATATGGTCGACGTGCGGAGCCTTCGGCACGATGGTCGAGATCTTGCCGCCCTTGGCCGTCGACGGCGCCATGAAGATCGAGACATAGGCGTTGCGGGCGAAGTCGCCGCTGCCGCCGATGCCGTTCTGGATGCGCGATCCCATCAGGTGGGTCGAGTTCACCGCCCCGTGGATATCGGCCTCGATCATGCCATTCATGGCGATGCAGCCCAGGCGCCGGATCAACTCGGGGTGATTGCTGATCTCCTGAGGCCGCAAGACCAGGCGATCCCGCAGCCGGTCCAGATCGGCGTTCAGCGCGTGCGCGGCTTCTGGACTCAGCGAAAAGGCGGTGGCCGAAGCGCTCAGCAGTTTGCCCGACTCCAGCAGCGCCAGCATTCCATCCTGCAGAACCTCGGTAAAGGCCGTCATCCGGTCGAATGGACCCTCGACCAGGCCGAACATCACGGCGTTGGCGATGTTGCCGACGCCCGATTGCAGCGGCAGCAGGTTAGCCGGCAGACGACCGCGCGCGACCTCATGACGGAAGAACTCCAGAAGGTGGCCGGCGATCGCGCGGTGATCCTCGTCAGGCGCGTCGAAGGGCAGGTTCCGGTCGGGCGAGTCCGTCTCGACCACCGCCACCACCTTGGCCGGATCGCAGCGGAAATAGGCCTCGCCGATTCGCTGATCGGGCCGGGTCAGGGGAATGGGACGCCGATCCGGCGGCAAGGCCGTGCCGTAGTAGATGTCGTGCATCCCTTCCAGGGCGGGATTCTGCCACCGGTTGACTTCGAGGATCACCTTGGAGGCGCGATCGATCCAGGTCTTGTTGTTGCCGACGGACGAGGACGGGATCAGCGATCCGTCCGGCCGGATTCCGGTGACCTCGATGACCGCCGTATCCAGCGGCCCGAGAAACCCTTGCCAGGCCATCGGCGCCACCTGCGACAGGTGCATGTCGAAATAGTCCATCTCGCCGCGATTGATCATCTCGCGGGCGATGGGGTCGGAATTGTAGGGCAGGCGGAACTCAATTCCGTTGGCCTTGGCCAGGGCGCCGTCCAGTTCCGGCCCGGTCGAGGCCCCGGTCCAGACCCGCAGCTTGAACGGATGACCGGCGGCGTGCTCGTTCTCGATCCGGCGCGCCAGCGCCAAGGGCACGGCCTTGGGATAGCCCGAACCGGTAAAACCGCTCATGCCCACGGTTTCCCCGTGGCCGATCAGCGCTGCGGCGCCCTCGGGCGACATCACCTTGGCTTTCAGCGCCGCTAGTCCGATCCGAGATTCGTTCATCGTCGCCCCACGCCCTTGGTCGATCGCATATGGCGAGGCGCGCGCGGCTATGTCAGGTCCGTATGAACCCGAAGACGATGTTATTCGACCGGATGAGCAGCAAGCCAAGCCTCCAGGTCAGCGGCCGATCGATCGGGAATCTGCTCCATCGGCACGTGGCCCACGCCCGGATAGAGGATCAGAGTCGCCCCCGGTATGGCCTTGTGAAACTTCCCGCCGTCAGCGGCGGGAATGATGCGGTCCTCCTGGCCGAACATGATCAGGGTCGGGGCATGGATCGTCGAAAGCTCGGCGACCGTGGCGTCTCGCCGCGGCCCGCTCTGGAGAGATAACAGTATGTCGCGATGACCCGGCCCCCGGGAGAGTTCAACATAGCGGTCGATCAACGCCGGGGTGACGAGGCTCTTGTCCCAATAGCCCGCGCGCAACCCCTGAGCGACCAGAGGGCGAGTGTCGATGTTCTTCAGCGCCGCGCGGCCGATCGGGTGGCGCAGCACGGTGAAGATCAGCGCACCGCCGGACTTCTCGGACGGCCATCCCGCCGCATCGACCAGAACAAGACGCTGAACCTTATCGGGATGGTCGACCGTATAGGTCCAGGCGACCGCACCGCCCATCGAGTTTCCGGCCAAGGTGAAGCGCCTCAGGCCGAGCCGCGAGGTCAGTGCGTCGACCACGGTCACAAACCCTTGGCGCCCCGCCACATAGGTCCCCGCCGTCCTCGTCAGGCCATGGCCCGGAAGATCCAGAACCACCACACGGTAGGACTTGGACAGCCGCGCCGCCCAAGCATCCCAGGCGTGGGTCGAAGCGGAATAGCCATGCACCAGCACGATCGCCGGCGCGTCTCGTGGTCCCAGATCGCGATAATGCGCCCGCACGCCGCCTGGAAGGTCCATGTAGTGGGAGTCCGGATAGCCATACTTGGCCTCAAGCGTCGCATAGGGGATGTCCGGTCTCTGCAAGAGAAACCAAGTTCCCACCCCGACAGCGATCAGCAGGCCCAGCGCGATCGCCAAACCGCGCGCCCAGGTTTTCATACAGACACTCCTGCGGACAGTCAGCGCATAGAGAACGGCGTTACGCTAGAGCCTCGCGCGTCAAAACGGAATCGTTTTGACGCGATAACGAAGCTCTAAATCAAATACTTAGAGCGTGACTCGCGCCGAAACCGGTTCCCACTTTCGGCGTCACGCTCTCGGGAGGTCAAGCCGCGCAGGACGGGCATTGAGGGTCCCGCCCAATGCGGACCGTGCGGGTTTCGCTGGCCAAACCGTCATAGATCAGAAGCCGCCCGGAGAGCGGCTCGCCAGCGCCGGCGATGAGCTTCAGGGCCTCGAGCGCCATCATCGATCCGATGACGCCGGCCAGCGCGCCGACCACGCCCACCAGAGCGCAGGTCTCAGCATCCGGCGGAATTTCCGGCACCAGGCAACGATAGCAGGGCTGGCCCTGGAAAACCCCGACCTGACCGGTCCAGCGGCCTAAGGCTCCGCTAACCAGGGTCTTGCCCTGAGCGACACAGGCGTCACTAACGGCGAAGCGCGTGGCGAAGTCATCCGTGCCGTCGAGCACAAGATCATACCCGGAGACAACCGCCTCGGCGTTGCTTCGATCCAGCCATACCGCATGGCTCTCGATGATCGTATTCGGATTGAGCGCGCGCAGGTGCTCGTCCGCCGCCTCCACCTTGGGTCGGCCCACATCGGCGGTGGCGTACAGCACCTGCCGCTGCAGGTTCGACAGCGACACAGTGTCGGGATCGACGAGGCCGATCATACCAACCCCGGCGGCGGCCAGATAGAGCGCGGCGGGCGCGCCCAACCCTCCCGCGCCCACCACCAGAACCCGCGCGGCCTTGAGCTTCTGCTGGCCCGGACCGCCGACCTCGCGCAGCACCAGATGGCGGGCGTAGCGCTCGACTTCGGCTTCCGAAAAACTCATGGCGCTTGACCCTCCGCCCCGGCCTCGCCACATGCGAAGCCATGCAAAGCAACAGCTCTTCCTTCCCCGACTGGCACGGCACGACCATTCTGGCGGTGCGCAAGAACGGTTCGACCGTGATCGCCGGCGACGGACAGGTCTCCATGGGCCCAACCGTCGTCAAGGGCAACGCCCGCAAGGTGCGACGCCTGGCCGGGGGCAAAGTGGTCGCAGGCTTCGCCGGCGCCACGGCCGACGCCTTCACGCTGATTGAGCGCTTGGAAGCTAAACTCGAACAGTATCCCGACCAGCTGGCGCGCGCCTGCGTCGATCTGGCCAAGGACTGGCGGACCGATCGCTACCTGCGCCGGCTGGAGGCCATGTTGCTGGTGGCCGATAAGGCCGCCATCTACACCGTCACCGGCGTCGGCGACGTGCTCGAACCGGGGGAAAGCCTTGGCGGCGGCGCGGTCGCGGCGATCGGCTCGGGCGGCAACTACGCCCTGGCGGCCGGCAAGGCCTTGGTCGACCTCGATCTTTCGGCCGAGGACATCGCCCGCAAGGCGATGGGTATCGCCGCCGAGATCTGCGTCTATACGAACGGTAACCTGACGGTCGAAAGCCTTTAGGCTTTACTCCTCCCGGGAGGACCTTCGAATGTTCAGGACCATGCTGATCGCCGGGCTCGCCGCTGCGTGCTGGACGACGCCTACAATGGCCGACCCGGGCGTCGCCGCCCAGGTTGAGGCCGCCGAGCGCGCTTTCGCGGCGGACGGCTTGGCGCTGGGGATCCGGGATTCGTTTCTCAAGCACATGGCCGATGACGCGATCATGTTCGCGCCAGGGCCGGTGAACGCCAGGACGCTCTACGACAAGCGGCCCTCCAGCAAGACGCCGAAACTGGAGTGGTGGCCCCAGAGGATCATCGCGGCCCGGTCCGGCGAGCTCGCGCTGTCCGTCGGCCCGTCCGAGATCAACGACAAGCGCGGCGGTTACTTCGCGACCATCTGGCGCAAGGCGCCGGACGGGCGGTGGGCATGGATCTACGACGGCGGGGCCGCCGCCGACGCCGCAAGCGCCCCGGGTCCGGATGCGCCGACCACGCTCGACCCCGTCGCCAAGTCCGGCGAGCGCTCGGCGGCCCTCGCCTTCGACAAGGTCCGAATCGCCGAGAGGGCCTTGGCCCAGGCGGTTGAAAGCGACGCGCCTGCCGCCTATCGACGCGCCCTGGCCGCTGACGCCTGGGTGCTGGGGCCGAAGGGAACCGAAGGCCTGACCCCCGCCGCCGTCGCCGAACGCACAAACGCGCGGCCCCAGCGCATGGTCCTCACCCTGCGTGGCGGCGGCGCCTCCAAGGCTGGCGACTTCGTCTGGACCCATGGCGAGGCCGGTTGGGCCGACCACCAGGAAATCATCGAACGCGCGCACTATATGCATGTCTGGCAGAAGCGCCCCGAAGGCTGGCGCTTGATCTTCGAGGCCCTGATCAACGACCGATGACTGAGTTTTCCCCCCGCGAGATCGTCTCCGAACTGGACCGCTACATCGTCGGCCACGCTGAGGCCAAGAAGGCCGTGGCCGTAGCCCTGCGCAACCGTTGGCGCCGCCGCCGCGTGCCCGCCGACCTGCGCGATGAGGTGACCCCGAAGAACATCCTGTTGATCGGCCCCACCGGCGTCGGCAAGACCGAGATCGCCCGTCGCCTGGCCAAGCTGGCGCAGGCGCCGTTCCTGAAGGTCGAGGCCACCAAGTTCACCGAGGTCGGCTATGTCGGCCGCGACGTCGACCAGATCGTCCGCGATCTCGTCGAAAGCGCGCTGGCCATGGTGCGCGACAAGCGCCGCGCCGCTGTAAAGGCCAAGGCCGAGGGCGCCGCCGAGGAGCGCATCCTCGACGCCCTGACCGGTCCGGGCTCGACGGCCGCTCGCGAGGCGTTCCGCAAAAAGCTGCGCGCCGGCGAGCTGGACGACAAGGAGGTCGAGCTGCAGCTGGCCGACACCGGCGGCCCCAGCTTCGACATTCCCGGTCAGCCGGGCGCTGCGGTGTTCAACCTGTCGGACATGATGAAGTCGCTGGGCGGCGGCCGCACCAAGACCCACAAGACCACCGTCTCGGGCGCCTGGGCGCCGCTGATCGCCGAGGAAAGCGACAAGCTGCTGGACCAGGAAGCCTTGACCCAGGAGGCCCTGGAACTGGCCGAGAACCATGGCATCGTGTTCCTGGACGAGATCGACAAGGTCGCCAGCTCGTCGCAGCGCTCCGGCGCGGACGTCAGCCGCGAGGGCGTTCAGCGGGATCTTCTGCCCCTGATCGAGGGCACGACAGTCTCGACCAAGCACGGGCCTGTGAAGACCGACCACATCCTGTTCATCGCCTCGGGGGCCTTCCACGTCGCCAAGCCGTCGGACCTCTTGCCCGAACTCCAGGGTCGCCTGCCGATCCGGGTGGAGCTGAAGGGACTGTCGCGCGACGACATGCGTCGGATCCTCACCGAACCGGAAGCCAACCTGATCCGCCAGCACCAGGCGCTGATGCTGACCGAGGGCGTCACCCTGACCTTCACCGATGAAGCGATCGACGCCCTGGCCGACGCAGCCGTGGCCGTGAACGGTTCGGTCGAGAACATCGGCGCCCGCCGCCTGCAGACGATCATGGAGAAGGTGGTCGAGGAGATCAGCTTTACCGCCGCCGATCGCGGCGGCGAGACCGTGACGATCGACGCGGCCTATGTGCAGGAGCGGGTGGGCGCGCTGGCGGCGAACGCGGATCTGAGCCGGTTTATTCTGTAGCTTCAGACCTTTTCCCTGAGGGGAGAAGGAGGACCCGCGCCGCAGGCGTGCGGGATGAGGGGTTACGGCGGTCGACGCCTTATCCCCTCACCCCCCCCATCGCTTCGCGGCGGGCCCCGCCCTCTCCCTCTGGGAGAGGGAATCTCTGCGCCGCCTCCATCCCCAGGATCGCCGCCTTGCGGGCGAGACCCCAATGATAACCCGTCAACCGCCCGTCCTTGGCGATCGCGCGATGACAAGGGATCAGAAGCGAGATCGGATTGGCCCCAATGGCGCCGCCGGTCGCCTGGAAGGCCCCGGGCTTTCCGGCCCAGGCGGCGACCTGGCCATAGGTGGCGGTCTCGCCGGCCTTGATGTTCAGCAAGGCCTTCCAAACCTGGATGTGGAACGGGGAACCGATCAGCACAACAGGTAAAGGCCCTTCCCCACCCGCGAAGGCGCGAAGGGCCATCGTCTGGGCGGCGCGGTCATCTTGAGTCCAGTCGGCGGCCGGGAAGCGACGGTGCATGTCGGCGAAGCAGGCCGCATCGTCACCATCGGAAAACGCCAGGCCCGCCAGGCCTCGCTCGGCGATCACGAATAGGCCCTGGCCAAAAGGCGTCGGCGCCCAGCCCCAGCGCAGGCGCATGCCCGCGCCACGCCGCCGCACCTCGCCCGGCGTGGCGGCCTCCTGGGCGATGAACAGGTCGTGCAGGCGCGATGGCCCCGAAAGCCCGGCGTCGAAGGCCGCGTCCAGAACCGTGCCGCCGGCCTCCAGCGAGCGTCGCGCCTCGGCGTGAGCGATAGCCGATACGAAGGTCTTCGGACTCACCCCCGCCCAGCGGGTGAAGATGCGCTGGAAATGGAACGGCGAAAGGCCGACCGCCTGGGCGGCGTCATCCAGGGACGGATGTTCGGACCACCGCTCGGCCAGCCAGTCGAGCGCCTTGGCCATGCGGTGATAATCGACCGAGCGCTCGGCCAAGCGGGCCAGCTCCTGGCGCGCGGCCTCGGAAATGGCGTCGGAAAAGGGGGATGCGTCGTAAGCCATGGTCATAGGCTAGACCCACGGCCCTGCACCGTCCGCCCGGTTCTTGCGCCGATCAAGACCAGCGCTCGTTGCGGGCCGATCGGATCGCGTCCTTAAGCGCGTTGGCGAGCTCCACGCGCTGGTCCGGTCCAAGGGCGCGCGCCAGAGTCAGGCGCTTTCGATGGATCATCAGTCGAACGCGAACCTCGTGCTCGCCAGGCTGCTCGACGCCGACCCGCGTGAAGGCCGTCGCGGACGTCCAGACCGTACGCGCGCCTTTCTCATCCTCGCGGCTGACCGTCACCGCCTCAGCCGTGACCTGAATCCGCTCCACCCGGCGCGCGGCCCGCTCGCTGGCGCGCAAGGCGACCCACAGCGCCAGGACGTCGAGACCAAGGAACGGCAAAACAGGCGGCGCGCGGATCACGATCAGGAAGATCGCCACCAGCACGTTGAACGCCATGACCACGGCCAGCAGCACCGCACCGCCCTGCGGGCTCAGCGATCGGTGCGGCGCGATCACCCGGTCCATGTAGAACGGCTTGGCCATGGCGCGAATTTAGGTGTCCGCCGCGCTCTTGGCGAGCGGAGTCCTCCACGGCATGGTCGCCCCATGGTCAAGACTCCCCGCAAAGCCGCTTCAGTCAGCAAGATCCCGGTCCGCAAGGCCGTCAAGAAACCCGTCAAGCGGCTCTCGCCGGCCCAGCGCGAGCGCGTCGCGGTTCTGTTCGACCGGTTCGAGGGCCTGGACCTGCATCCCAAGACCGAACTGAACTACTCCAACCCTTATGAGCTGGTCACCGCCGTCGCCCTGTCGGCCCAGGCCACCGACGTTCAGGTCAACAAGGCCACCGGGCCGCTGTTCCAGATCGCCAACAGCGCCGAGGCGATGCTGGCGCTGGGGGAAGAGGGGCTGATCAAGTACATCGCCTCGATCGGCCTGTTCCGCAGCAAGGCCAAGAACGTCATCGCCGCCGCCCGCATCATCATCGAAAAGCACGGCGGTCAGGTTCCGCTGAACCGCGAGGATCTCGAGGCGCTGCCCGGCGTTGGCCGTAAAACCGCCAGCGTGGTGCTGAACGAACTGGACATCGAGCCCGCCATCGCCGTCGACACCCACGTCTTCCGAGTTTCCCATCGCCTGAAGCTGTCGGCCGGTAAAACCCCCGACGCCGTCGAGCAGGACCTGATGCGGGTGGTCCCCCCGCCATACCAGACCCGCGCGCACCACTGGCTGATCCTGCACGGCCGCTATATCTGCGTAGCCAGGAAGCCCAAGTGCGAGATCTGCAAGATCAGTGATCTATGTCCCTCCCGGGAGCTGTTCTTGGGGGCGTAGTCCCAAAATCCTCTCCCTATGGGAGAGGTGTCGGCGCAGCCGACGGAGAGGGGAGGGGCCGGACCAGGACAGCTTCCCCCTCCGGCGCTTCGCGCCACCTCCCCGCCAGGGGGAGGATTTATCTCACCCGATCGCCCGTATCACCGACGCCGCGAACGCCGCGCCCTTGTCGTGGGCGTGTTCGAGAAAGAGGTCTGGCTCGATGACCTCCAGCTCCATCAGCTGCGGCGTGTGGTCGAGACCCCGAATCAGGTCGACGCGCGCATAGGTCAGCGGTCGCCCAGCGACTTCCAGCACCATCGCCGCCGCGCGCAGCGCTTCGGGCTCGGGCGCGACCTCGCTGACCCGGCCGCCGAACTGCGGCTGGACGCGGAAATCGCCGTCGACGGCGACCTTGGCCACCGCGTGACTGAAGCGGCCATCGAAGAAGAACAACGAGAGCTCCCCCTCCTCGCCCACCGCCGGCAGGAAAGGCTGGATCAGGGCCGGGCCGGCCGGACCGCCGTCCAGCGAACCGCGACGCCTGAGCCGGATCGTCTCATGCGAGCCGGCCGAGATCTGCGGTTTGACCACCACCTCGTCGACCCCGAAGGCGTCGAAGGCAGCCTCAACCGCTTCGGATGTCAGTCGGTCGTGCGCGTGGGTCGGCACAACGGGCGCGCCCTTGGCGGCCAGCTCGACCAGATAGGTCTTGGTGGTGTTCCAGCGCAGCACCGAGGGCGGGTTCGCCATCCGCACGCCACTCGCTTGGAAGGCGTCGAGCTGCGCGAACCAGTCGGCCTGCCGGGCATGATACCCCCAGGCCAGGGACGGCATGACCAAGCGCGCCTGGCTCGGCGCGACCGGATCGGTCCAGGGCTGAGCCTCGACCGTCAGACCGTGGGCGCGAAGCGGCGCGGCCAAGCGCTCGAACAGGGTCGACCAGCTGTCGCCATAGCGATGCTCGTCACGGGCTGGGACCAGGAGCAGGACGTCGACCATCGGTTTACCCAGGCTTGCTAGAACAGCGGAGCTAGGATGTCGCACGCCTTTGGGCAACCCTCGCGTTGCCACAGCGGACCACATCCTTTAATCGAAACGCGACTTGGACCTTCGGTCCTGTTCTTTCAAAGGTTTTTCCGCCCCATGACCGCGCTCTACGACGTCGCCGCCATCGGCAACGCCATTGTCGACGTCATCGCCCAGTGCGACGACGCCTTCCTTGAGCGCGAAGGCCTGGTGAAGGGCTCGATGGCCCTGATCGATCCGGCGCGCGCCGCCAGCCTGTACGACGTGATGTCGGCGGCGATCGAGGCCTCGGGCGGCAGCGCCGCCAACACCGTGGCCGGCGTGGCCAGCTTTGGCGGCAAGGCCGCGTTCCTCGGCAAGGTCGCGGACGACCAGCTGGGCCGCGTGTTCCGCCACGACATGAACGCGATCGGCTGCGTGTTCACGACCCCGCCGTTGGCCGAGGGGCCGGCGACGGCCCAGAGCCTGATCAACGTCACGCCCGACGCCCAGCGCACCATGTCGACCTACCTGGGCGCCTGCGTCGAGCTGAACCCCGCCGACGTCGACCCCGAGATCATCGAAGCCGCGCAGATCTCGTATCTGGAAGGCTATCTGTTCGATCCGCCGGAAGCTCGCCGCGCCTTCGCCAAGGCCGCCGCCCTGGCGCACGGCGCAGGCCGCAAGATCGCCTTGACCCTGTCGGACAGCTTCGTCGTCGACCGCCATCGTGGCGCCCTGCTCGGCTTTGTCGAGACCCAGTGCGACATCGTCTTCGCCAACGCCGCCGAAGTCTGCGCTCTGTTCGAGACCGACGATTTTGACGCGGCGGTGAAGGCGCTGGCCGAGCGCTGCGAGATCGCCGCCGTGACCCGCAGCGAAAAGGGTTCTGTCGTCGCCGCAAACGGGCAGTTGCACGAAATCTCGGCCTACCCCGTGGAAAAAGTCGTGGACACGACCGGCGCGGGCGACCAATACGCCGCTGGATTCCTCTTTGGCCTGTCGCAAGGCCGCCCGCTGCCTATCTGTGGCCAGTTGGGCAGCCTGGCGGCCGCCGAGGTGATCGACCACTACGGTCCGCGTCCGCAGGTTTCCCTGCGCGAGCTGGCCGCAAAGAACGGACTTTAGAGCTCAGATGGCCCGCACCGCTGAAGTGGTCCGCGAGACGAAGGAGACCCAGATCCGGGTCTGGATCGATCTCGACGGGACCGGCGTCTCGACGATCTCCACCGGCATTGGTTTCTACGACCACATGCTGGAGAGCTTCGCGCGCCATGGCGGGTTCGACCTGAAGGTCGAGACCAAGGGCGATCTGCACATCGACATGCACCATACGGTCGAAGACACCGGCATCGTGCTGGGCCAGGCGATCCACAAGGCGCTTGACGGATTCAAGGGCATCCGCCGTTTCGGCTCAGCCTATATCCCGATGGACGAGACCCTGACCCGCTGCGCCATCGACCTGTCGAACCGGCCCTATCTGATCTGGAAGGTCGAGTTCAAGCGGCCCAAGGTCGGGGAGATGGACACCGAGCTCTTCAAGGAGTTCCACCACGCGTTCGCCATGAACAGCGGGGCGTGCGTGCACCTGGAGACCCTGTACGGCGACAACACCCACCATGTCGCCGAAAGCGGCTTCAAGGCCCTGGCCCGGGCGCTGCGTCAGGCGGTCGAGATCGACCCCAAGACCGGCGGCCGGGCTCCGTCCACCAAGGGCGTGCTGTAGGAACCTGATTTCATGCAGACCGTCGCCCTGATCGATTACGGGTCGGGCAACCTGCGTTCGGCCGAGAAGGCCCTGCGCGAGGCGGCCCGCCGCCGCGCGCTCGACGCCGACATCGTTGTCACCGCCGACCCCGACCTTGTCGCCAAGGCCGACCGCGTCTTCCTGCCTGGCGTCGGCGCCTTCGCCTCGTGCCGCGCTGGCCTGGACGCCACAGGCGTCTACGAGGCCATGAACCAAGCCGTGCATGGCCGCGGCGTTCCGTTCATGGGCATCTGCGTCGGCCACCAGCTCCTGGCCACCGAGGGCCTGGAGTTCGGCGTCACCCCCGGTCTGGACTGGATCCATGGCCAAGTGAAGAAGCTTGAGCCCAACGATCCCTCGCTGACCATCCCGCACATGGGTTGGAACGCGATCAGCTTCACGCGCGCTCATGCCCTGTTCGCAGGCATCGCGGACGGCGCCCACATGTACTTCGCCAATTCGTTCGCCCTGACCCCTTCCCATGTGGAAGATGTCGTCGCGACCGCCGATCACGGCGGAACGTTCACGGCCGCTGTGGCCAAGGACAATGTCGCGGGCGTACAGTTCCACCCCGAAAAATCACAAGCCTCAGGGCTCGCCCTGCTCGCCAACTTCCTGGAATGGCGCCCATGATCCTCTATCCCGCCATCGACCTGAAGGACGGCCAGTGCGTGCGCCTGCTGCATGGCGACATGGACAAGGCCACGGTCTTCAACACCTCGCCCGCCGACCAGGCCCAGCGCTTCGTCCAGGACGGCTTTTCCTGGCTGCACGTCGTTGATCTGAACGGCGCGATCGAGGGCAAGTCGGTCAATACGGCAGCGGTCGAGACGATCCTGGAGTCGATCTCGATCCCGGTGCAGCTGGGCGGCGGCATCCGCACGCTGGAGGGCGTCGAGGCCTGGATCGAGGCGGGCGTTTCGCGCGTCATCCTCGGCACTGTGGCTGTGCATGACCCGGAACTGGTCAAGAAGGCCGCGCGCCTGTGGCCCGAGCAGATCGCCGTCGCGGTCGACGTCCGGGACGGCAAGGTCGCGGTCGACGGCTGGACGGGCCTCTCAGACATCGACGCCATCACCCTGGGCAAACGATTCGAGGACGCCGGCGTCGCCGCTCTGATCGTCACCGACATCAGCCGCGACGGCGCCCTGACCGGCGTCAATGTCGAGGGCGTGGGCGAACTGGCCGACGCGGTCTCTATTCCCGTCATCGCCTCGGGCGGCGTCGCCGCCGTTGCCGACATCGAACGCCTGAAGGCCCGCAAGGGCGTCGAGATCGCCGGCGCGATCCTGGGCCGCTCGCTCTATGCCGGCACCATCAAGCCGTCCGAAGCCCTGATCGCGGCGGCCGCCTGATGCTGAAGACCCGGATCATTCCCTGCCTCGACGTGAAGGACGGGCGGGTGGTCAAGGGGGTCAACTTCGTCTCCCTGCGCGACGCCGGCGATCCTGTGGAGCAGGCGCGCGCCTATGACGCCGCCGGCGCGGACGAGCTGATGTTCCTGGACATTACCGCTTCCAGCGAGGGTCGCGGCCTGATCCTGGAGGTCATTTCGCGCACCGCCGAGGTCTGCTTCATGCCCGTTTCGGTCGGCGGGGGCGTGCGGCAGGTCTCGGACATGCGCCGCCTGCTGCTGGCCGGCGCCGACAAGGTCTCGGTCAACACCGCCGCCGTCGAGAACCCCGACCTGATCGCCGGCGGCGCCGACGCCTTCGGGGCCCAGTGCGTGGTCGTGGCTATCGACGCCAAGGCGCGCGAGGACGGCTCGGGCTGGAACGTCTGGACCTATGGCGGTCGCAAGGACACCGGCATCGACGTGGTCGAATGGGCCGCCAAGGTCGTCGAGCGCGGCGCGGGCGAGATCCTGCTGACCTCGATGGACCGCGACGGCGCCAAGATCGGCTACGATATCCCGCTGCTGAAGGCCGTGACGGCCGAGGTCACCGTGCCGGTGATCGCCTCGGGCGGCGCGGGCAAGACCGAACACCTGGTGGAGGCCGCCCGCGACGGCCACGCCGCCGCCGTGCTGGCCGCCTCGATCTTCCACTTCGGTGAGATCTCAATCGGCGAGGCCAAGCAGGCCATGGCTGACGCCGGCATCCCGGTACGCCTGGACGCGCTGAAGGGGACCGCATGAGCCAGCGCCTGACCGACGTCCTGCAACGCCTGGCCGCGACCATCGAAGCCCGCAAGGGCGGCGATCCGTCGGTGTCCTATACGGCGAAGCTGCTGAATGACCCGGCCCTCGCCGCCAAGAAGCTGGGCGAGGAGGCCGTCGAGACGGTGATCGCGGCTGTGGGGCAGGATCCTGACGCGCTGGCTGCGGAAAGCGCCGACCTGCTCTACCACTGGCTGGCCCTGATGGCCGCCTCGGGCGTCTCGCTGGACGCCGTGGCCAAGAACCTGGAAGCGCGCGAAGGCACTTCGGGCATCGCAGAGAAGGCGTCGCGGAAGGGCTAAACCCGCCGCTTCAGCGCCACATACAGCGCCCCCTCGCCGCCGTGGCGGCGGTCGGCGGTGGAAACGCCGGCGACCATCTCGCGCAGGGACGGGTCGGTCAGCCATTCAGGGGTGCGGACTTTCAGGACACCCTGCCCCACCTTGCCCTTTCCGGTGATGACCAGCACCGCCCGGTGGCCTTGGCTGAACGAGCGGCGGATGAAGGCTTCCAGCGTCGCGCGGGCCTGGTCCTGATCCAGGCCGTGCATGTCCAGCCGCGCGCCGATCGGGTCGCGTTCCTTGACGATCCGCAACTTGCGATTGGGCTCGATGTGGCCGGCCGGCCCCTTCGGCGGCTT
This sequence comes from Caulobacter sp. FWC26, assembly GCF_002742645.2. Classification (NCBI taxonomy): domain Bacteria; kingdom Pseudomonadati; phylum Pseudomonadota; class Alphaproteobacteria; order Caulobacterales; family Caulobacteraceae; genus Caulobacter; species Caulobacter sp. FWC26. The sequence continues at coordinate 4,496,506 of NZ_CP033875.1, forward strand.
GGGCGCAGGCGCCTGCAAGTCCTCCGGATGCAGACGAAGCGGTGCGATCGAGGCCAGGCGCGTGGGCGGCTCGGCGGGCAAGGCGGTGTCGGCCTTCAGCGATGGCCGGATCCGCGCCTTGCTGCGCATCTTCTCGGGCTTGACCGGCGCGCGCGGCGTCACGGTCGAGGCGACCAGCCGCCAGAGGCGCCTGTCGTCTTCCGGTCCGGGCGGCGGCTTCTTGCTCACGCTAAGGGTTCGGCGTCAGACGATAGAGCCGCAGGGTGTGGCGCACGCGGCCGGCTTCGACGCCTGCCTTGGCCCCGGAGCCTATATAGAGATCCGCGCGCACCTCGCCCTTGATCGCCCCGCCGGTATCCAGCGCCATCACCGCCCGGCGATAGACGGGGAAAGCGCCCGTCAGCTTCGGGGCGGCGGCGTCCAGCCAGTAGAAGCCACCATAGGCGTGCTGGCCTGGATCGACGGCGATCGCCCGGCCCGGCGGCAGGGGGACGCCCGCCGCGCCCGCTGGCTCCTTGCCGTCGTCGGGAACGGTGCGGAAGAACACATAGCGCGGATTCAGCCGCATGATCGCGTCGGCGTCAGGTCCGCGATGCTCGGCCAGCCAAATCCGGATCGCCTCGGCTGAGGTGTTATTGTCGGGAAGAAGACCCTTGTCGCGCATAGCCGTCGCGATCCCGACAAAGGGCTTGCCGTTCGTGCCGGCGAACACCGCGCGCACCCGGCGACCGTCCGGCAGCACCAGGACGCCGGAGCCCTGAATCTGCAGGAAGAACAGCTCCTCGGGCCGCATCCAGGCCAAGGGCTTGTCGGTGGGCGCAGCCTCGATCTCGGCGCGGTCGGGATAGGGGACGAAGGTCGAACCCTCGACATGGCCGGTGATCTTCTTGCCGACCAGCGCGGGCTCGAAGGGTCCGAGGTCCAGCACCACGAGGTCGGCGGGCAGGCCGCGCAGCGGTGCGCTGAACTCGGTGTTGCGCGACATGCGCGCCTCGTACTGGGGCGCGAAATAGGCGGTCAGCAGGCCGTCCGCGCCTTCGCCGTCACCGCCGACGGGTTCGATGCGAAAGTTTGCCTCGATGAAGGCTCGGGCGGACGGACCGTCCATCGCCGGAGCCGATCTGGCCAGACCGCACACCCTCACCATGGCCGGATCCTTGGCCACACCGCAGCCAGCGCGGAAAGCGTCCAGCGCCGCCAGATGATCCTCCTGCGCCCAACCGGCGAGGCTCGCGAAAGACAGCGCCGACGCAGTGGGGCCTTGCACGACAGGTTCGGAAGCCGGCGCAGCAGGGGTGGGCGCGGGCGTCACGACCGCTGGAGGGGCGCCGGACGTACTGGCGCACGCGCTCAGACAGAGCGCCGCCAGCGCCAGCGGCGCCAGCGGAGAGCAGGCAAAACGGGGCATCAGGCTTCGGCGGCGGCCACGAACGACAGATGCCAGTTCGGGTCGGTGCTCTTGACCTCGCGCTCGAACGTCCAGAGCTCGGCGGTTCGACGGTCGTCGACACCCTCGCCGCGCTCGTCCTTGGTGCGGGTGCGCACCTCGGCGAGAATCCGCACCACCGCCTTGGCGGTGTCGCCCACGACCTCGACGCGCTCCAGGTCAAGACGCGGCGGGACGAGGAACTCGACCTTCTCGGTGCGACCGGCGGCCTCGCGGGCGGCCATGGAGCGTTCGAAGTTTTCCATCACGTCCGGTGACAGCAACGGCTTCAGCGTCTCGCGATCCCCTTCCGCGTAAGCCTTGACGATCTGCTCGTAAGCGGCGCGGGCGCCGGTCAGGAACCGGGCGGGATCGAAATCGGGCTGGCGCGCCTTCAAGGTCGCCACGCCCTCGGTTTGCAGGGTCGGATCGACGGGCGCGGAGGCGGCGCCCGGCCCGGCCGTGACGGCGGCGTCCTCGGGCTGACGGCCGACGCGCCGACCCAGGGTCGCGTACAGCTGATAGAGGACAAGGGCGGCCACGGCGGCGAGGAATAGGATCTGGAACACGTCGGGGTCCGGCAGCGGGCGGTGGGCCCTGGATATGGAGTCTATATAGGTGAGCGACGTTCGCGCGTCAGGCGCCTGGCGTTGCGCCAAGACGGCCCTCATGGTAGCAGCGCCCACCTTTCTTTGGCGTTCTAGCCGCCGATTACGGATTTTATCCTAATGACCGACACCACCGCCCCCGAGGCGACCCCGGACGGCGAGGCCGGACAAGCGGGCATCCGCATCCTGGCCCAGTTCGTGCGCGACTTCTCGTTCGAGAACCCGCTGGCCCCCGACGCCCTGCGCGCCGGCGCCTCGCAACCGGCGATCGACATGGGCGTGGAGATGAACGCTCGCGGTCGCGCGGACGGCCTGTTCGAAGTCGACCTGAAGCTGTCGGCCCGCGCCGAGCGCGATGGCCAAGCGGTGTTCCACGTTGAAGTGGTCTATGGCGGCCTGTTCCACATCGCCGGCATCCCCGAAGAGGATCTGGAGCCGGTTCTGCTGATCGAGTGCCCGCGCTTCCTGTTCCCCTACGCCCGTCGCCTTATCTCGGACGTGACGGCCGAAGGCGGCTTCCCGCCGTTCCTGATCGACCCGATCGACTTCGCCGGCGTCTACGCCGCGCGCAAGGCTCAGGCCGAAGGCCAGCAGGTCGGTAACGCTTAAGCCAGGCGCCAATGGTTTTTGGAGAGGGCTCGGCTGAAAGGCCGGGCCCTTTTCTTTGAGCCATACAAACCGTGTCATCCCGGAAGCACGTAGCGCTATCCGGGATCCAGGGGCCGGCGCACTGCGGTCGCCCTGGGTCCCGGCTCTCCGCTTCGCTACGGCCGGGATGACACGGCCTTATTGGCTTCTCGCCTACGGCTGCAGTCGGTAGCCGCCCATCTCGGTGATCAGGATCCTGGCCACGGCCGGATCGGGCTCGATCTTCTGGCGCAGGCGGTAGACGTGGGTCTCCAGCGTATGGGTCGTGACCCCGGCGTTGTAGCCCCAGACCTCGGTCAGCAACTCCTCGCGCGACACAGGCTTGGAGCCGGCGCGGTAGAGATACTTCAGGATATTGGTTTCCTTTTCGGTGAGCCGAACCTTCTTCTGCTTCTCGTCGACCAACAGCTTGGCGGACGGGCGGAATTCGTAGGGTCCGATCCGGAACAGCGCGTCTTCCGACGCCTCGTAGCTGCGGAGCTGGGCGCGGATTCGAGCCAGCAGCACGCCAAAACGGAAAGGTTTGGTGACATAGTCGTTGGCCCCTGACTCCAGGCCAAGGATCGTGTCGCTGTCGCTGGCGGCGGCCGTCAGCATGATCACCGGGGCGGTCACGCCGTTCTTGCGCATCAGACGGCAGGCCTCACGGCCGTCCATGTCCGGCAGATCGACATCCAGCAGGATCAGGTCGGGCTTCAGCTCGCGCGACAGCTTGACGCCTTCCCCGGCGCTCGCGGCTTCGTTCACCGCGAACTCCTCGTGCAGGGCCAACTGTTCCGCCAGCGCGCCGCGCAGGTCGTCATCGTCGTCGATCAGAAGAAGCGTCTTGCGTTGCGCCATAAGCCGGAACATGCACCGCTGCGCCCCCCGGGGACAACCCCGCGCGCGGCCTTAAGTCGAGGAGTCGCCGCATATGCTGTTTCGAGCCCACGCCGACGGTCGTTTCGAGCTGGAGGGATGCGTGGTGCGCTGCGCGATCGGCAAGGCCGGCGCCATCAACGCCCGTGACAAGCGAGAAGGCGACAACAAGAGTCCGCTGGGGGCCTGGGCCATTCGTGAGGTCTGGTACCGGCCAGATGTCTATCCCGAGGGCCCCAAGACCGCTCTGCCCGTGCGGGCGATGAGGCCGGACGATGGCTGGTGCGACGCCCCGGGCGATCGGTGCTACAACAGGCCCGTCGCCCTGCCCTATCCCGCCAGCGCCGAGCGGATGTGGCGTGAGGACGCCGTCTACGATCTCGTCGTGATCCTGGGCCACAATGACGACCCGCCCATCCCCGGTATGGGGTCAGCGATCTTCATGCATCTGGCCCGCGACGGCTATCCCGGCACTGAAGGCTGCGTGGCCCTGGCCCGGGCCGACCTTGAAATGGTGCTGGCCAAGGCGCGCCCTGGAGACGCCGTCGAGATTCTCGCGGACTAGCCGTAGCGACGACTGCCAAACAGCGCCGAGCCCACCCGGACCGAGGTCGCGCCTTGTGCGATGGCGATCTCGAAGTCGTCGCTCATGCCCATGGACAGCTTGTCAACCCCGTTTCGCTCGGCGATGGTCGCCAGCCTGGCGAAGTACGGCGCGGGATCCTGGTCGAGAGGCGGGATGCACATCAGTCCCTCGACGGTCAGGCCATAGGTCGCCCGGCAGGCGTCGACGAAGGCGTCAGCCTGATCCGGCGCGACCCCCGCCTTCTGGGGTTCCTCGCCAATATTGACTTGGACATAGAGGCGCGGCGCCATGCCCGCACGCTGGATCTCGTCGGCCAGGACACGCGCCAGTTTCTCGCGGTCGAGCGTTTCGATGACGTCGAAGAAGCCCACGGCCTCGCGCGCCTTGTTAGTCTGCAGAGGCCCGATTAGGCGCAGCTGCAGGCCTTCACGGCGCTCGCCCCAACGCTCCATAGCCTCCTGGACCCGGTTTTCGCCGAACACTTTCTGTCCCGCGTCGAGCACGGGCGCGATATGATCCCAGGGCTGGGTCTTGGACACCGCCACCAAGGTCACGCTTCCAGCGGCCCTGCCGGCGCGAGCCTCGGCGGCGGCGATGCGGGCGCGGATGTCAGCAAGCGCTGGCGACATGGGGAACGAGCCTTGAACGGTCTTAGCGAACTTGAGGCCCTGTCTAGTGCGGCCGCCGCCCTTCCGCCAAGGACCGTGCGCGAAATGACGCTGCCGCGGCTGTTGTTCTTCACCGATCCGGCGCGCGTTCCCGCTCCGGAGGCCGTGGCCGAGCGCCTACCGGCGGGGTCAGGGATCGTTTTTCGTGCTTTTGGCGCGTCAAACGCCGTCGAGCAGGGGCGACGATTGAAAGCGATCGCGAGCCAACATGGCCTGGTCCTGCTGGCCGGCGCTCACGCCAGCCTGGCCGAAGCAATCGACGCCGACGGGGTCCACCTGCCTGAGCGGATGGTCGCGAGCCTGCCGGGTCTGCGCGCGGAACACCCCCGCTACCTTATCACCACCGCCGCCCACGAGCTCGCCGCCGTCGAAATGGCAGAGCGGCTCGGCGCCGATGCGATCGTCGTGTCACCGGTCTTTCCGAGCAACAGCCCATCCGCCGGGGCGCCTCTCGGCCTCGACGGGTTGGCGCGGCTGGTGGTCGCGACGACGGTTCCTGTCTACGCCTTGGGCGGTATTGGGGCGCGTAACGCCACGTTGCTGATTGGCAGCGGCGTGGCCGGCCTCGCGGCGGTGGAAGCCTTAGCCAGCTGAACGCGCCAGTTCGCCCGATCAGAACTTGAAAGCGGTTTCCAGACGCACGCGCGGCGCAGGGTCGGATTGCTGCGCCTTGCGAGCCGCCAGGGCCGGATTGGTCTCACCCAGGGTGACCGCGCCACCGACACGGATCGACGGCGTCACCTTGAAATAGGCGCCCGCCTTGACGTCCTGGAGTTCCATTTCGCGGCTAGAGGGCTGATCCAGATCCAGCTTGAGACCCCAGCGCCCCTTCTTGGCGTCCCAACGCAGCGTGCGTTTGTCGTCCTGAGGATACTGGACGCCCGACGCGGCGCTGGTGAAATCGTTTTTGACGGTGAAATCGGGCGCGACCGCGTGGGGTTTGGCTTGGGCGAACGCCATCGTCGCCGATCCCGTCAGGATCAGCGCGGCCGATGCCGCCAAGAAGAAACGCGTCGCGACCATCGCTACTCGCCGCCTGTACTCTATTGTCCCCGCTCGCCCCTTGACGGAGCGGGCCCCTAGGTTGCGATTAAAGGCCTGCCTCAAACGCGGTCAACCAGCCTTTGGTCGCACCACCCTGCAGATTCCGCGATTCAATCGCCCCCTGTGGCCACGAGGTCACGCGATTCCTGTTTTGAGGCGGCGCAGCCATGCTATAGACCGGCTCCCGGCCGCGGGGGCGCGCCTGGACGCGCGAACAGCGTCGGCAAGACTTGGAGCGAGGTACTATGGCGTTTGAGCGTGGGTCTGTGATGCGCGGCGTCGCCGCGGGCGTCCTGGCTCTGTCGATGCTGGGCGTTACGGCGTGCGCCAGCAACAAGGCTCCCAAGACGTTCTCCGGGCAGGACGAAAAGACGGGCTTCAATCCTTTTAAGCGGTTGGGCGGCGGCGAGAAGGCTCCCGCCGACAAGGGGTCGATTGGCGTCAACGGCTATCTGTGGCGCGCCAGCCTCGACACCCTGGCCTTCATGCCGCTGGCTTCGGCCGATCCGTACGGCGGCGTCATCGTCACCGATTGGTACGTGAACCCCGAGACCCCGGCCGAGCGCTTCAAGGCCACGGTCTACATCCTCGACACCCGTCTCCGCGCCGATGGCCTGAATGTCACCGTGTTCAAGCAGAGCAAGGACATCAATGGCGCCTGGGTGGATGCTCCGGTCTCCGACCAGACCGCTGCGGATATCGAGAACGCGATCCTGACGCGCGCGCGCCAGCTCCGACTTTCGAACATCAACGGCTAAGGCCGAAGGGTCTCCCCGCCCGTGGCGCGGAGACCCCTCATTCTCCAATTTTTCGGCGCGCCTGGACCGCGAAACCGCTTATGACATCGCGGACGCTCTTCCCAGGAGCGCTTTTCGCCTATCAAGACGTGGTTTCCGATGGCCCGCTACAATCCCAAAGACACCGAACCCAAGTGGCGCGAAGCCTGGGCGAAGGCCGACGTCTTTAAGACCGGCGACATCAAGGACGGCCGTCCGAAATACTACGTGCTCGAGATGTTCCCGTACCCGTCGGGCCGCATCCATATGGGCCACGTGCGCAACTACGCCATGGGCGACGTCGTGGCCCGCTACAAGCGCGCCCAGGGCTTCAACGTGCTGCACCCGATGGGCTGGGACGCCTTCGGCATGCCGGCTGAGAACGCGGCCATGGAACGTGGCGTCCACCCCAAGGGCTGGACTTACGACAACATCGCCGCCATGCGCGAGCAGCTGAAATCGCTGGGCATCTCGGTCGACTGGTCGCGCGAGTTCGCCACCTGCGACCCGGAATACTACGGCAAGCAGCAGGCCTGGTTCCTGCGCCTGCTGAAGCGCGGCCTGGTCTATCGCAAGGAGGCCTCGGTCAACTGGGACCCGGTCGACATGACAGTGCTGGCCAACGAGCAGGTCATCGACGGCAAGGGCTGGCGCTCGGGCGCGACGGTCGAAAAGCGCAAGCTGACCCAGTGGTTCCTGCGGATTACAGACTACGCCGACGCCCTGATCGACGGCCTGAAGACTCTGGACCGCTGGCCCGACAAGGTTCGTCTGATGCAGGAGAACTGGATCGGTCGCTCCAAGGGCCTGCGCTTCAAGTTCCAGTTCGACGGCGAGGCGCCCGACGGCATGGCCGAAGGGCTGGAGGTCTACACCACCCGTCCCGACACCCTGTTCGGCGCCAGCTTCGTCGGCATCGCGCCCGAGCACCCGCTGGCCGAGCAGCTGGCGGTCGAGAACCCGCAGATCCAGCAGTTCATCGCCGACTGCCGAAAGGGCGGGACCTCGGAAGCCGAGATCGAGAGCGCCGAGAAGCTGGGCTACGACACCGGCCTGCGGGTCAAGCACCCCTTGGACCCATCGATCACCCTGCCCGTCTGGATCGCCAACTTCATCCTGATGGACTACGGCACCGGCGCGATCTTCGCCTGCCCCGCCCACGACCAGCGCGATCTGGACTTCGCCCGCAAGTACGACCTGCCGGTCAAGCCGGTGGTGCTGCCCAACGGCGAGGACCCCGCGACGTTTACGGTCGGCAAGGAGGCCTATGTCGGCCCCGGCAAGATCTTCAATTCGAAGTTCCTGGACGGGATGGACGTCGAGACCGCCAAGGCCGAGGCCGTGTCGCGGATCGAGGCCACCGGCCAGGGCCAGGGCGCGACCGTCTACCGCCTGCGTGACTGGGGGGTCTCGCGCCAGCGCTACTGGGGTTGCCCGATCCCCGTGATCCACTGCCAGGCCTGCGGCGTCGTACCTGTGCCGGAAGATCAGCTGCCGGTGGCCCTGCCTGAGGACGTCACCTTCGACAAGCCGGGCAACCCGCTGCTGCGTCATCCGACCTGGCGCCACACGGCCTGCCCATCGTGCGGCGGTGCGGCTGAGCGTGAAACCGACACTCTGGACACCTTCATCGATTCTAGCTGGTACTTCGCCCGCTTCGCCGACACGGGAGCCGCCGAACCTGTCGGCAAGGAAGCCGCCGATCATTGGCTGCCCGTCGATCAGTATATCGGCGGTGTCGAGCATGCGATCCTGCACCTGCTGTACGCCCGCTTCATAACCCGAGCCCTGAAGGACGAAGGTCTGCTGTCGGTTGAGGAACCGTTCGCGGGTCTGTTCACCCAGGGCATGGTGACCCACGAGGCCTACAAGAACGAGGCCGGCGAGTGGGTCGAACCCTCCGACGTGGTCATCAAGGTCGAGGGCAACAGCCGTTCGGCCACACACGCCAAGACCGGCGCGCCGATCATCATCGGCGACATCGAAAAGATGTCGAAGTCCAAGAAGAACGTCGTCGCCCCCGAGGATATCTTCGAGGCCTACGGCGTCGACAGCGCGCGCCTGTTCGTGATGTCCGACAGCCCGCCCGAGCGGGACGTCCAATGGACCAACGCCGGCGTCGAAGGCTCCTGGCGCTTCACGCACCGTCTGTGGAACGAGTTCGACAGCCAGCCGGCAGGCGACTTCGCCCATGACGCCAGCGACGAGGCCGCCTTGGCCCTGCGCAAGGCGGCCCACAAGCTGATCGGATTTGTCACCGACAGCATCGAGGGCTTCCGCTTCAACAGCGGCGTGGCGCGTCTGTACGAGTTCCTGAACGCCCTCAAGGCCGCCCCGGTGGAAGGCGCATCGGAAGCTGTTCTGGCCGCCCGCGCGGAAGCCCTGAACATCCTGGCCCGCCTGGTGGCGCCGTTCACGCCGCACCTGGCCGAGGAAGCCTGGGCCAAGATCGGCGGCGAAGGCATGGTCGTGAACGCGCCCTGGCCCAAGGCCGATCCGGCCCTGGCCGCGGATGACGAGCGCGTCCTGCCCATCCAGATCAACGGCAAGCGTCGCGGCGAGATCAAGGTCAAAGCCGGCGCTCCGGAGGACGAAGTGACCAAAATCGCTCTGGCGGATCCGAACGTCATGGCCCACCTTGAGGGCCTCACGGTCCGCAAGGTGATCGTGGTGAAAGACCGTATCGTCAATATCGTGGCCAATTGAGACCCCAAGCGATGAAGCGCACTCTGGCGGCGGCCGCTCTGGCCTTTTCGACGATGGCTCTGTCGGCCTGCGCCGGCTTCACGCCTCTCTACGGCCGTCCGGGCGTCGAGGGCGGGCTTTCCAGCATCGAAACGGTCGCAGCAGAGGGTCGTGGCGGCTATCTGCTACGCGAGCAGCTCGACGACGCCCTGGCGCACCGTCCAGGCTCCACGGCCGCCTACAAGCTCTACTTCTCGGTCAATGAGCAGCGCTTCGCCCGCGGCGTCCGCCTGGACAATGTCGCCAACCGCTACGAGTTGCGCATGAGTGTCGACTGGCGGCTCCTGGACGCCAAGACCGGCGGCGAGGTCCACAAGGGCCGCACGGACGTCTCGGTGACCTACGACTCGGCCGACCAGCCCTATGCCGCCATCGCCGCCCAGCAGGACGGCCAGGAGCGCGCCGCCGCCGAGGCCGCACGCAAGATACAGCTGGATCTCGCCACCTGGCTGGCGGGAAAGAAGCCGGCCTAAACCCTATGATCCTGTCCAAGCGTCCGGACGTCGAACGCTTCCTCAGGGAGCCGACCCCGGACATCCGGGCCGTGGTGATTTACGGCAAGGATCGGGGCGTGGTGCGGGACCGGGCGAACGCCCTGGCGCGGCGCGTGGTCGAGCGCCCGGACGATCCCTTCGACACCGCTCAGCTGACTGACGGCGATCTCGACGCCGATCCCGCCAAGCTGGAGGACGAACTCTCGGCCATGTCGCTGATGGGCGGTCGTCGCTTGGTGCGTCTGCGACTCTCCGGCGACAAAGCCGGTCCGGACAAGCAGGCCGCCGAGGCGCTGACCCGACACGTCGAAGGCCAACTGAACCCCGACGCTTTTTTCCTGGTCGAGGCCGGCGCTCTGGGGCGGGACTCCCAGCTCCGCAAGGTCGGCGAAAAGGCCAGCGGCTGCGCCGTCATCCCCTGCTATGAGGATGAAGCCGGCGACCTGGCGCGCCTGACCCGAGACACCCTGGCCAGCGACAAGGTGAGTCTCAACAGCGAAGCCTTGGAGCTTTTCGTTTCCCGCCTGCCCAAGGAGCGAGGTGTCGCCCGCGCCGAAATTGAGCGCTTGGCGCTATATCTTGGCCCCGGCAGCGGTATCAACGCCACCGCCGCCGATCTGACCGACTTCCTCGGCGTCGAACCGGAAGCCTCGCTCAGCGACGCCGCCGCTGATGCGTTCGGGGGCAAGGTGGGCGCGGCGCAGCAGGCCCTGCGGCGTGCTGCGGCCGAGGGTGAAGGCGGTCCGGCGGCCGTGCGGGCCATGGGCTACTATCTGGGTCGCCTGCGTCGCGTTCTGACCCTGCACAAGAACGGCGTCGATCTGCAGGCTGCGGCCAAGGCCGCCGGTGTCTTCTGGAAACAGGAGCGCGAATTCCTGCGTCAGGCGCGCGCCTGGAACCTGGAGGCCATCCTGGAGATTCAGGGCGAAATCCTGATCGCGGATCGGGCCTGCAAGACGTCAGGCTCGCCCGACCAACTGATCGCCGAACGCCTGGCCCTGATGATCGCCGGGCGCGCGCGACGATTGGGGCTGTAGGGTCTCAAGACCGCTCGGCAGCGGAAAATACAAGCCATTGCGCCGCTGTGGATGCTTTTCAGGAAAGCCTTATCGCACAACCGCTTGTGGCCAATATCGCCCGAAAGCGCCCTGCTCTCACGAAAACGACGCCTCCCCAGGTACGGAAAGACGCCGCTTGGCGCGCGACAGAGGCAATTTTGAAAAGGTGTTTTTGCACCGGTAAACCGGGCGATCGCACCCTTTTAGGTGCGCCTGATCAGATTCCCCGCGTCAGGCGGTTACAGAGGTCGTCGAGCTGCTCGAGCGTCGCGTAGGTGATGGTCAACGTGCCGGTCGCGCCGCGATGGTCGATCGAGACGTCCAGTCCCAGAACTGACGACAGATCGGCCTCAAGCGCCTGAGTGTCGGTGTCCTTCACGCGCGGCGGGCGGCCGCCCTTGCTCTTCCCCGCCGCGCTCGGGTTCGGCGCTTTGCGGGCCAGAGCCTCGGTCTCTCGAACCGACAACCCGCCCTCGATGATCTGCTTGGCCAGCGCCACCGGGTCGGCGGCGGCGGCGATGGCGCGGGCGTGGCCGGCGGTGAGCTCGCCGCTGACAAGGTAGGACTGCACCTCGTCCGGTAGGGCCAGCAGGCGCATGGTGTTGGCCACGTGGCTGCGGCTCTTGCCGATGGTCTGGGCGATGTTCTCCTGGGTGCGCTCGAACTTCTCCATCAACATCTTGTAGGAGAGCGCCTCTTCCAGGACGTTGAGGTCTGCCCGCTGGACGTTTTCGATGATGCCGATTTCCAGCACCGCCAGATCGTCGAGTTCGCGGACCATGATGGGCACGGTCTTGAGGCCGGCGCGCTGAGCCGCGCGCCAGCGGCGCTCGCCGGCGACGATCTGGTATTCCCCGGCCGTGTCGGGCGACGGGCGCACCAGGATCGGCTGCAGGACGCCCTTCTCGCGGATCGAGTTCGAGAGGTCTTCGAGGTCTTCTTCGCGGAAGGTCCGGCGGGGCTGGTCAGGATTGCGCTTCAGGATCTCAATGGGCGCTTCCCGAGATCCTCCCAGTTGTTCGCCCGGGGCCTGAGCCGGCGCGGCGTCGACCTCGCCCAGTAGGGCCGAAAGCCCCCGCCCCAGACCACGACGCCCTTCGGACATACCGGGCTCTCCCACCACGACGGACTCCATCATAAACTCAGTCAAGCTACGGTTCTTATCGTTTGGACTTAAGCGGCCTTCGCCTGGCGATCCCGCTCGCGGCTGATCACCTCGCGGGCCAGCTTGAGATAGGCCTGACTGCCGGCGCATTTGAGGTCGTAGAGCAGCACAGGCTTGCCGAACGACGGAGCCTCCGAGACGCGGACATTGCGCGGGATCACCGCGTCATAGACCTTGTCGCCGAAGTGCGCGCGCACGTCCTTGGCGACCTGCTCCGACAAGCTGTTGCGGCGGTCGTACATGGTCAGCACAACCCCTTGAATCTCAAGGCGCGGATTAAGGCTCCCGCGCACGCGCTCGATCGTCCGCATCAGCTGCGTCAGGCCTTCTAGGGCGAAGAACTCGCACTGCAGGGGCACGAACACCGCGTCGGCGGCGGTCATGGCATTGACGGTCAGAACGTTCAGCGACGGCGGGCAATCGATCAGCACATAGGTGTAGGGACCGTTGGCGCGGATGGCTTCGAGGGCGTCTCGCAGGCGGTAGGACCGGCGAGCGGTTTGACCCAGCTCGATCTCGACCCCCGACAGGTCAGCGTCGGCCGGTATGACGTCCAGGCCTGGGAGCTCGGTCTTCACCGCTGCGTCGACCACCGGGGCCTCGCCCATCAGCACGTCGTACAGCGTCGTGCGCCGTTGTGTGCGGCCAATACCCAGCCCCGTGGAACAGTTGCCCTGCGGATCGGCGTCGATCAGCAGCACGCGTTCGCCGCAGGCAGCCAAGGCTGTGCCCAGGTTGATCGCGGTGGTGGTCTTGCCAACCCCACCCTTCTGATTGGCGATAGCCAGGACGCGGAGAGGATTAGCGGACACGGGAAAGCCTCTTCACTTGAACGATGCGACCACGGGGGTCGCTTTGACTGGTGTTCAGATCAGCGTCGAACGTCCAGACCTTGCGCGCCTCGGCGAGCTCCGTTTCGACATCCTGCCCCTTGAGGAAGAGCCCGACGGCCCCTCTGCGCAGATAGGGCTCGGCGAAGCCGAGCAGCTTTGTCATCGGCGCGCAGGCGCGGGCCGTGACGATCTCGACCTTGAGCTTCAAGTCCTCGGCCCGGGCGTTATGAATTTCGACGGGCAGGTCGAGATTCTTCGCCACGACCTCAAGGAAGCGGCACCGTTTGGTCATCGACTCGACCAGATGCACCTTGGCCCCGGCCCTACCCTTCAGAAGTATGGCCAGGACGACGCCAGGCAGACCCGCGCCGGCTCCAAGATCCGCCCAGGTGATCGCCTGCGGCGCCAACGGGATCAGTTGGGCGCTGTCGAGAGCGTGGCGGGTCCAGTAGGTCGCGATGGTGAGAGGCCCCACCAGATTCATGACCTCGTTCCATTCGGCCAGTAGGGTCTGGAAGCGCTCCAGCTCTTCGATCTGGGCGTCGGTGGCGCCAACCAGGGCCTGAAAGCTGCTGGCGTCCAGAACGGTCTCAGGCGCAAGGGCGAGCTCAGGCTGCACGGCCGCGCCTCACGTGAGCGAGCAGCGCCGTCAAGGCGCCGGGTGTGACACCCTCGATCCGAGCCGCTTGGCCCAAGGTCAGCGGACGCACGCGCGCCAGCTTTTCCCGGACCTCGTTCGATAGACTGCCGATCTCGTTGTAGTCGAGATCGGCCGGCAGGCGCAGGTCCTCGTCCTTGCGAAGGGATTCAGCGTCGGCCCGCTGGCGATCCAGATAGCCGGCATAGGCGGCTTCGATTTCGATCTGCTCGCGCACGTCGGCGTTCCACGTGAAAACCTCTGGCCAGATCCGGCCGAGGTCATCGAGTGTCACGTCGGGATAGGCCAGCATGGCGAAGACGTCCCGGCGGACACCATCGCTATTCACCTTAAAACCGGCCTTGACCGCCTCGTTCGGCGTCAGCGTCACAGAGCGAGCGAAGTTACGCGCGGCGTCGAGACATGATTTCTTCTCGGCCCACGCCGCCGCTCTGACAGGTCCTACGACGCCAAGCGCGATCCCGCGATCGGTCAAGCGCTGGTCGGCGTTGTCCGCGCGCAGAGTCAAGCGGAACTCGGCTCGGCTAGTGAACATCCGATAGGGCTCGGTGACGCCACGGGTGACGAGATCGTCGATCATCACGCCGATATAGGCCTCATCGCGCGCAAAGATCGTGGGCTCCCGGCCTTGGACCGCCAAGGCGGCGTTGAGACCAGCGAGCAAGCCCTGGGCGCCCGCCTCCTCATAGCCGGTCGTGCCGTTGATCTGCCCTGCCAGATAGAGACCCGGCAAACGCTTGGTCTCCAGGGTCGGATACAGCTCGCGCGGATCGACATAGTCGTACTCGATGGCGTAGCCGTAGCGGATCACCTCGACCTGCTCGAGGCCCGGAATAGTGCGTAGGAACAGCAGCTGGGTCTCCTCGGAGACCGAAGTCGAGATCCCGTTCGGATAGACGGTGTCGTCGTCCAGGCCTTCCGGCTCCAGGAAGATCTGGTGGCTGGTCTTGTCGGCGAAGCGGACGACCTTGTCCTCGATCGAGGGGCAATAGCGCGGACCGACACCCGTGGCGCGGCCGCTATAAACTAAGGACTCACCGATCCGCTCGGCAATGATCCGATGGGTCTCTTCGGTGGTATAGGTCACGCCGCAGGCGATCTGAGGCACGTCGATCTTGTCGTTCAGATACGAGAACGGCACGGGCGTATCGTCGGCCGCCTGGCTCTCAAGGCGGTCCCAGGCGATGGTCTTGCCGTCCAGACGCGCGGGCGTCCCGGTCTTCAGCCGCCCCATCTGGAACCCCAGACCATACAGCCGATCCGAAAGGCCGATCGCTGGCTGATCGCCGACACGGCCCGCCGGAATACGGTCCTCACCCCGATGAATGACGCCTTTCAGGAAGGTGCCGGTCGTCAGGATCACGCGGGGCGCGCGATAGGCCTGGCCGTTTGCGTCCAGCGCGCCAGCCACCTTGCCGTTCTCGACAATCAGGTCCTCGGCGGCGGCGGCGATGATGTCGAGGTTTCCCGTGGAAAACAGCTCTGCCTGCATCGCCTCGCGATAGAGCTTGCGATCGATCTGAGACCGCGGGCCACGCACGGCCGGGCCCTTGGAGCGGTTCAGCATCCGAAACTGGATGCCCGCCTTGTCGGCCATGCGGCCCATGACACCGTCCAGGGCGTCGATCTCGCGTACAAGATGTCCCTTGCCCAAGCCGCCGATGGCCGGGTTGCAGGACATTTCGCCGATGGTTTCCAGCTTATGGGTCAGCAGAAGCGTACGTGCGCCGGTACGCGCCGCAGCGGCCGCCGCCTCGCAGCCGGCGTGACCGCCGCCGATGACAATGACATCCCAAGACTTGGACAAGACGCTCGCCTCAATGCGAACGCCCCCGGGCTTGAGCGGGGGCGCTGGACTCGATCTATACGCCAATCACGTGAGCGGGTCGATGTGACTCATCGGCGTTTCACGTGAAACACCCCCGCCACAGCTGTGAGCGCGCTGTGGACAACATGGGGGATTCCACGTGAAACATCACTTACCGATACAGAAGGTCGAAAAGACCCGACCCAGAACGTCTTCGGGATCGATGCGTCCAGAGATCTTTTCCAGGGCGCGCGCTGCGAGACGCACATCCTCTGCGGCGAGCTCGACCTCTAGCCCGATGTCGGACAGGGGCCGCTCAAGGTAGCCTTTAGCCTCCAACAACCGTTCGGCGTGGCGCAGTCGCGTCGCGGCCGGAAACTCCGCGCCTGACAGCGCCTCGGCCACGTGGGATGCGAGCGTCTCCCGGAGGCCGGCGGCGCCGTCCCCGGACCTGGCCGTCAGGCGCAGGACCGATAGCCCCTGCGCCGTCCAGTAGTCGGCGACGGCGGTCAAGCTGGCCGCGTCTGCGATGTCGGCCTTGTTCAGGATTAGCCAGTCCCCGGCGCGAATGACGTCAGGGCGATGCTCCGCCTGTTTCACGTGAAAACCGTCCACGACCCACAGACGCAGATCCGCAACCTCTGCCCAGGCCTTGGCTCGCCGAACCCCCTCGGCCTCGATCGCATCGGAAGTTTCCCGTAGCCCCGCCGTGTCCGCGAGCAGCACCTTATAGCCGCCCAACACCAGCGGAACCTCGATGACATCCCGCGTCGTTCCCGCAACGTCGGTGACGATGGCGGCGTCCCGCTCAGCCAGGCCGTTGAGGAGCGTGCTCTTGCCTGCGTTGGGTGCGCCGACCAGCGCAATTCTGAACCCGTCCCGCACGCGCCGCCCCCGGGAAACATCCAAAAGCGCCGCGTTCAGTTCAGTGTTGAGCTGACGAAGGCCTGGCCGGGCGCGTTCTGCAACTTCTTCCGGAAGATCCTCATCCGGGAAGTCGACCGCCGCCTCCAGCATCGCCAAGGCCTGAACCAGCAAGTCACGCCAACGCTCGTATCGCCGGCTAAGAGCACCCCCAACTTGCCCTAGCGCCTGTCGCCTCTGGGCTTCGGTCTCCGCATCGATCAGATCGGCCACGCCCTCAGCCTGGGCCAGATCCAGCTTTCCGTTCTCGAACGCTCGCCTTGTGAACTCCCCAGGCTCCGCCAAGCGCGCGCCTAGATCCGAGAGCGCACCGAGCAAGGCTTCCACCACCGCCCGGCCGCCATGCACGTGAAACTCGACGCTGTCTTCACCGGTATAGCTGGCGGGCCCTTCGAAACGCAGCACCAGCGCCTCGTCCAACGCCACGCCATCCTTCTTCAACGTTCGAACGGCGGCTAGCCGCGGCGGCGGCAAGCGCCCACACAGGGCTGCCGCGATCTCAGTAGACCTGGAGCCCGACACCCGCACCACCGCGACTGCGGCGCGCCCGGCCGCCGTGGCCAACGCGAAGATCGTATCCGTCATGCCCTCAGTCGCGCTTCGTTGCTGCGCCGCCAGCCGCCGCGCCAGCCGCCGCCGTCATCAGCTTCCGGAACGACTCTTGGGCCCCGGCCCCGAAAGCCATCCAGTTTTTCATCAGCTCCTCGGGCGCCAGCATGGCCATGTTGGCGTCCATACGGTTCTGCATCTCCTTGACCAGATGCTCGTTCAGTGCGCTCACATCCGGCAGGCCCAGGAAGGCGCGAGCCTCGATCGGCGTGCAATCAATCTCGATGGTCATCTTCATCACAGGTTCCCTTCGGTCAGGGCACGATTTTGTTATGGGGCAAGCCCGGCGGGTCAGGGTAGAGCGCTTCGGTCGAAAGTCACATTGGTCCTGTAGACAAGGACCCGAAAGCGACGGAGAGCCCCGATGAGCGAGACCCTCACGATCAATACCCCGGATGGCGCCTTCTCGGCCTACGTGGCGCGCCCAAAGGCCCCGAGCGCGCCGGCCATCGTCGTGATCCAGGAGATCTTCGGCGTGAACAAGGTCATGCGCGACATCTGCGACGGCCTGGCGGCCCAAGGCTTCGTGGCTATCTGCCCCGACCTCTTCTGGCGGATCGAGCCCGGGATCGACATCACCGACCAGAGCGAAGCCGAATGGAAGCGGGCGTTCGAGCTCTTCAACGCGTTCGACGTGGACGCCGGCGTTTCGGACATCGCCGCGACCATCTCCGCAGCCCGCAAGCTGGACGGCGTCAATGGCAAGGTTGGCGCGGTCGGCTACTGCCTTGGCGGACTGCTGGCGTTCCTGACCGCCACCCGCACAGACATCGACGCCGCCGTCTCCTACTACGGCGTCGGAATTGAACAGCGCGTGGGAGAGGCCGAGAAGCTGAACCACCCTCTCATGATGCACATCGCCGAGAAGGATCAGTTCGTCCCGCCCGAGGCGCAGCAGGTGATCCTCAATGCGCTGAAGGATCACCCGCAGATCGAGATCCATACCTACGAAGGTCGCGACCATGCCTTCGCCCGCGAGGGCGGCGCGCACTATGACGCGACGGACGCGGCCAAGGCGAATGGCCGCAGCCTGACGTTCTTCCAGAAGGCGCTGGCCTGATGCTGGCGGTCCAAGCCGTGAGGACCGGCGGACCAGAGGTACTGGAGGTCGTCGACCTTCCCCTGCCCTCGCCCGGTCCGGGTCAGATCCTCGTGCGCCATCAAGCCGTGGGTCTGAACTATATCGATACCTATCACCGCTCAGGCCTGTACCCCGTGAAAACACCGCTGGTGATCGGGCTCGAGGCGGCCGGCGTTGTCGAAGCCGTCGGTGAAGGCGTCACGCGGTTTGAGACCGGCGATCGGGTGGCCTATAACGGAACCATGGGCGCCTATGCCGAGGCCGCTCTCGTTCCTGCCGATCGCGCCGTCAGGGTCCCCGACAGCATCGGTCTGGATGTCGCAGCGGCCGCATTGCTGAAAGGCATGACCGCAGAATTCCTGGTCCGGCGATGTTTCCACGTGAAACAGGGTGACTGGGTCCTCGTCCATGCGGCGGCTGGCGGTGTCGGCCAGATTCTCTTGCAATGGTGCAAGGCTTTGGGCGCGACCGTCGTGGCCACGGTCGGGTCGGAGGCCAAGGCCGCCATCGCCCGGGGTCTCAGCGCGGATCACGTAATTGACTACAGCCATGAAGATGTCGCTAGCCGCGTCGCCGAGCTCACCGCCGGCCGCGGGGTCGCGGTTGTCTATGACGGCGTCGGCAAGGACACTTGGGACGCCAGTCTGGCCAGCCTTGCCCGGCGCGGCGTGTTGGTGACGTTCGGCAATGCCTCGGGTCCTGCCCCCGCGTTCGCGCCCCTGGCCTTGGCGCCAAAGTCCGCCTTCGTCACCCGACCAAAGCTGTTCGACTATATCGTCACGACGCAGGAGCTCGACGAAAGCGCCGAAGCGCTGTTTGCCGTCATCGGTTCGGGCGAGGTCAAGATCGACATCGGTCAGACCTTCCCCCTCGTCCAGGCTCGTGCAGCGCACGAGGCCCTGGAGAGCCGTAAGACCGTGGGGGCCACACTGCTCATTCCGTAGGGCCTTACCGGTAAGACCCAACAAAAAAGGCGTCGGGTAACACCGGCGCCTTTTTCCGTTCTGGACGAGTCTGGTTGGACTCAGGTGTTCATCGACTGGAAGAAGTCGCCGTTCGTCTTCGACTGACGCAGCTTGTCCAGCAGGAACTCGATCGCGTCCGACGCGCCCATCGGGTTGAGGATCCGACGCAGGACATAGGTCTTCTGCAGCTGGTCGCGCGGCGTGATGAGCTCTTCCTTGCGGGTGCCGGACTTGAGCACGTCGATGGCGGGGAAGATGCGCTTGTCGGCTACCTTGCGGTCCAGGACGATTTCTGAGTTACCGGTGCCCTTGAACTCTTCGAAGATGACTTCATCCATCCGGCTGCCGGTATCGATCAGAGCCGTGGCGATGATCGACAGCGAACCGCCCTCCTCGACATTGCGCGCCGCGCCGAAGAAACGCTTCGGACGCTGCAGGGCGTTGGCGTCGACACCGCCGGTCAACACCTTGCCCGACGACGGGACCGTGGTGTTGTAGGCGCGACCCAGACGGGTGACCGAGTCCAGCAGGATGACGACGTCGCGCTTGTGCTCGACCAGGCGCTTGGCCTTCTCGATAACCATCTCGGCCACCTGGACGTGGCGGGTCGCCGGTTCGTCGAAGGTCGAGGCGATCACCTCGCCCTTCACCGTACGCTGCATGTCGGTGACTTCTTCCGGACGCTCGTCGATCAGCAGGACGATCAGGTAGCACTCGGGGTGGTTGGTCTCGATCGACTTGGCGATGTTCTGCAGCATAACCGTCTTACCGACGCGCGGCGGGGCGACGATCAGGCAGCGCTGGCCCTTGCCCAGCGGCGCGACGATGTCGATGACCCGGCCCGAGCGATCCTTCACGGTCGGATCCGGCAGCTCCATGTTCAGGCGCTCTTCGGGATAAAGCGGCGTCAGGTTGTCGAAGTGCACCTTGTGGCGCACGTTGTCTGGGCTCTCGAAATTGATCTTGGTGACGCTGGTCAGAGCGAAGTAGCGCTCGCCTTCGCGCGGCGAGCGGATCGCGCCCTCGACGCTGTCGCCGGTGCGCAGGCCATACTTCCGGATCTGTGACGGCGACACATAGATGTCGTCCGGACCCGGAAGATAGTTGGCTTCCGGCGAGCGCAGGAAGCCGAAGCCGTCCTGCAGCACTTCCATGGTGCCAGAACCGGAGATCTCCACGCCTTCCTCGGCGAGGGTCTTCAGGATCGCGAACATCATGTCCTGCTTGCGCATGGAGTTGGCGTTCTCGACCTCGAAGGTCTCGGCGAACGCCAGCAGGTCGGCCGGAGACTTCTCCTTCAGCTCCTGCAGAGACATGGACTTCAGGCCGAGGGCCGCGACGGCGTCAGCGATGCTGGAGCCCTCGTCCTCGCCCTCACCTTCGACGCCGGTCTCGGCGGCGTCTACTGACGCTTCGGTCGTAACGTCGGCCGTGTCGGCGACGATGTCCTCCAGGGTCGCCTCTTCGGCGGCCGGGATCTGGTTTTCGGTGTCTTCGGTCATGATTAGACTCAAGAAAGGGCGCGGTCCCCTAGGCGGAGTCCGGCCGGTAGAATGGCGATGGTCACATCCGGCGGAGCGGACATGCGCGTCTGTTGACGACGACGCGGATCGTTCGGGGAACGGACTTGCGGCGGGATCGCTCGCGGGCGCGCCAGGACGGGCGCCAATCCGTGGGAGAATATGGCCCGGCGAGCGCCGAACCGACTGGGGATGCAAACCACGCGGACGGCGGCGGGTCAAGCGCCGCCGCCGAAAGCTTAGTGGTTGAGGTATTTCGTCGTCGCCGAGATCACGATGACGATCGCCAGAACAAAGGGGATCTCGTTGACCATCCGCCAGAATTTCTCAGGCCGGACGTTCTCACCCCGCTCGAACTTCTTGCGCGAAGCCGAGAGAAATCCGTGGAAGCCGTACAGCCCGACCAGCGCCGCCAGCTTGGCGACCATCCACGGCTGCAGCAAGAAATCCCAGCCGCGAATCTGCGAGTCGGCGAGGATCAGGCCCAGGCCAAAAACCGCCGTGGCGATCGAGGCCGGGTTGATGATGCCCTTCAGGAGACGACGCTCCATCACCTTGAAGGTCTCGTCCATCTCCGAGCCCGGCGCGGCCTTGGTGTGATAGACGAACAGGCGCGGCAGATAGAGCATACCGGCCATGAAGGCGATGACGGCGAGGATGTGCAGCCCGCGCACCAGGTTAAAGTGCGCCACTAGGAAATCCATCACGCCAGCGCTCCTTCCCGGCAAGGACACTTAGACCACTCCGGTCCGCAACGCCAACCGCAGGCCGAAGCCGTCGTACCGGCCTTGCTGTCGACCGCTGCTCGAACCGCTTTGGCCAGCCCGTCGATGAAGGCGGGCGCCGTGCCCAAAGCGGCGACGCGCAGATAGGGCGACGCACCGACCTCTTCGGCCAGCTCGGCATATTCGTGATCAAGCTCGACCAAGGTCTCGACATGCTCGGAGACGAAGGCGATCGGGGTGATCATCACCCCCTTCCCTTCCGCGCCGGCGCGACGAATCTCATCGTCAGTCGACGGCCCGATCCACTTCAGGGGACCCACTCGGCTCTGGTAGCAGACGGTCCACTCAATCTGTGACGGCAGATGCGCGGCGACCGCAGCAGCAGTCGCCTCCACCTGCTTCTGGTAAGGGTCCCCGGCCAGGATCACCTTTTCTGGCAGACCATGGGCGGAGAACAGCAGCCGCACGTTCGTTGGTGAGCCCGCCTTCTCCCAGCTTTCCCGAGCCATCCGGGCATGGGCCTCAATCAAACCGGCCTCAGTCGGATAGCAGCCCACCGTGGTCTGAACGCCCGAACCCTTGTAGGCCTTCTTCCATGCCTTCAGCGACGAGCCCGTCGTGGTGGTGGAGAACTGCGGATAAAGTGGTAGCAACACCACCTGGTCCGGCGCGAAAGCCGCGACCTGACGCGCGGTCTCACCGGTCAGCGGATGCCAGTAACGCATGGCGATGAAGCACTTGGCCTCGACGCCCGGCATCGCCGTCGCCAGAGCGGCTTCCAGCGCACGCGCCTGTTTTTCCGTTTCCGGCAGCAAAGGCGAACCGCCGCCCATGATGGCGTAGTTGGCCTTGGCGGACTTTTCACGCGTGGTCGAAATCAGCGCCGCGAGCGGATACCGGATCAGCGCCGGAGCGCCGATGATCGCGGGATCGCGGAACAGGTTGAACAGAAACGGCCGCACGGCGTCGGGGCCATCGGGCCCGCCGAGATTGAAAAGAACGACGGCGAGCTTCTGACTCACTTGGCCACCTTCTGTCCGGTCACCCGCTCCAGCACGGCCTCGACATGGGCGATCGGCGTATCGGGCAGGATGCCGTGGCCCAGATTGAAGATATAGGGACCCTGGTTCCACTGCTCGAGCATTTCATCGACGCGCTTGAGCAGCGCATCTCCGCCGGCCCGGAGCAGCAACGGATCAAGCGCGCCCTGGATGGTCTTGGTCTTCTGGATCGTCTGACCGAGCTTGGCTGAGGCCGAGGTGTCCAGCGCCACGGCCTGCACCGGCGTCTTGGCGGCGTAGTCCTCGACCAAGGTTCCGGCGCCGCGCGGGAAACCAATGACCGGGACGGTGACACCGCGAGCCCGCAGGCCTTCGACAATACGGATGTGCGGCTGGGTGACGAGACGATCGAACAGCGGTTCCGACAAGCCCTCCGCCCAGCTCTCGAACAGCTTCAGGGCCTGGGCGCCTGCGTCGACCTGCATGGCCAGGTAGTCAATCGTTGCGTCGACCAGCACCTGGATCAAGGCGTCCAGCGTCTCCGGGTTCTGGTAGGCGAAGGTCCGCGCGCCACTGCGATCGCTGGAACCCTTCTCGATCATATAGGTCGCGACGGTCCACGGCGCGCCGGCGAAGCCGATCAAGGCCTTCTCCGGATCAAGCGCCGAGCGAACCCGGGTCAGCGTCTCCCCGACGAGCGAAAGGGCCTTACCTGCTTCCCCGGCCTTTTCGGCCATGGACTCGACGGACGGCATGTCTCCGAGCTTGGGACCCTCGCCAGCTTCGAACCAGACCTTTTGGCCCAGTGCGCCAGGGATCAGCAGGATGTCCGCGAACACGATCGAAGCGTCGAACGGAAACCGCCGCATCGGTTGCAGCGTGACCTCGGCCGCTTTCTCAGGATCAAAGCAGAAGCTGATGAAGTCCGGCGCCGTGGCGCGCACCGCCCGGTACTCCGGCAGATATCGGCCAGCCTGGCGCATGAACCAGACCGGAGGGTTCGCATGCCTTTGCCCCTCCAGCGCGGAGAGAAATTTCGGAGTGTGCTCAGAGGTCGGAGAAGAAGACGTCATGGCTCGGGTTAAAGCCCGGCGCGGGCTTCGGCTCAAGCCCGGACGTCCCTTAAGATTTTTCTAACATATCTTAATAAGAAATTAAGATTGAAGGAGGGGGCGGAAGGGCAACTGCAAAGCGGGGAAAACGCCTGGCAGGCGAGTGACTCGCACACCTCGTCCCGGGTTTCCCCCAGCGCTCCCCACAGGGGGTTAAGGCTCTGTTAATCATGGGGATGAACGGGCAAGCGCCTTGAAGACCTTAATGAATTCTTAACGTCGTGACGGCCTAAAAACACCCCTCGCCGAACTCTTCCCGCGCTTCTGGACAAGCCAGATTCAGAGTTCAGGGGGTGCGGGGCGGGCCTGGGGATGTTAGGCGAGCAATGCGACCGTTGATCACAGCGGCGCCGTGTCACGACGTCATCGGGGCTGCTTGGCGCCCGGGCGTCCCCAGAGGCAGGGCAAGTGGTTAAGCAACCGTTAACGGATGATCCACAGGAGAGTCTGGCGCAGGGCGAGGGCGAAAGGCTGCCGCCCCGTTTCGCCACCTACTTCCATATCCACCTAGTTTCGGACTCCACCGGCGAAACCCTCAACGCAATGGCGCGGGCGGTCTGCGCACGCTTCACCGACATCCTGCCGATTGAACACATCTACGCTCTGGTGCGATCCACGCGCCAATTGGACCGCGCGCTTGAAGAGATCGCCGGCGCGCCGGGCGTGGTGATGCATACGATTGTCGATCCGGGATTGCGAACGGCGCTTGAGGAGGGGTGCCGCAAGCTGGAAATGCCCTGCATCGCCGCGCTGGATCCGGTGATCAGCGCCATGTCCCGGTATCTGGGCGCCCGGATTTCGACACGGGTCGGCGCTCAGCATGCGCTGACAAACGACTATTTCGACCGGATCGAAGCTCTCGACTACGCCATCGCTCATGATGACGGCCAGGGCGGCCAGGATCTGACCCAGGCCGACGTCATCCTGGTGGGTGTCTCTCGCACGTCCAAGACCCCGACCTGCATCTACCTGGCCCACCGAGGCGTGCGCGCCGCCAATGTGCCGCTGGTCCCCGGCCGACCGCCGCCCGAGGAACTGTTCACGCTGAAGAACACCCTGATCGTCGGCCTGATCACCTCGCCCGACCGACTGATCCAGATTCGTCGCAACCGCCTACTCTCGCTGAAAGAGAACCGCGAAAGCGACTATGTCGACGCCGATGCGGTCCGTCAGGAAATCATCGCCGCGCGCCGCCTGTTCGAGCGCCAGAACTGGCCAGTCATCGACATCACGCGGCGCTCGGTGGAAGAGACGGCGGCGGCGGTGATCAACCTTCTGTCCGCAGGTCGTGGCAAGGTCGAGGTCTTGGGATGAGCCCCATACCGATCACGCTCGCCTCCCAAAGTTCGGCGCGCCAGATGATCCTGCGAAACGCCGGCGTGACCTTCGACGCGGTCAGTCCCGGCGTGGACGAGGATGCGGCCAAGGCCGGACTTCTGGCCGAGACGGTGACCCCGCGCGACATCGCCGACGCGCTCGCCGAGATGAAAGCGGTTAAGGTTTCGACCAAGCGATCTGGCCTTGTCATCGGCGCCGACCAGACCCTCGATCTGAACGGCCGGCTGATCGATAAGGCCGTTTCGTTGGCCGAGGCCCGGGCGCGCCTGCTCGAGCTTCGCGGAACCACCCACAAGCTGCACTCGGCCGTGGTCGTCGCGCGCGACGGCCAGCCGATCTGGCGAGTGGTCGAAAGCGCGAAGCTGTCGGTGCGGCCGTTCAGCGAAGCCTGGCTAGACGAATATATAGAGCGTCGCGGCGAAGCCCTGCTCTGGTCGGTGGGCTGCTACGAGCTGGAGGGCGAGGGCGTTCAGCTCTTCGACAAGATCGAGGGCGACTATTTCACGATCCTGGGCCTGCCGCTGATCGGCCTGCTGGATTTCCTGCGTCTTCATGGAGCCCTGCCGGCATGAGCAATTCCCTCACAGGCGCGGCGATTGTCGGCGGAGTCTGCGGCCAGCCGATCAAGCATTCGATGAGCCCGGTCATCCATAACGCCTGGATCGCCGCTGCCGGCCTCGACGCGGCCTATGTGCCGTTCGCGCCGACCGCCAACCGGTTCGAGACCTTCGTCGACGGACTGCGGGGCGGAGTCGTGCGCGGCGTCAACGTCACCATCCCCTTCAAGGAGAGAGCCCTGGCGGTCGCCGACACCGCCAGCGACCTGGCGCGAATGGCCGGAGCCGCCAACCTCCTGCTCTTCGATGCCGAGGGCCGTGTCCACGCCGACAACACCGACGGCCCTGGTCTGCTGGGCGCGATCGCCATTCAGGCGCCAGGTTTCGATGTCACTGCCGCGCCGGTGGTCATTCTCGGCGCGGGCGGCGCGGCGCGGGGCGCGGTGGCGGCCCTGCTGCTGGCCGGCGCGCCGCAGGTGTCGGTCGTGAACCGCACCGTGGCGCGAGCCCAGGACTTGGCCGACGCGTTCGGGGAGAAGGTCCTCGCCCACGGCGAAGACGCCCTTCCCGCCCTGCTGCCGGAGGCCGGCCTGGTGATCAACGCGACCTCGCTGGGTCTGGGCGGCGGCGCGGGTCCCGCAGCCGACCTGACCTTGACCCCCAAGACCGCCGTCGTGATGGACATGGTCTACAAGCCGCTGCGGACCGAGTTCCTGCGCCGCGCCGAGGCGGCGGGACGCCGGACGGTCGACGGCCTGGAAATGCTTTTGAGGCAGGCGATCCCAACCTTTGAGGCGATCTACGGCCAGGCCCCCTCCCCTACGGTCGATGTCCGGGCCCTGGCGCTCAAGCTGTTGGGAGAAGCCTGACATGCTGATCCTGGGTCTGACCGGTTCGATCGGCATGGGCAAATCGACCACCTCGAAGATGTTCCAGGACGAAGGCGTGCCGGTCTACGACTCGGACGCCGCCGTCCACGCGCTCTACGCTGCGGGCGGGGCGGCGGTGGAGCCGGTCGAGACGGCCTTTCCCGGCGTCGTCGTCAATGGCGCGATCGATCGCGCCAAGCTCAGCGCGCGCGTGGTCGGCGATCCCGAGGCGCTGGCCAAGCTGGAGACCATCGTCCACCCGCTGGTCGGCGCTCACCGGATCGGCTTTTTCGAGAAGGCCAAGGCCGAGGGCCATGACATCGTGGTCCTGGATGTCCCACTGCTGTTCGAAACAGGCGGCGAAAAGCGCGTCGACAAGGTGGTGGTTGTTTCGGCTCCGGCTGAGGTTCAGCGCGAGCGGGTCCTGGCCCGCCCGGAAATGACGCCCGAGAAATTCGAGGCGATCCTGGCGCGCCAGACACCAGACGCTGAAAAGCGCGCGCGCGCGGACTTCGTCATCGATACGGGGCAAGGTCTAGACCACGCGCGTCAGCAGGTCCGCGACCTTCTGACTCTGTTGAGAACCGCTCCGTCGGCTTGAAGCGGGCCGCGAACGGCTTCATGGAAGAGGCATGGCCCGCGAGATCATCCTCGATACCGAAACGACCGGCTTCGATCCGAAGACCGGTGACCGCCTGGTCGAAATCGGCTGCATCGAAGTGGTCGACTTCATGCCCACGGGTCGCTCGTTCCATGAGTACTGCGACCCGCTCCGCGACATGCCGGCCGAGGCCGAAAAGGTCCACGGCCTCTCCAGCGCCTTCCTGACCGGGAAGCCCAAGTTTCACGAAATCGCCGATCGCTTTCTGGATTTTGTCGGCGACAGCGTTGTGGTGGCCCACAATGCCGCGTTCGACCGCCAGTTCGTCAATTTCGAGCTGGAGAAATGTGGCAAGGCGCCGATCCACGAGGAGCGTTGGGTCGACACGCTGGCTATGGCCAAGAAGCGCTTTCCGGGCATGTATAACTCGCTCGATGCGCTCTGTAAGCGGTTCAAGATCAGCCTGGAGAGCCGCGACAAGCACGGCGCCCTGATCGACGCCCATCTGCTGGCCGAGGTCTATCTCGAGCTGCAGGGCGGCAAGGAGCGCGCGCTGGAACTGACCCACTCGGTCGGCGCCCTGGCGGTCTCCGCCGCAGTCCAGGGGGCCTATGGCGCGCGGCCAAGGCCCTTGGCGCCGCGTTCCACGGACGTCGAACGCGAGGTCCACGCCGCCTGGGTTCGCAAGAACCTGAAGGACAAGGCCCTCTGGATCCAGTTTGGCGTCGTCGTGGCCGAGGGATAAGGCGCTCTTTCAAATCCCGGAAGGATTTCGAGCGTTCACGTCGGACCTTGACGCCGCGCGGGGGCTCCCCAACACCGATGGCCTCTCTATAACTGCGCCGGCTGAAGCAGGAGAATGAGATGGCCCAGTTCCAGACCCTGATCGTCGAGGCGCCGGAGAGCGCGCTGGGCGTCACCTTGATCCGACTGAACCGGCCCGAGGCGCTGAATGCGCTCAACACCACCCTGCTGAGCGAGTTGGCGGAGGCCTTGGCGGCGGCCGAGGCCGATGACGGTGTGGGCTGCATCGTTCTGACCGGCTCAAGCAAGGCCTTCGCCGCCGGCGCCGACATCAAGGAGATGTCGGACAAGAGCTACGCCCAGATGTTCAAGGCGGACTTCTTCACCGCCGGCGCGCGTGCGATCGAGCAGTGCCGTAAGCCGATCATCGCCGCAGTGTCTGGTTACGCGCTCGGGGGCGGCTGCGAACTGGCCATGATGTGCGACTTCATCCTGGCCGCCGACACCGCCAAGTTCGGCCAGCCGGAGATCAATCTGGGCGTCGCCCCCGGCATCGGCGGCACCCAGCGCCTGACGCGCTTTGTGGGCAAGTCCAAGGCCATGGACATGATCCTGACCGGTCGGATGATGGATGCGCAGGAAGCCGAGCGCTCGGGCTTGGTGTCCCGCATCTTTCCGGCCGAAAGCCTGGTCGACGAAGCCCTCGGGATCGCTGCCAAGATCGCCAGCCAGTCGCCGCTCGCGGTAGCGATGAACAAGGAACTGGTCGAGGCCGCTTATGAAACCACCTTGACCACGGGTGTGGCCCTGGAGCGCCGACTGTTCCATTCGCTTTTCGCGTTCGAGGACCAGAAGGAAGGCATGACAGCCTTCGTCGAGAAGCGTAAACCGGCCTTCAAGGGCGCTTGATCCGGATCAGCAACGAAGACGGTGAAGCGGCCTCGGGAATCCTGCCTGTGGACCGTTGACCCAGGCCAGCGCTTCCCGTATATCCGCGCGCTCACATTTCCACCTGCTTCGCGGCCGCCCGCGCGGCTGTCCGTTTGAAGGTCCAACCCATGGCCAATAATCCCGGCGCCAAGAAGGCGATCCGCAAGATCGCTCGCCGCACCGAAGTCAACACCGCCCGCCGCTCGCGCGTGCGCACCTTCCTGCGCAAGTTCGAAGACGCGATCGCCAAGGGTGACGTCGCCGTCGCCAAGGCCGCTTTCGTCGAGGCTCAATCCGAGCTGATGCGCGCGGTTTCGAAGGGCGTCGTCCACCCGAACACGGGCTCGCGCAAGGTTTCGCGCCTGGCGGCTCGCCTGAAGAAGCTGGACAAGGCAGCCGCCTAGTACAGTTATTGGACGAACCCAGTTCATCCAATCTTTTCAAAAGTTTACAAAGGCCGATCAGGGAGACCTGGTCGGCTTTTGCTTTGAATCCAACGCGCTATTCCTGACGTAGCAATCTGTGATCAGAGTAGTCGAAGTCGCTATTCCCTTGCGGGGCGAGGGCCTCTCGCGAGTCAACAGAAATATCCGCGATCGGACGCAAGTTTTCCGTTTGACCGGCCCGGGCCGCTGGCTAGTTTAAGGGTCTCAGCGCTCTTCCAGTCTTGGACAAAACAAGGCGGCGGCGGACCCATCGTGTTCGCCGAGTAAGAACCTGTGTGCGTTGAGAAAAAACGGTCGCGCGCCATGGGGGGCGGCGGCTGAGGTATGCGGCGATTG